>NZ_JAUOER010000002.1:0-409937 GCF_031932025.1 Shewanella sp. SP2S2-4
GCGCATTCGGTGGAGCAGTTGCACATCTTGCTGCTCGACGCTTTTGGGTTTTACAAACCGCATGTTGGGTCGCTGCGCAGCTTCAGCGATGGCTAGCGCATCGTTGTAGTCATTTTTATTACCTTGCCGAAAAGGCACCACAAATTGAGGTGCGATTAGCTTGACGTTATGGCCCAACAGCTCAAATTCTCTGGCCCAATAATTTGCCCCACCACAGGCTTCCATCACAATCAGGCACGGCTCAATTTGAGCAAGAAAGGGAAGTAAGTCCTTGCGTCTAAGCATTTTCTTTTTAATTAACTTGCCAGCTTTATCGACACCAACAGCATGAAAAACAGACTTTGCGATATCTAAACCGATTGTAGTAATCTTCATAGGTGGACCCGTCCTCTTTCTGATGAGTTTTAGCGACTACATCGTGGCCCATTGCGAGGCCGATTTAAAGTGGATGGGTCCATTCCATTATCCTTGCGCAATTTTTTCACCATTTCACTATTCCCTAAGCTGCCTCGACTTTGCTTAAATAACTGTCGAACAAGGCGATAAAGCTTCAGTGTTTCAAGGCTTATCACGTTTGCAGGGCGTTTATGCCAATCGTAATAGCCTGATTTACTTACACTCATTACTCGACATAACAGTGCTACGGGAAACAGGTTGGATTGCCGTTTGATGAAACGAAATTTTACTTCATTTCTTTCGCAAAGAAGGCGCTGGCCTCGGTGTGCCCCTTGGGTATTTTTAGAATTTCTTTCTCCATTCGTAATTCTTTGTTTTCTTTACGTAATCGTTTTAGCTCATCACGCTCAGACTCTTCTAAGGTGACACCTTGTTTCAGGGCTTGGTGTTTTTCCTTCCAGTTGTAAAGCAGGCTCGTGCTGACTCCAAGAGACTTTGCCGCATCGGCAACGCTATAACCTTGTTCTAGCACCATCAAGACAGCTTCATCTTTAAATGCCTGGTGATAACTCTTATGTGATTTCTTCAGACTCATATCGACCTCTTAATTTATTGACCATACTGTCTCAAAATTAACTGTCCGATGGGATTAGACCAGAACATCAAGCAGGTAATCTTTACTTACGCCTAGACTTTAGAACAATCCTTTCTACAGAGTATTTTGCGACCTATACCGGTCTGGATGGCTGATATTACCTATCTGCCACAGCAAAATCATGAAGTCTATTTAAGCTTGCTAACCGATGCCTAGTCACGAAAAATCGTGGGCTATCATGTTGATGATAATTTCAAAAAAGATAGTTGCTAACAGCGTACAAACAAGCACAAAGGCTGCTGCAAGATAAACCGCTGATACACCACTCAGATCGAGGAATACAATACTGCTTAAACGCTTATCAAGCGGTTCACAGTCATCATTGCGTGACATGCTCAATGGCAGACGGATAGGACTGCTATCAAAATGCGTTAGCAGAGCGAGTAAATGGCATATTGAATAACACATAAGCTAATAACGCTGCAGGAGGCGTGACAGATGGTGGCAGAAGCTGTCGCCATATATAATCAATGACAGCCCCATTTGGCCTTAAAATACAAAACGCCCGATGAGCTTCATCAGGCGTTTTAGGTAGAAATAAGTGTCAACTTATTTCAGGAATAGACAGTGCTAACTCTTAAAACTTTTGGTTGACACTTAAGAACCAACTACGACCAAATAATCGATATGTACTTTCATCAGTATTACCATTGAAAGCCGTTTCAATATATGGAGGTTTTTCGTTAGTAATGTTAGTTACACCTACGGACAATGTGGTGTTAGTTGGTAAAACGTAACTAGCTGTAACATCGTGATACATAACACTCGGAACCTCAAACTCATATCCTTTACCAACAACATCAACGTAAGTTAATGTGTCATATGTCATGCTTGAAATATAATTAGTACGATAAGTTACACTTAAGTCTTCCCATTTATAATTAGCACTGAAATTCCACTTATCTTCAGCATAAGAAGTATCGTTTACAAATGTACCGGCAACATCACCAAAAGCATACTCATAAGCAAAACTACCATCAGCCTGTTCAGTCGCTACAAATGAATTTTCGCCACGCTCTAAGAAATGAGTCCAAACAAAATTAAGTTTAAAATCACCTATAGATGTTTCAAAACCATAATCAGCTTCAAAATCAACCCCTTTTGCAGTCATTCGTGCTAGGTTAATATTTCGTCCATCAACATATGAAAGATTACCATCAGGCCCACGATTGACGCTATTACACATTTCATCTAAGTTGCCTAAATAACAACCATCAATAGAATCTGAAGGGTCAATAGAGGTGATAACGTTATCTATATCAACAGCCCAGTAATCTAAAGTTAAACCTAATCCTTCAATAAAGTCAGGAGAATAAGCAACTCCTACAGTTAAAGTATCACCTTCCTCAGGCTTCAAATCAGGATTACCACCAACCTTAGCCAACTGTTGCGACTGGTCATTATCAACTCCACCAGATGGTACTCCATCTGCAACACATCTAGCTTGAGATTCTGCACTTAGATCAGCCCAATTAGATGTACGACATGGATCAGTAGCTGATGCAAATGAATCATTAGCTGGTCCATATAATTCACCAATATCTGGCGCTCTGAATACTGTTCCATATGTGGAGCGGGCTAACAGACCATCAAATATAGTCCACTCAAGACCAGTTTGATATGTTGTTGAACCGCCAAAGGTATCAAAATTATCATAACGAATTCCTACAGGAATTTCTAAGCGCTCTACGCCAGGTAATCCTTCGACAACAGGAATACGAAATTCTGCAAATAATGAGTTAACATAGAACGAACCATTTGTTCCTTTAGATTTATTCCCTGAAACCTGACTCATAAATTTGCCAGAGTCTACGTTGGCTTCAGCTTTTTCACCACGATATTCATAACCAAAACCGGCACTTACAGATCCAGCTGGTAAATCAAATAACTCTCCGCCTAAAAACGCTGTAAAGGTTTCTAATTTATAATTTGAAGAGTCGACTAGTGGAGCTGTTATATAATCAAGCATATCAGACGTAATACTACCTGCACCACCAAATAAATTTAGTGGTACACAACCGTTAATGACATTGCCAGCAGTACCGCATACAACATTACCATCTGCATCCTTAAATGATGGTCCCAAAGCTTTTGCTAAATTAGGGCCGTATAATTGACCAAAATCATTATCTGTTCGTTGTGAATAGCCATAGTTATAGTTAACATCTAATGACCACACGTCATTCAGTGTAATATCAGCACCAATTACTTGTTGTGCACGAAGAATATCTTGTTCAAATGAGCGACCACCTTCAAGCATACGACGACGAGCTTGTTTTACATCCTCACCAAAAGGATTGTAATAGTTATCTTTCGATACTCCATTGTAAGAAAACCCTGTTACAGGATCAATTACAGTAAAACCTGGATCTGTACCCGTATTATATGGAACTGCAGCTAACTCTTGTCTTGATTCACGCTTATTAATGCGAGTTTCTGAATAAATGGTTACATTATCATTAAGTTCAAAACTACCATCAATATAAAAGTTTAATTTTTCATATGGAGTTTGAAGGTAGTTAACAGGATTATAGTTGTAAGTATCTTTAGAACCATCATAGCGTCTCATATCGTTTAGTGTCGCTAGATCACTGGCTGATTGATCACCATTGTCACGACATTTTCCATTCGTATATGAACCTGGTTTCCCGAATAAAAAGAAATTACCGCATGGAATAATAGAACTACCAGCATCGAAGGCGTTTGCACCATCTTGTCCTGGAGGAATCAAACCATTAGCTTGGAAACTATCAGGATCCTCAACGTTCCATGGATGCTGAAAAAAATCAACATCAGTTACATCACCCTGATAAATTTCTTTCTGTTTGACATAGTCAACGTTAAATACTAAGTGCCCAGTATCAAACTTTTTCCCAGCAATTAAACTGAAACTTGTTTGCTCACCAGCATCAACATCAAAGTTTTGCTTTGTTTGAGCAGTGAACTCTAGCCCATCGAAATTACGTTTAGTAATAATGTTGACTACACCCGCAACAGCATCAGCACCATAGGTTGCCGAAGCTCCATCTTTTAAAATTTCAACACGCTCAATCATAGACGCAGGAATATTCTGCATATCATTAGAAACCGGACGGCGTCCATTTACTAGCAATAAGGTACGTGATGATCCTAAACCTCTTAGTTCAACAAAAGCGCTACCATCTCCCCCGTTATTTGTAGTAGTAGCGACTGGAGAACCGGACATAACGGAACTAGATTGCAAAAATTCACCAACATCCTGAATACCTAAGCTGGTTAATTGCTCGGAAGTAATAGTCGTTACTGGCGTCGCATTTTCCATATCTGTTCGTTTTAAACGTGAACCTGTAACCTCAATACGCTCAACTTTTGCTCCATCCTCAGCTGCCAAAACTGTAGGAGCATTTAATGTCGCAGCCGCTAAACCGCCAAGCAGAGCGTAACGCACTGAGCTAGATAATAAATTGTTCTTGTACATTGTCTATCTCCCTTGATAAATCATGTTTTTCTTATATTTTGCATCTACATTTATGTATAGATAACGTAAATTGCTTTACTGCAACCTTGGTTGCCAATACGTCAACTTCAAGAGCAATAAAATCACATATAAAACACTAAATCAACAAATAACAAACAAATGACACATTATTACTCTAATAAAGATTCATGAGGATGAGAGAGTGGTGATTATTTATACAGAAAGTGATTATAGGAATGGAGATGGCACAACTAAGATCAGAATTGACGTGAGATTGTAATGAGAGAAAATGCTAAAACTTAAACTATTCAAGACGGTATCATTGATTTTAAATACCTTTGCTAATGAATAAGCCCAAAGTTTTATACTTTGGGCTTTGAAGCAACACTTACAACTGGCACAATTCTAAACACTTAAACTTTTGTAATATACAAGGAAGAACTTAAAGCGTGTAACGGATACCGATTGCTACGCCATCAGATTCAGAAAGTGCCATTCTGGCTTCTTGATCTTTATCTGCGCTGGTGAAATCGCTGTAATCTTTACGTGCTTCTATGTACAGAACTGTGTTTGGATCCCATACAAAATGCAATCCGACCACGACAAACTGACGTTTAAATTCATCGTTTGGATCGGCATTGAAGTTAGGCTGGATGACATAGTCTTTACCCGCATCAAGCACGTTGTAAGAAATGAATGGACGCAGGCCATTGTCAAACTTGTAAGAAACTAAACTTTCAATACCATAGGCATCTTTGATCAAACGACCAATATTGTCAGTGTCATGGTTTTCTTGTCTGTTGAAGTTCGCTGCGGCATATAAACCATCGTTATCGAAGTTACCCCAAGTGATACCAGCACCGTAGATAAGATCAACCGCTGTAGTTTGTTCGCCGTTACCAAAACTCACATCAAACTCACCACGGTTTACACCCGCAGTTAACGTCAACATATCAGTGGCTTTATAAGTCAGCGCGCCACCATAGGTGTAGTTGTACTCAACTTGTTGAGCCGCTTTATCACCGCTTTCCCAGTTCGCTTGACACTGAGCTTGGCTGATATCATCCGTAGTATCACAGGTATAGAAGCTGCTGTTTTTTAACTGCGCTTGAACTGCGAAGCTAACATCGCCAAAGGCATTGCGATACTGGACCGTTTTATCACCACGACCCACACCGTTTACCGCGCCGTCATCTTTGTTATAAGTGTAAACACCTGCAGTGTTGCCGTCCCACACAAAACCGTAGTTAGTGTTGTAAACGACATCGTACCAAGCACCCCACTGCTTACCGATAGTCAGTGTTCCATAAGTGTCGTGGGACAGACCTGCGTAACCTAAACGGTTATAGAAGAACTCTTCTTGAACAGATTCGAAGCGATTGTTATAGACAATATCGCTATTACCAACTGGGTTTACACCCCACTCTAATTTAGCAAAGGCTTTCCAACCGTCAGTCAACTCACGATTAAAACCAAAATTAATGCGAGATGCGCCGTTAACAACCTCTGTTTCCCCTTGAGTGTTGATCACGCGTGCATCAATAAAACCACCGATTTCTACGGCATTTTTATTATCTTTATAGATCTCGATAGCCGAGACTGATGGTACTAAAAACATTGCTGCAAGCGCAGTTGCTACTAACGTCTTGTTCATTTGGTGCTTAACCTTTTTTGTTTATGTTCTGCCAACGTCATTCCGTTGTTATATTTCCTTACAATTTCCACTTAAAGGGTAGCAAATTTTCAATATCCCCTCAAAGCGAAACCTAAAGAATATGTCGATTAACATCACAAAAACAAACCAGTTAACCTCTACAAAACAGGTTAAAACGCTACATTCGCCACTTATGGCAACACATAAAAAACATTAAAAACACTATATTAACAGCAACTGCTTTGACGCAATATCCATGTAGTTTAGTTTCATTATCGAAAATACCGGCTCTGCAATAGGGCCAATTTGCTTATCAATGTAGTATTGGTAATCAATTGGTGACGTTCTGTACAGTAAGGGTTCCGGTCCATTTACAGTAATCAGGTAATCAATTTGCGCCCCACGCTTGCCAAAAGTAGTGTCACCTGTTATGTCGCATAGTTGCTGGGCAACTTTAACATGTGGTGAAGATTTAGCCGTGTAATCTTCGATATTGCGCCGCATACGTTTACGAAATACCAAATCATTATCCAACTGACCATCAAGCAGTTTTTCAAACACGCTGGCTAAATAAACACTGATATCCCTTTGGTTAAACATTCGCTCATAGAGTGACTCTTGGACTTTGCGCGCTAAGGGGCTCCAATCACTGCGCACTTGTTCCATACCTTTAAAGGTGAGCTCAAGTTCATCGTTCGCATTGCGCCACGCGCCAACATAACGTTTTTTACTGCCTTCTAATGAGCCTCTTAAAGTTGGCATAAAGAACTGCTCGTAATGCCGCTCAAACTGTAACTCGAGAAAACTCTCAACTTGGTGATCAGCACAGATCTTAGCCTGCCACTTCGCATTGATATCTTGCGCCAGACTGTTACCCAAGGCGTTAATGTCTGAGAGATCAGGCTCGCTGCCAAGCCAGACAAAGGTCGAATCCGTATCGCCATAAATCACTTGATAGCCCATCTCTTCTATCCATGCACGGGTTTGTTTCATGATTTGATGGCCACGCATCGTGATCGAACTTGCCAACTTGGCATCATGAAACACGCAGCCTTGAGAGCCTAAAACCCCATACAACGAGTTCATGATAATTTTTATCGCTTGGGATAACGGCGCATTGTGCTCACGCTTGGCCTTTTCGCGCTGCTCGGATAGGGTTTGAATTAGCTTAGGTAAAATAGGCTGTTGCCGACTGAAACGGCCGCCGAGAAACCCCGCAACACATTCAGAGTCAGGCAACTGCAAGCCCTCAATCAATCCCTTAGGATCGATCAAAAAGGTGCGAATAATGGAGGGATACAAGCTTTTAAAATCGAACACTAAGATGTGTTTATAAAGACCCGGCACAGAATCCATCACGTAGCCGCCAGGACTTTCAATGCCCTGACTCACAGGCTCTGCTGGAGCGACATAACCCACGCGATGTAGATGCGGTAAATACAAATGATTAAACGCCGCCACCGAAGCCCCTACCCGTCCCAGTTCTAAACCTGTCAGTTCGGCACGCGCGAGGGCAAAATCCCACAATTGAGTGTGAGTAAAAATATCCCACACTAGGCGGCTATCGGTAAGATTGTAATGCGCTAAGGCTTGTTTATCTGTCTTAAACAGCTGGTCAATTTCTTCAACGCGATTATCGACGTTATGAATGGCCTTGCCTTCACCTAATAATTGCCGCGACACAAATTCAAGCGAGAAACGCTCAAAGTGATAAAAAGCCGCCTTAAGCCAATCGATACCATCGAGTACCACACGGCCCGGTAAGACTAAGGTTTCTGGGCGAAATTTATTATCAACCTTCCAATCGAGCTTAGCGCCACCGCGGCCAATGGTGAGTGGAATACGGTGTAATAATGCACGGCGTGACAATAGCGCGAGATCGAAGCTCACCACTGACCAACCGATAATAAAATCAGGATCAAACTCATGGAACCACGCGATTAATCGATGAATAAGTGCAGCTTCATCGACCACCCATTCAATATACTCGGGGGCGTTTGATTCAGCTTCGCCCACCATGATCACTTTTTCATAAGTCTGCTTGAGGCTGCCTTGCCCCTCGGCTTGGCTACTGTCTTGACCATATAGCGCAACCGAATAGAGTAAACCCTCAAAGCTGCATTCAAAATCCAGTGAAATACAGCGTAAATTCACCGCCATTAAGGGGGCAATACTCTTTGCCCGCTCGGCGATAAACACGGGCAGCGAGTTAGCCACAAGACTGTCGCTAGTCGGCGCGAGTATGTTACTCGTCGCAGAGAAATACCCTAAAAATGCCACATCCAGCGCCACAAACCGCTCGATTAAATAACGCTGTTCGGGTCGAATATCGGCTTCAAATAAGGGGATGTCAGCATCTTTAGCGATACGCTGTAAGGTACGTAAACTATTGCTCGATTTGGCATAAACACCACTGACAGCGCCGCCTTTAAAGCTTTTGAGTGCTAATGGCACAAACCGCAATGCTTGACCCGGCGTTTGTAACTGTAGAGCCGCCACATCCGTTTGATGGCAAAAACAAATGTGTTCAGTACCTTGCACTTCCACCAGCACAGGGCCTTGAGCGGTCGCCAGATAATACTGCAATACTAAATTCCCATGACGATGAATCGCATGGCGTGTTAAGACTCGACCTTGTACACTAACGGCCGCGGCAGCCTCTGGCTTCATCGCATGGGTTCCCAAATCGCATAGCTTGTCAATTTAGATGGTTCCTCAATTTAAATGCCGCCAAATGGCAGAAAAGTTTCTTAGGCTATGCAATCACTGTTATTATGTACAGCATTAATTCGATAAAGTAGTGACGCATGTTACCTGACAATGTAAAAACCCAGATCCGCGCCATCTATAAGGATATCGCTACCGCCTTGCCTAATTTTAGGCCGCGCCGCGAACAAAACTATATGGTGGCGGAAATCTCTAAGACCCTCGCCGGCGACTATGACAAAGATAGACGCATTATCGTGGTTGAAGCAGGGACAGGTATCGGTAAATCATTGTCTTATATACTCGGTACCATTCCACTGGCATTAGCGAGCAAGAAAAAAGTCTGTATCGCCACCGCGACCGTCGCCCTGCAAGAACAGTTACTGCATAAAGACTTGCCCTTCTTCCTTGGGCAATCTGGCTTAAATTTCCGCTTTGGCCTAGTCAAAGGTCGACAACGTTATGTGTGTCTATCGAAACTGGCGATGCTCATCGGTGACGACAACAGTACACAAATGGCCATGTGGCAAACTAAGCCTGACAATAGCCAAGTGGCTATGATGCATGGCCTGTTAAAAGACTATAACGAAGGTCGCTGGAACGGTGAAATCGATACCTTAGCCGTGCCGCTGCCCGATCATCTGTGGCAACAAATCGCCTGCGACAAACACAGCTGTCATCGCCAAGTCGCCAGCCACAGAAATTGCCCGTTCCATAAAGCCCGTGAAGATGTCGATACCTGGGACGTGCTCATCGCCAACCACAGCTTGTTATTTGCCGATTTAGAATTAGGTGGCGGCGTGATTTTGCCCGATCCAGAAGACGTGTTTTATGTTATCGACGAGGCACATCACTTACCCATTGTGGCGCGGGACTTCTCCAGTGCGCAGGCCACGCTGAGGGGCGCCTGTGACTGGCTCGAAAAAATTGGCAAAACCTGCGCTAAGTTACAAAACCAAATAAAGAGCAACAACATCATTGCTCCCGCGCAGGCGATGCAAGATCACTTAGGCGATCTTATCGCCCAGCTCAATCAAGTGGCCCACTACTGCGATACCCAGACTAAGCACTTTGCTAATCCTGAAAACCGTCTGCGTTTTGAGCACGGCAAACTGCCTGACTCATTACTCATTCTGGCTGAAAACCTTGCAGTGACCTCTAATCTTGCCCTCAAACAGTTTAATAAAATGCTGTCACTGTTGGCAGAGGCGATTAAAGATGGCGACATTCCTAAACATCAATCCGAAGCACTATTGGCCGAAACCGGATTTATGCTGCAAAGGCTCGAGAATCTACAAAAATTGTGGAAGATGATGGCCAAGGAAGATAAACATAAAGGTGCCCCTATGGCGCGCTGGGTCGAGCTCATCACAGGTAAACAAGTGGATTATCTGTTTAGCGCCTCGCCTATCGAAGTTGGCTTTATGCTGGAATCCATGCTGTGGCAGAAAGCCGCGGGCGTAGTTTTATGTAGCGCCACGCTACGCGCGCTCAATAACTTCGACCATTTTGTGCATCAAGTCGGTTTATCACTCAACGATGGCAGTCGTTATTTAGCCTTACAATCGCCCTTCGATTATCCCAATAACGCGACACTTTATTTACCCAAAATGCGCACTGAGCCGACGGATGATGCCTATACGGCAGAACTTGCCGAGCAAATCATTACTCTGATTGAAGGAGAAATGGCCACCTTAGTGTTATTCGCCTCCTACTGGCAGATGGAAAAAGTAGTTGAATTACTTGAGGGTAAAATCGCCACTGAGCTGCTTATTCAAGGCAATGCGCCACGGCAACAGCTGCTCGAAAATCATAAAGCCAAGTGCGATAAAGGTGAACCGAGCATATTGTTCGGCACCGGTAGTTTCTCCGAAGGTCTCGACTTACCCGGCGATTATCTGACGAACTTGATCGTCACTAAACTGCCCTTTGCGGTGCCAACCTCACCCGTTGAACAAGCCCATGCGGAATATGTCAAAGTCAAAGGCGGCAATCCCTTCTTGCAACTGACTATCCCAGATGCTTCACGTAAGCTTATTCAAAGTTGTGGTAGATTACTGCGTAAAGAGCAAGATTATGGCCGAGTCACCATTTTAGATAGGCGGTTAGTTACTAAACGCTATGGCAAGTCCTTGCTGGACGCCTTACCGCCCTTTAGACGTGTCATAGAGTAGGATTAAAATTTGGAATTGTTACTCGAGCCCAGTCATTGGGCCCTGTTGGCAGTTATAGGTCTTATCGCTGGATTCATCGATGCCGTCGTTGGCGGCGGTGGTCTATTGTCGATCCCCGCGCTGTTAACCTTAGGCATTGCACCGCACACAGTACTAGGCACCAATAAGTTAGCCGCCAGTTTTGGCTCTTCAATGGCGGCTTGGACCTATTATCGTCAGCACCTTTTTAAACCCTCGTTTTGGTACATGGCCTTTATTGCCACCTTTATTGGTGCCGTATTGGGCAGTTTCTTAGTCTATTTAGTCGATACCCAATGGCTCGAAAAAGCCCTGCCGCTGCTGATCATTGGCATTGCCATTTACAGTTTAATCAGCCCCAATGCGATATCAGATGTTAACTGCCAAGCCCCAACCAGCAAACCACCCGCCAAGCAACAATGGCTACAGGGACTCGCTTTAGGCACTTATGATGGTTTTGCAGGACCTGGCATTGGCGCGTTTTGGACTGTCACATCCGGCTCTTTGTATAAACTGCCTTTACTGCACAGTTGCGGCCTCGCCCGTGCGATGACCTTCACCAGCAACTTGACCGCATTGACTATCTTTGGCTGGCTTGGGCAGGTAGAGTGGCAAATAGGTTTGTGGATGGGATTATGCATGATGTTAGGCTCATTTATCGGCGCGCGCTGCGCGATTAAATTTGGCATGCCCTTTATTCGTCCACTGTTTATTTTAATCGTGCTAATGATTGCAGCGAATTTGGCATGGAGCGCATGGTTGTGAACACCCAACAATTACTGGTGATGCTGAAAAATCAGCTCAAAGCGCTAGAGCAAGAAGTACTGCAGCACGATAATCGACTCGCGCCGCCGCAGCGCAAACTCCTGCAAGAAACGGAGCGCTTTAATCATTCGCTGTTTGTCCAACACGGCGCCCAACTCGGCCCCTGTATTGAACAAATTAGGAGCAGCATTATACAGCTTGAAAAACAAATTAAGCTCAAACTCGCCCCCCAGACGATTGCCCTCAGCTGTGAGCGGATCCAAGACAGATTCACCGCCGTCAAACGGGCCTTGCTGACGACCTCTATCGACATTAAGTCCAAGACTCAGCAACGTGCCAGTAGCCGCGCCCGTTTTGCCGAGCGTCAGAATCAGTCTCACCAAGCCAGCGGTTTCGATTGGATCGCCAATAACGTGATGCAAAATAGTCACGAGATCTATGAAGAATTGAACAAACACCTAAATTGGGCGAAAAAATTTGAACAAAAAATTGAAGAAATGGAATCAAAACTTGAAAACTGTCATAGTGCTGACAAAATAAAATTGCAAAATGACATCCTTTTGATGCATCGTCGTCTAGGAAAATGCAGGCAAGCTATTAGTTATATAGAAGATCGCATTCAAATATTCGAACGTCCGTATCAGAGTAATAATCGTTAAGGAGTAACAATTGAAATCACTTTTGCCAATCAGCAGCCTGCTAGTATTACTCGGTTCTGCTTCAGCTTTCGCCGCAGATCTCAACATTCCGATGTCATTTGAGTACCTTGCACTCGATGGTAAAAAAGTCGAGTCTAGCGTGTTCAATCATAAAAGCAGCTTAGAATTGACACCTGGCACTCATAAAATCGCCATTCGTTACCATGAGATGGTAGAAGACGATTTTAGCGATAGCCAAACCTTTGTTAAATCAGCCCCTTTCATCGTGACCTTAGACGTTGATGGCGACTATCAATATTACCTCCAAGCCGCCGAAGGCAAAGTCGTTAAAAAGCCAAAAGTTTACGCGCAAAACCCACAAATCAAATTGACCCGTGGCGACAAAGGCGACGTCAATTTCCAAGTGGTAAATACCAATTTAGAAGAAGAAAGCTTTGTCTCTCGCCTTTTCAGTGGTAATCAAGCCGTTGACGTATCGGGAACTGCCGCAGCAGCAACCGGTGCAGCTGGCGCAGTGGTTGCCGTTGCACCAGCACCCGTGGCAACATCGGCTACCGTTAGCGCGACGTCACTCACAGCTCCCTTAGACACTTCTAAAGCAACAGCTGCTAATCCACAACAAATGTTGCAATACTGGTGGTTACAAGCGGATGAGAAAACACGTAAAGAATTTATGAGCTGGGCAATTTCACAGCTATAACGACTTACGATAACGAGGTTTAGTCAATATTGACTCTGATCCCACTGGTTTATCACGCCAGCTATTCCAAGCTGGCGCTTCCTCCTCACCACAGATTCCCCACGACCAAGTACGCGCATCTACGGCAGTACTTACTCGAGAATCAGCTTGCCACACCAGCCCAGTTCCACACGCCAACGGCGATGACAGCGCAGGATGTAATGCAAGTGCATCAACGCGAGTACGTAGAGCAGTTTATCTCGGGCACGTTGCCAACAGCGGCGCTTAGGCGGATTGGTTTTCCATGGAGTGAAGCCTTAGTCGAGCGCACCTTGCATTCTGTGGCAGGCACCACTTTCACAGCTTCATTGGCCATAAATCAGGGTATTGGCCTGCACCTAACGGGCGGCTACCATCACGCCCATTACGATTTTGGCAGTGGCTATTGTATTTTCAACGATCTTATCCTTGCGGCCAAAAATGCCATCGCGAGCCAGCAAGTGCACAAGGTACTGATTTTTGATTGCGATGTGCATCAAGGTGACGGTAGTGCAACACTCAGCCAGCGACATCAAGGGATAATCAGTTGCTCGATTCACTGCAAAGAGAACTTCCCGAGTCGTAAGCAGGATTCCCACCATGATATTGAGCTAACCAAAGGCAGCGATGACAATCTGTATCTCGAAACCGTGGAGCAAACACTCGCCCTACTCATCCGCATCCATCAGCCAGATCTCATTCTTTATGATGCTGGGGTCGATATCCATCAAAATGATGATCTCGGCTTGCTCAATATCAGTCAAGAAGGGCTGTTCAGACGGGATTTAACTGTGTTATCAATGGCAAAATCGGAAAATATTCCAATTGCAGCCGTGATAGGCGGCGGCTATAGCAGAGACGCACTACAATTAAGCCAAAGACACAGTCAACTTTTTATTGCGGCAAACCATTTGTGGTAGCAAACTCAATGAAAACCGTCATGGAGCATAACGATGCAACTCGAAATCCGTAATTACTACGAAGTTCTTTTAATGGAAATATTGTCAGATGAAGGACTTATGGACGAGCTTCCTGAGGACTATCTCGCCGACTTATGTTGTGTGACCTTAAATCAACTGCCAGTGCGCTACATACGCCACCTCGTCGATACCTACTTCTTTGAAGACTATAACGAGCTGCAAGCATTAAAGCGTGAGATCCAAACCGCACTCGAAAAGTCCCGCGCCTTCCTTAAACAAAATCTGCAAAAAAGATTGCAGGAAGAAGCCGAAGCCAATCGTTAATCTCGCTAAGGTCTGACTTTTGAGGGTATTTTAGCCGTTGCAGTGGCAGGAAAGAGGCAAACAATGGATTATCCCATTGCGTATAAAGTATTCACGCTATAAATGATTAACGGCAGAAAACAGAAATAGTCAGTTAGCTACTATATTGAATAAAATAAATTGAGTAGATAGAGAGAAGTGAAACGAGAATAAAACAGAGGTATTGCAGAATTGGAGGTTCCCCTAGAGCCGACACCCCGGCACACGAGTCGCTTGCTGCGGTTGCTCCCTTCCGGGCCTGGCCGAGTTCACAAGTTATCATTGCGGGGGGACCCTAGGGTCACCATAACTTCGAGCATTGCTTTGAAAGATATAAACCAAAGCGCTTGCTTGAACGCCGAGGATTATCCCCCATGCCTCCTATGGGATCAAGCGCTAATCGACAAGATCTCTTAATATCCCGCCTAACTGCACAATCTATAAGCAAGTGCAGTGATTGAAATGATAAAAGCCTGCAAATGCAGACTTTTATAGACATTTCCCTGAGTTTCACTGTGTCAAACTTGGTATAAAGAAAATCCAACAAGAGTAAAACTCAATACATAATGACGCTCAATCATCGCCTGAGATAATTACAACTTAATCAAATGACGATTCTGCTCAATCAACTTAGCCCCAACACCCGAGACATTGGCTAAATCATCAATTGCATTGAACTTACCATTTTTGGTTCGGTAATCGACAATCGCTTGCGCCTTAGCGGCACCTATCCCTTTTAGCACTTGTAACTGCTCGGCTGAAGCCGTATTGATGTTGACTTGAGCAGCATCCGGCATAGCTTTCTTCGCATCCGATGCCATATCGCTCGCCTCGGTTTTAGCCTGAGTCTGCATTTTAGCGGCGGCTTTAGTCGGGGTGTCTGCGGCGATTGCTGGCATTGCCAAAAAAGCCGTTAATGCCATGCCGCTCATAATAGCGGGTATACATTTGGTGATGTTCATAACTCTTCCTCTATTCCATGAATTGCGGCCTCTCTTCCTACTTCCGTGGCCTCAAATCAAAAATAGTCCATGCTGTTATGAAATACCAAATCGGCGCCACAAATATTCACCCTAGCTAAACTTCACCTCTTAACCCGATGAACCTAGACCTAACCATAGAAAAAGGGATACTAAATCGCATCCCTTTTATAATTCAAATAGTTGGTGGTTTAAATTAGTGACACTCGTTAAGCTAAACGCGCTAACGCCTGACTCAAGTCAGCGATAATGTCGTCACAATCTTCTAAGCCAATAGAAATTCGCAGCAGATTGTCACCAATGCCAGCCGCGGCTCTCGCCTCTGGGGTGTAGGGAGAGTGCGTCATCGACGCAGGATGTTGAATGAGGGATTCAGCATCACCTAAGCTCACTGCAATAGAGAACAAGCTTAAATGCCCCACAAAGGCCATGGCTTCTTCTAAATTTGCCGCCAGTTCAAATGCGATCACCCCGCCGGCACGTTTCATCTGCTGACCAATGAATTTATGCCCTTGGTGAGAGGCAAGTCCGGGATAATACACGCGGTTAATACTGGGATGTTCAGCCAAAAATTCGGCCACGCGTTGGGCACTATCGCAATGGCGCTGTAAACGTACATCTAAGGTTTTAAGGCCGCGCAAGATCAGCCAAGCATCGTGTGGCGATATCACAGCGCCAATATCTTTTAAGATTTCATACTTCACTTTATGGAGCTGTTCTTCGCTGCCACACACTATTCCCGCAATCACATCACCATGACCATTCAGATATTTAGTCGCACTGTGGATCACTAAATCGATACCAAAATCCAGCGGCCTCTGCAGTAATGGGGTCATAAAAGTATTATCAACAATACTGACCAACTGATAACGTTTGGCAATAGTCGCAATTGCTGCCAAATCAAACACCTGTAAATGGGGATTCACTGGGGTTTCACAGAAAATGACCTTAGTATTGGATTTAATCGCCGCTTCTATTTCTGCTACCGATGAAAAGTCCACTAGGGACACTTCAATCCCAAAGCGAGCGAACTGAGTCGTCATTAGCGCATAAGTACAACCGTATACGGCATTGGATGCCACTAAGTGATCGCCCATCTGCAAGTTAGCCAGTAATGCGGCGGATACTGCGCCCATACCAGATGCGGTTGCAGCGGCGGCCTCTGCACCTTCTAAAATCGCCATTTTACGTTCAAGCTCGGCGGTTGTCGGATTACCTAAGCGCGTGTAAATATACCCCGGCTCATTACCCGCAAATCGCTCACCACCTTGCTGTGCGGACTCAAACACAAAAGTCGCACTTTGATATAGCGGCGTCACTAAGGCGCCAAAGGCCTCACGCTCATGACCGCCATGAATAACCTGTGTTGCCGCTTTCCACATCTTGCCTGACTCATCTTGCATACCTAGCTCCTTGTAATTGGCATTGAGCGATTCCCGTTCTTGATTGATTGTTCGTTTGGGATGCTCAATGCCTGCGTTATGGATTATTCAATGGATAACATTAGCCCTATCGAATAAGCCCTACCATAACGCGGCCAAGCACTTAAGCCAGTAGCATGGCGAAAATAGCAGCGTGCCAAGTGTAATTAACTTGTTACATAGCACTTTTCAGCCGCACTTGGTCATACTCGGTACCTGCAAAAAATCATAAAAAAATGCGCTAAGGAACAAGTCTATTAGCGCATCTACTTTCGGCCGATTTAAATCGGTTAATCAGTTGATATTAAATAATATCTACTCTTTAGACTTATCTTTATCTGGCCGAGAGACTTTGTCATCAACATCGGCGAACTGGCCTTTTAATGCGTCGCGGCCTTCCTTGGTAAACAACTTGCCTGAAAACTGCTTCAGTTCGATCAACAATTCCTGATGCACTTTAGACAATTTAGGCCTTTGTTCTTCCCTAAACACAATCGGCCGACACAGCGCCATTGCTTGATATCCAAGGCGCGCAGTTAACATACCGCCCCCTAAGCCTTGGGCCAAGCGAGCAGACAATTTACCTGTCATTTCAACCGATAACAGCTGTGTTCCTAAATCGGTAACTAACTCACTGGTGCCCGCATAAATAATATTGATGATGATACTGCGGATAAGTTTAATCCGGCTCCAATAACCTAGCTCTATGCAATAACAGCGGGCGACATCACGCAGCATACGTTGATTACGCCAGAGGATAATGGCCATATCGAGCACAGCTAACGGACTGGCCGCCAGTAGCACTGCCGACTCAGCCGCATAGCGTCGCACTACTTTTTTGGCCAGTTCATCTCGCTCCGTCAGCACTAAGTCCTCAAATAACAAGACTTTCTCGGCATCATTATGTTCATCTTTTAATGAGCGACGCAGTTGCTGCAAACCTTGGCTGTCGCCATAGTGGCACACTATGTTATCGATAAAACTGTCTGCCTCACCCATTTGCATGCTCTGCGCCAGCCTAGCGCCCGTTTCTTGGGTATCGGCGACCTGTTTGAGTCGCTTCAGTTTACGGTACTCACTAAACGCCCCCGCCAATGCCCACGCACTAACGACCCCAAGCGCAACGCCATAAAAACTAAACAACCAAGGGCTCTCAAGCCAGGCATCCCTCAATCCTAATCCCGTTTGAACTACCACGAGCAGCAATAAACTCGTTACCGCCAGACGAGCGAGCCAAGACCAACGGCGTGATTTTACGAGTTGAGGCGATACCGATTTAGCATCGATCATTTTAGGATGGGATGACAGCGTTTCATCCATCAATTCCTCAATATCGGCAGCCACTTCTTGCACTGGTGTATGCGGATCAAAAGCTTTCGCCCCTTTGAGTTCCTCTTTGTTGGGTTTGAGCTCCACTACTTGTGGGTCAAACAGCTGCTGCTTTTTCAGCGGCTTATGTTCAGCCGAGCGTTCAAAGGAGTTCGCAGAAGAATTAGAAGCCTGCTCATTAGCGTTATCCGATAGCTTTAGCGTCATTCCAACTTATCTCCCAGTAAGTACTGCAACAAATGATCGAGACGAATATGGTCAAAGTGCACTTGAGATGGGTCAGCATTGGCATTACTCGGCGGCGCAAAGCCGACAAAGTTAAACCCTTGGTCATGCCAAAAATCAGGCTCAGGTAAGCGAGTGGGCACTTCGCCTGGAAACAAGGTCAGGGCTTTACCATTGAGTCCCGTCCCCTGCACGACTTCGACCTCACCCTCCTGGGTCGTTACCATGCCATGGCGAGTCGCCTTGATGGCGCTAATCGCCATCGTCTCCACTTTACAACCATCGAAACTGGCAAAATGCTGGCTGTGTTTCAACATATCGGTCAGCAAGGACAAAACATGGCTCTGCTGATCGCGCGTCACATGGTCAACCTTGCTCGCAGCAAACAACAAACGGTCGATACGGGGAGAAAATAAACGCCGTAAATAACTCGATTGGCCAAACTGAAAGCTTTCCATAATGGCATTGAGCGCCGCGCCCATATCCTCAAATTGCTTTTTACCGCGATTCAACGCACTAAAGCAGTCAACTAACACGAGTTGCCGATCAAAACCGGCAAAGTGGTTTTTATAGAAAGGCTTAACCACTTTAGCGACGTATTCTTGATAGCGTTTTTCCAGTACATGGAATCCACTGTGTTTATCGCTTTGCGAAAGCGCTGCGAACTTTTCATCATTGACCAATAACAGGGGGAAAAAAGCCAATAAGGGAGCGCCCTGCCATTCACCCGGCAATAACATGCGCCCAGGCTGCGCTTGGTAATAACCTTGCACGTGCACTAAATCATTGAGTAATAACTGATATTGATCGGCAATCCGCTTTAATTGCTGCTCATCGGCGCTAGCGGCTAAATCTAATGACATCAAAGATTGTTCAAACTCAGCATACAAGGGTGAGCTTTTAAGATTCTCGATGCGAACTTGTTGAGCACGGCACCAAGTAACAAAGTCTTGGCGCAGCATAGGTAAATCGAGTAGCCATTCGCCGGGATAATCGACTATGTCCAAATACAGTGTGGCGGTATCAGAAAACTTGGCCAGTAAGCCCTTTTGCGGTCGGTATTTAATCGCCAGTCGTAATTCAGAAATAGTGCGAGTGGAGGCTGGCCATGTCGCAGGATCGGAAGTGAGCGCTAACATGGCGCCTTGATAATCAAAACTGGCGATTTCCAGATCCGGCTGCATGGCACGCTTAACCCCGAGCAAACGCTGATCGCGGCTCACCTGCCACAGTGGCAAAGCGCTGTTGTTGCGGGCGTGGGGTAAGGTTGAGACAGGACCAGAATTAAGTAACTGATTGACTAACCCTGTGATAAACGCGGTTTTTCCCGCACCAGAAAGCCCAGTCACGGCCAAACGTAAATGCCGGTCCGCGGTGCGATGTAACAGGGATTGTCCCTTTTGGGTTAATTTATGGAGCGAGGCATCAAGCATTCCCATAGAGACTTCCCTTATGTCGAATGATGTTAACTTATGTCAAGTGATGTTGACTATATACTGGAGTGAAACAGAGATTAAGCAACAAGGGCGGACATGGCCGCCCTTTAGAAGGGTTACAAACTATTGATTTGTCTTTTTAAATCAAAGTTGTCAGAGGTGACGTGACGTTCTAAATTTTGTAGCCTGACTTCCAGACTTCGAAATTGACGACTCACGTCGCTCAGCGCTTGCTTTGCGGGTTCTCCCGACTGCCACGGCTTCTTCTTCACCTCGATATCGTCTCTATCGTAATGCTTTTGCGGCTTGATGTCTAAAATCACCCACAAAGCGACATAGATGATAAACACTACACCTGAGCCGCCGAGTAAGAAGATAGACACCGCCAGTACTCGCACTAACCAAGTTTCAATCGCAAAGTACTCGGCAATCCCTGCACATACACCCGCTATTTTGCCTGACTGGGGAATGCGGTACAAAGTACGGCCATTAGATCCTCTCATGTTTCCCCCTCCATTCGGGCGATTCTGTATCCAGAATGGCCTCTAAGGTCTCGATACGCGCCGCCATTTTATCGGCCTTGGATATCAAGTCATTGAGTTGTGAAAACTCTTCCTCAGTGAGTCCCTGGCTCACTTGTCGCTTACTGCGATAATGAAGAACTAACCATATTGGCGCGACTATCACCATGAAAATAATAATCGGCGCCATTAGCACGTCCATATCCATAACTCACCTCTGAATTGTTATTCTTTTGACTTAGTTGGCGCTTTACCTTTTACCTTGACTTTTAGCGCTGCCAGTTCTGCATTCACAGAATCTTCCGCTTCTAGCGCCGCAAACTCATCGGCTAAGGTCTTTTTGCTGCCAAGATCGTAAGATTCAACTTGGGCTTCTAAGCCTTCGACACGGCGCTCATATTGCTCAAACTTGAGCATAGCGTTGTCGATCTTGCTTGAATCTAACTGCTTTTTCACTTCTAAGCGTGATGACGCTGTTTGAGTGCGCAAAATAATGGTCTTTTGACGCGCTTTTGCATCGAGCAGCTTTTCTTGCAACATACCCACTTCATCTTTCAAACGTGCGATATGTTCATCGATAACAGCTAACTCTTGATTCAGCGTGTCCGCTAAACCGGTCGCTTTTTGTTTTTCAACTAAAGCGGCTTTCGCTAAGTCTTCACGGTCTTTGGACAGTGCCAGTTCAGCCTTATCTTGCCAATCTTGCACTTGCTCTAACACGCGGTTGATACGACGTTGCAGCTCTTTCTTTTCAGCTAACACTTTAGCTGAGGTAGAACGTACTTCAACGAGTGTGTCTTCCATTTCTTGGATAATCAGTCGAACCATTTTTTCTGGGTCTTCGGCTTTATCCAGCAATGCGCTGATATTAGAGTTAATGATATCGGCGAAACGAGAGAAAATTCCCATAATCCTATCCTCAAATTAATGTTGGTCTCGTATAAGGTAATACACTAACCGTGCCAACTTTTACTTCTTATTTAAATACAGCAGCTTAAACAAAATTTTAACTTTTACTTCCTTTTACGCTTCAAGCCACTTATTATCATTTTCACCAAATTTTAGCGCGAAAGACTAAAAAATATCGTGGATAATAAATTTCAGCAAGACAACCTTATCGGTCAATCCAACGCCCTACTCGAAGTGTTAGAACATGTGTCGCAAATAGCGCCGCTGTCTAAACCCGTACTGATTATTGGTGAACGTGGCACAGGTAAAGAGCTTATTGCCGAACGCTTACATTATCTGTCTAAGCGCTGGGATCAAAGTTTTATTAAGCTAAACTGTTCATCTTTGAGTGAAAATTTACTCGAGAGCGAATTATTTGGCCATGAGTCAGGTGCCTTTACTGGCGCCAAAGGCAAACACGAAGGTCGCTTTGAGCGCGCCGACGGCGGCACTTTATTCCTCGACGAATTAGCCAATACCTCAGGACTTATCCAAGAAAAGCTTCTGCGTGTCATTGAATACGGCGAATTTGAACGAGTCGGCGGCAGTAAAACCGTGCAAAGTGATGTTCGTTTAATCTGCGCCGCTAACGAAGATCTGCCCTCGCTTGCTGACGCAGGCGAATTTCGTGCCGACTTGCTCGATAGACTCGCCTTCGATGTGATCACTCTGCCACCGCTGCGTTGCCGCCCAGAAGACATAATGACGCTGGCGGAATACTTCGCTGTTGGCATGGCACGCCAATTAAAGCTGCAACTGTTCAGCGGTTTTAGTGCCCATGCGGTCGAGCAATTAATGACCCACGACTGGCCGGGCAATATCCGTGAACTTAAAAACGTGGTCGAGCGCAGCGTTTACCGTAATGGTGGTGAAAATCGGCCCATCGACCATATCACCCTCGATCCCTTTGCTTCACCCTATCGACCTAAAACTCGGATCAAGACCCGCGAACGCCAAATCACCTCAGTCGCGCCGACAACCCTTGCCAGTACGCCGCAATCTGCGCCGATACTTGAGGCTGAAGTACCAGTCAATACTGAGTCTTCGGTGAATAGCTTTAATTTTCCGCTGGATTTTAAAGAACAAACTGAGAAGTTTGAGATGGATCTTATCCAGCAAGCACTCTCAAGCAGCCAATACAACCAAAAGAAAACCGCCGACATGCTCGGATTAAGCTACCACCAACTGCGTGGCATCCTTAAAAAATACAATTTACTTGATAAAGCATAAGCAGATTGCCCATGGGGGAGATGCACTGCTAAAATAGCCGTTCATAGTCGATAAAATAATGATTTATAAATGAGTGTGCTAATTAGACGCCTGTGCCTAACAACTGCAGTTTCTTGCATGAGTTGGTTGTTGGTCGCGTGTGGCCCCCAACGACTCCCTTCCGGTTTGGTGTATTGCTCCGAAGGGAACCCTGAGTCTTTTAATCCACAATTGGTGACGTCTGGCACGACAATCGATGCCACCTCGCACCAAATTTATAGTCGCTTAGTGGATTATGATACCCAGTCAGGCAAGCTTGTCCCTGCCTTGGCGACGAGTTGGGCTATGTCCGATGATGGCTTAAGCTATCGCTTCACCCTCAGGGAAAACGTGCAGTTCCAGCATTCGAAGCGGTTTACCCCAACACGGCCCTTCAATGCCGACGATGTGTTGTTCTCTTTTAAACGTATTATCGATACCCAACATCCTTATCATTTTGTCTCCCGCACGGGTTATCCCTTCTTCCAAAGTATTGGCTTTTCTGAGCAGGTCAAAGGGATAGAAAAGATAAACGATCATGAAGTGGTCTTTTATTTGACCCGCAAAGACGCGTCTTTTCTGTCGAATTTAGCCACCGACTTTGCGGTGATCTTATCCGATGAGTATGCGCAGCAGCAGTTAGCATTGGGTCATCCTGAAAACGTCGACCACTTTGCCATTGGCACTGGGCCGTTCACCTTAGTTCAGTACGCGAAAAACGAATATATTCGCTATCGTCGTCATCCTGACTTTTGGGGCGAACCAGCAAAAATCGATATGCTCGTATTTGATATCACGCCCAAAAGTACCGTCAGACTCGCAAAACTGATCGCGGGCGATTGCAGTGTGTCTGCGCTGCCCAAAGCGGGTGAGCTGCCTGTTATCAAGCAACATGAAAAATTGAATATTGAGTCACAACCTGGACTCAACGTGGCATTTTGGGCCTTTAATACGCAAAAGCCGCCACTGAATGATGTCCGTGTTCGCCGCGCCCTCGCCTATGCGGTCGATAAACAAAATATCCTGCGGGCGGTTTATCAAAATACCGCCATTGAAGCCACAGGCGTTCTGCCGCCAGCATCTTGGGCCTACGACAATAACAAAGGGCTTGTAGATTACAATCCGCAAAAAGCGCGCGACCTGTTAAAAGAAGCGGGCATAAAAAATCTCAGTATTGATATTTGGGCCATGCCAGTCGCCCGCGCCTATAATCCCAATGCGTTAAAAACGGCCGAATTAATTCAATCGGATCTGGCCAACGTAGGCGTAAAAGTGAACATCGTCAGTTACGACTGGAGCGTGTTTAGTCAGCGGCTCAGCCGCGATGACTATGATTCTGTGCTGATTGGCTGGAATGCCGATAACAGCGATCCCGATAACTTCTTTACTCCACTGCTGAGCTGCGCCGCAATGCAGTCGAATAACAATCGTTCGCGCTGGTGTAACCCTGAGTTTGATGCCATCTTAGATAGCGCAAGGGAAGTATCAGATCAGGTCGAACGTAAAGTGATTTATCAGCAAGCAGAAGCCTTTTTGGCCGAACAAGTGCCTATGCTGAGTCTGGCCCATGCCAAACGTGTGGCGTTGACTCGCCATGATGTTAAAGACATGCAACTCACGCCTTTTGGTGGCATTTCCTTCGCCCACACTAGCCAAGCACAAGAGGAGGCGAATTAATGCTTAAATACCTACTGCGCCGCCTCAATTTGTTTCTGGCCACTTCGTTAGTCATGGTAGGTGTCTTATTTTACGCCACCGGCTTATTTCCGGTGGATCGCACCCACGCACTCACTGGCATACATACACCGACGGCGAGTCAACTGGTTCAAATC
Organism: Shewanella sp. SP2S2-4; assembly: GCF_031932025.1. NCBI lineage: Bacteria > Pseudomonadati > Pseudomonadota > Gammaproteobacteria > Alteromonadales > Shewanellaceae > Shewanella > Shewanella sp. SP2S2-4. Next base: position 24,405 of record NZ_JAUOER010000002.1, read on the forward strand.
GAGCAAGACTACAAATTAGATAAAAACCAAGCGTGGCAATTTATCGCTTACCTGCAACAAAGGCTTAGCGGTAATTTAGGTATTTCAGTCACCTCACATCAAGAAGTGGCCGAAGAACTCAGTGCCGTTCTGCCCGCCTCTTTTGAACTCGCTGTAATGGCAGCCATTATTGCAATTTTCTTTGGCGTTCCCTTAGGTGTGCTTGCCTCCCAGAGCCAACATAAACTCACCCAGAATACCATTATGGCGATCACGCTGACTGGCTACTCTGTGCCCGTATTCTGGTTAGGCCTGTATCTTTCACTCTGGTTTGGTGTCGATCTCGGTTGGTTACCGATTTCCGGACAAATCAATTTGTTATATGAAATCAAACCCGTCACTGGCTTTATGCTAGTAGATACCCTGTTATCAGAGTCTGAATACGGCATGTCGGCATTTAAAGATGCGCTGCTGCACATCATTTTGCCTGCCACGACACTCGCCGTGTTACCTTTTACTGTGGTGGTTCGCAGCACTCGTTCGGCGATGATGAATGTAATGAATCAAACTTTTATTCGCGCCGCCGAAGCCAGAGGCATGCATACAAGTACAATTATACTGCGCCATGCACTACCCAATGCCTTGATCCCTGTGCTTAAACATTTAGGGCTCATGCTTGGCTCATTTGCCAGTTATGCCATAGTGGTCGAAATGATTTTCTCATGGCCTGGCGTGGGTTCTTGGCTGGTTTCAGGGATTTACCAACGGGACTACACTGTCATCCAAGGTGGTATTCTGGCCGTAGCCCTATTGATTATCTTCCTAAGTATCTTGATTGAAGTGCTGCACACAGTCTTTAATCCATTGAGCAGAAAAGACCTTTATGCCACCAGTTAAAATTTATCAAGAAGATCAAATTGCCTCCCCGACTATGCGGGTTTGGATTAACTTTTCGGCTAATCCTTTCGCCTTAGCGGGTCTATGGACGATTGCATTTCTGCTCTTGCTAACCCTGTTTGGCCCTATGATTGCGCCCTTTCCGCCAGAGGCACAAGATCCAAGAGCCTTGCTATTGCCACCCTCTTGGGACCCTTCAGGGACAGTGGCGCACTTTTTAGGGACTGACGATCTCGGCCGCGATATTTTCAGCCGATTATTACACGGCGCGCACTTGACCTTTGGCATGGCGCTGCTGATCGTAGTTACCGCTTTATTCACAGGCTTTATCATAGGGTCGTTGTCGGGCATGATGCGGGGCTTAAAATCCAGTATTCTCGGGCACTTACTCGACGCGCTGTTATCAATTCCCTCATTATTGATGGCCATTTTAGTGGTCGCTGTAATGGGACCAGGGCTTGAAAACGTGTTCTGGGCCGTCGGGATTGCCTTAACCCCACAATTTGTGCGCTCCATACACCAGTCAGTGCATGAAGAATTACAAAAAGAATATGTCACAGCCGCACGTTTAGACGGCGCGAACTCGATGCAAATTTTTTGGTATGTCATCATGCCAAACGTGTGGGAAGTGGTGATCATTCAAACCACACTTGCCATTTCGGCCGCCATTTTAGATATCGCAGCCCTCGGTTTTTTAAGCTTGGGCGCGCAGGCACCAAGCCCTGAATGGGGCGCTATGGTCGCCCAAGGTATGGATAATTTATTAACGGCGCCTTGGGCTGTAACTATCCCGGGCTTAGCGATTCTTTTCAGTGTGCTTTCCATTAACTTGGTTGGCGATGGCCTACGGTCGGCGCTTGCGCCCATCAGAAACTAACTTATGCCTTTACTCGACGTACGAAATCTCACGATTGAACTCGATACGCCCCACGGTAGAGTGCGGGCGCTCGAAAAAGTCAGCTTAACGCTCAATGCCGGCGAAATTCATGGCCTAGTCGGTGAGTCAGGCTCTGGACGAAGTTTATTAGCCAGAGCGATTCTTGGGATCCCAGGTCCCAACTGGACCATCACAGCCGATCGCATGATGTGGGATGGCAATAACTTGATGGCTATGAGCTCAAAAGAGCGCCGCAATCTAATGGGTTCAGACATGGCGATGATCTTCCAAGATCCATCGGGCAGCTTAGATCCGGCGCAAACCGTCGGCAGTCAGCTGATGCAAGCTATGCCTAAGAATCCCAATGCCTATTTTTGGCAAAAACGTCGACATGCACGGCTGACAGCGCAAAAATGGCTGCATAAAGTCGGGATTAAAAATCCTCGACAGGTAATGTCTAGCTATGCGTGGGAATTATCCGAAGGCGAATGCCAAAAGGTGATGATTGCGATGGCGGTTGCTAATCAGCCTCGCCTCTTGATTGCCGATGAACCCACAAGCTCGATGGAGCTCAGCACTCAAGCGCAGATATTCAGATTATTATCTCAATTAAATCAATTACAAAATGTATCGATTCTATTGATCAGCCACGAGCTTGAAACCTTAGCCCAATGGTGCGATCACTTATCCGTGCTCTATTGCGGTCAGGTTATGGAATCAGGGCCGACAGACGAAGTGATTAAGCAGCCTTATCATCCTTACACTAAGGCGCTGCTTGACAACATGCCCGACTATTCAGGCTCAGGTGGCCACAAGGCGATTATGCCTACCCTTCCAGGGTCTGCGCCTGCCTTACAGCATTTGCCAATCGGTTGCCGCTTAGGGCCTCGTTGCCCCGAAGCCCAAAAAAAATGCGTTAATCAGCCAAATTTAAGTCATATTAAAGACCGCTATTTTGCCTGTCATTTCCCTTATCACGGCGAAACCCACAATGACGACCCCACTGCTTAAAGTTAACGATCTTTATAAAAGATACGATACCGGTTATCGAGGCTTTTCCCGCCAATATAACGATGCATTAGCGCCCGTATCCTTCGAGCTCCAGCGCGGCGAAACCTTAGCCATAGTGGGTGAAGCGGGTTCGGGTAAAAGTACCTTAGCCCGCATTTTGGTCGGTGCTGAGCCCCGCAGCGGCGGCGAGATTTTTTTCGAAGGTGAAGCCTTAGACAGCCGCGATATCAAGCAAAGATGCCGCTTGATTCGAATGATTTTCCAAGATCCGAATACCTCACTAAACCCGCGTTTGACAATTGGCCAGTTGCTCGATGAGCCGCTGCGTTTTAATACCAAAATGTCGGCGCAATCGCGGCACACCCAAGTGGTCGACACATTGCGTAAAGTGGGCTTATTACCTGAGCATGCGGAGTTTTATCCGCACATGATTTCCGAAGGCCAGAAACAGCGCGTTGCGGTAGCGCGAGCCTTAATGCTCAATCCTAAAATTATTATTGCCGACGAAGCCTTGACCGCGCTTGACCTTTCAGTACGCTCACAAATTCTTAATTTGCTGCTGAAACTGCAAAAAGACCTCGGCTTGTCTTATATCTTCGTATCCCATAATCTCAATATTATTCGCCATGTTAGCGATAAAATCATGGTGCTGCACAAAGGTGTTATGGTCGAGAAAGCGCCTACAGAACAGATATTTAACTCGCCACAACATGAATATACCCAGAGGTTGATCCAAGAGCAAAGTCTGTTTGTCCATAAACGTTAAACTGCTCCAACCACTTAAATAATCAGGTGAATTGGCTAAAAATAGGTGCCATTTACCCGCCGAAATATTTATCCTATTGGTCATTTTGATAGAAGAAGCTTAAACATGATTATCAAACCAAAAATTCGTGGATTCATTTGTACCACTACACACCCAGTCGGTTGTGAAGCAAACGTTCAAGAACAAATCACGCTAACCAAAGCTAAAGGTAAAATTGCTAACGGCCCGAAAAGGGTATTAGTGGTTGGTTCATCAAGCGGTTACGGTCTGTCTTCACGTATCGCAGCCGCTTTCGGTAGCGATGCCGCAACGATTGGCGTGTTCTTCGAAAAGCCAGGTACTGAAACGAAACCAGGTACTGCGGGTTGGTACAACTCTGCCGCTTTCGACAAATTTGCTAAAGCTGAAGGCTTATATTCTAAGAGCATTAACTGCGATGCCTTTAGCCATGAAGCAAAACAAAAAGTGATCGAGCTTATTAAGCAAGATCTCGGTGAAATCGACATGGTCGTTTACTCACTGGCATCACCTGTGCGCAAACAGCCAGATTCTGGTGAACTTATCCGTTCTGCGCTGAAACCAATCGGTGAAACTTACACTGCTACTGCGGTTGATACTAATAAAGACTGCATCATTGAAGCCACCGTTGAGCCTGCAACTGAGCAAGAAATTGCCGACACAGTCACAGTGATGGGCGGCGAAGATTGGGAACTGTGGATCAAAGCCCTGTCTGAAGCCGGTGTATTAGCGGATAACTGCAAAACCGTAGCCTATAGCTATATCGGTACTGAACTGACGTGGCCAATCTACTGGCACGGCGCCCTTGGCAAGGCCAAGATGGATTTAGACCGCGCAGCAAAAGCCTTAAATGAGCAATTGTCAGCCACTGGTGGCAGCGCTAATGTCGCGGTACTGAAGAGCGTTGTGACTCAAGCGAGTTCGGCTATTCCAGTCATGCCTTTGTATATCGCTATGGTATTCAAGAAAATGCGTCAGGAAGGTCTGCATGAAGGTTGTATGGAGCAAATCTATCGCATGTTCAGTGAGCGTCTATTCCGCGCCGATGGTGCTAAGCCAGAAACTGACAGCGACAATCGCATCCGTTTAGACGATTGGGAACTGCGTGAAGATATTCAGCAACACTGCCGTAATCTGTGGCCACAAGTGACCACAGAAAACTTGTCAGAATTAACGGATTACCGTGAATACAAAGCTGAATTTATTAAATTATTCGGCTTTGGTATCGAAGGTATTGATTACGATGCCGACGTTAACCCATACGTTGAGTTTGACGTTATCGAGCTCTAATCGACTGCGATAGCTAGTCACTGCTTATCACAACGTTAAACGCCACTTTTTAGTGGCGTTTTTATTTGCAACGCCCGAACTAAGATGCGCTACACTAGCTTTCACCAATCACTCCCTAATAATCCCTCAATAAGGAAAGACGATGAAAATTAGCGCAAGAAATACGCTCAGCGGTACGATCAAATCCATAGAAATGGGCGCGGTAAACAATGAAGTGACGATCGAACTTGCACCCGGAGTCGTATTGACCTCTGTGGTGACTAAAGCGTCCTGCGAGCGCCTAGGTCTTAAAGTGGGGGATTCGGCTTATGCACTTATCAAAGCCAGCAGCGTGATGATAGGCGTTGATGACTAGCCCGACTGTAACGCCGCGCTTGATGTGATGGAAAATTGAATCTGACTGTGTTGCAGTAACTTATTCACTGCACAATCATCGACACACTTCATCGCATTGAAAAAACAAAAAGGCCAAGTGGAATCACTTGGCCTTTTTAATCGAAGTTTACAAGCAGGATAACCAGTTCAACGCGCTATCCTCACTTAAATTATTCTTCTACAGGGTAAAGCACCTTGGCATTGGCTTTAAGTGAATCTATCAAGCCACGGTAGTCTGCTTCGCTGTATTGTGCGTTCAGGCGTTGTTTAAGGGCATTAACCAGCTCATCACTCACACCCTCAGCAGCGTTGACTTTATCTAGCGCAACCACGGCATAACCATTTGCTAAACCAACGGTATCGACAACTGGAGAAGTGCTTGGTGTTGGCATTTGGAACGCTTTGCCTACAATCGCAGCATCAACATCTTGCGCGCCGCGGCCTAGTTTCGCTTTAGCCACTAAACCAAGATCCGTTGCACCAGCTTTAACTTGGGCCATCAGCTCTTGTGCTTTCGCACGGGCAGCTTCGTTTGCTTGATCTTGCTTCAAACGTTCTGTGATATTGGCTTTCACTTCCGCTAAGGCCAAAGTGCCGGCATCGTGATGTTCCTTCACACGCACCACCACTACGTGGTTAGGTTCAAGCTCAATCACTTCACTGTTTAACCCTTTCAGCATAACAGTTTCAGAGAACGCGGCTTTGACTAAGTCAGGCTTGTTCAGCGCTGCAGGAACGTTATCGCGAGAGAACAGTGGAGTCGTCTTAATATCGACGCCCACAGCTTTAGCGGTTTCAGATAACGTATCTGGCACTTCATAGCTAGTATCAGCTAATTTGCTTTGTAAGCTGTAGAACTGATCAACTGCTTTCTTATCTTGCAACTGCGCTACTATCTTAGCTTTCACATCGGCAAACGGTACAGTCACACCAGGTTGCACATCTAATAGCTTGATAATGTGGAAACCAAAGTCAGTTTTAACCACCGCAGAATATTGGCCTTTGTTCAATGCAAATAATGCAGCATCGAAAGCGGGGTCCATCACGCCTGGTTCAAACCAATCCAGTTTACCGCCCTGCTCTGCACTCAAGGTATCGTCAGAGTTCGCTTTAGCCAGATCAGCAAAATCGGCACCGCTGTCTAATTGCTTAGCTAAATCTTCAGCCTTGGCTTTTGCAGCAGCTTCATCGCTACCTGGCATAACCAGAATGTGTGCGGCAAGACGCTTCTCATTAGACACGTACTGCGCTTTATGTTCTTCGTAATAAGCTTGCGCTTCTTCATCTGAAACTGGGTTATTTTTAGCAAAATCAGCCGCATTCAGCTCAACATATTCTAAGCTCACCATTTCAGGGCTCATAAACTGCCCTTGGTTTGCGTCATAATAGTTTTTCACTTGCTCGTCAGTCACAACCGCTGTCGCTAAGAATGGCGCAGAATCAACGACTAAATAACGCACATCGCGGGTTTGGCCTTGTAACTCAGCTAACTGCTTAGCTTCGCCAGCTAACACAAATTCTGTACCAACTAGCGCTGCCGTTAACTGACGACGAGTCATATCGACACGCATCATGTCTCTGAACGCCTGTGGTTGATAACCTAACTGACGTAGAATCGCTTGATAACGGTCGTTATCAAATTTTCCATCGGTTTGGAATGCGGGTTCAGTTTTCACGGCAGCAATAATCTGTTCGTCAGATACACGCAACCCCATAGCCTTAGCCGCTTGATCAATCAGTTTGTCAGCCACTAAGCGCTCTAATACGCTCTGCTTAATGCTTTGTAGATATTTTTCGTCAGCAGATAACGCAGCAAACATCTCACCTAGCTGTTGCTCCATACGAGAGCGCTCGCTTTGGTAAGCCTGCTCAAGCTCGGCTTTAGTGATTATGTCACCGTTCACTTCTGCTGCTGGCACATCAGTTGTAGAACCTAAGTAACTGCTGACTCCTGCAAATGCAAAAGATAAAATCACAAGTACGAGAATGCCTTTAGCAATCACGCCTTGCGAACCATCGCGGATCTTTTCTAACATCAGATTTCTCGCTTGTTGCGATTAACAAAATAAAAAGGCGCATCAGTTTGAGATGCGCCTTTCTGTAATTTATGGGGAATATTCAGACGCTACCACTGGTAAATTCTAAAACCCCGAGTAATGGTAGAAATTAAGCTTCATATTCCATTACTTTCAATTCGTAAAAAGCACTGATAAACAGTGCTTGTCATTACGAATGCCTTACAAAGGCTACGATATTAATGATTAATTAACAGCGTCTTTCAGTGCTTTACCAGCTTTGAATGCTGGAATTTTAGCTGCTGCGATTTTGATTTCTTCACCCGTTTGTGGGTTGCGACCAGTACGCTCAGCGCGTTCACGCACTTCAAAAGTACCAAAACCAACAAGAGAAATTTTATCACCTTCTTTCAGACCTTCGGTCACAGCAGCGATAAAAGAATCCAGTGCACGGCCGGCAGCGGCTTTAGAAATGTCAGCACCAGATGCGATTTTCTCGATTAGTTCAGATTTGTTCATGTCATCCCCTTGAATGTAATTTTTTTGCGCCGCAACCAAATCCGTCTCTAGAGCGGTCTGCGGAGGCTTTTATAACAAGCTTGAATTCAAAGTTCAAGCTGAGTTCGAAAACCAAAGAAATAAAACTGGATACAGCTCAAAGCCAGTTGCGCCAAGGGCTTGGAGCAGCTGGCTCTCCACAGACCTAGGCTACCACAGGTCTACGCTTTGTTAAGCCCCTTTTTTCATTTTTTTTAACGTGATAGCGCAATTTCTTGCGTTATGCCAAGTTTTTAACCACTTCGAAGCCTTCAACCGGTCTTTCTAGGGCCAGTTTTAACACTTCATCGACCCAACGCACGGGACGAATTTCTAAATCGGCAATCACATTGGCAGGAATTTCTTCCAGATCACGCTCGTTTTCTTTTGGTATAAGCACTAATTTTATGCCGCCGCGGTGTGCTGCAAGCAGTTTTTCTTTTAAACCACCGATAGGTAACACTTCACCACGTAAGGTTATTTCACCTGTCATGGCCACGTCGCTACGCACTGGGTTACCCGTTAAGCTGGATACTAAAGCGGTACACATAGCCGCACCAGCTGATGGACCATCTTTTGGCGTTGCACCTTCTGGCACATGCACATGGATATCACGCTTCTCGTAGAAATCCGCATTGATGCCTAATTGTTCCGCACGGGCGCGAACAACGGTCATAGCCGCTTGAATCGACTCTTGCATCACGTCGCCAAGGGAACCGGTATAAGTTAACTTACCTTTACCAGGCACTGACGTTGCTTCAATCGTTAGCAGATCACCGCCTACTTGTGTCCACGCTAAGCCTGTCACTTGACCGATTTGGTTCTTCGACTCGGCTTTGCCGTAATCGAAGCGCTGCACGCCAAGGAATGACTTAAGATTCTCTTGATTCACAGTGACAGATTTTACTGATTTATCGAGCAAAATCATTTTCACGACTTTACGGCAAATCTTAGACAATTCACGCTCAAGCGAACGCACGCCCGCTTCACGGGTGTAATAGCGGATAATGCCAACGATAGCGCTATCCTCTACTTTAATTTCAGCCGCTTTTAAGCCGTTGCGCTCAATTTGCTTATTCAGCAAATGTTGCTTAGCAATATTCAGCTTCTCGTCTTCGGTGTAACCCGACAAACGGATCACTTCCATACGGTCAAGTAGTGGCCCAGGAATGTCCATAGAGTTAGACGTTGCCACAAACATCACATCGGATAAGTCGTAATCGACTTCGAGGTAATGATCGTTAAAGGTCGCATTTTGTTCAGGATCTAACACTTCTAATAAAGCAGAAGCCGGATCGCCGCGCATGTCTGAACTCATCTTGTCGATTTCATCGAGCAAAAATAACGGGTTTTTCACGCCGACTTTGGCCATCTTTTGAATGACTTTACCTGGCATAGACCCAATGTAAGTACGGCGATGACCACGGATTTCCGCTTCATCACGCACGCCGCCTAAGGCAACACGCACATACTTACGACCGGTCGCCTTAGCGATCGATTGTCCCAAGGAAGTTTTACCCACACCTGGAGGTCCAACGAGACACAGGATTGGTCCTTTAAGCTGACGCACTCGGCTTTGGACTGCCAAATATTCCAAGATACGTTCTTTAACTTTTTCCAGACCAAAATGATCGGTATCGAGCACTTCTTGGGCTTTCGCTAAATCACGTTTGATTTTAGAGCGTTGGCTCCAAGGCACTGACGTCATCCAATCCACATAGCTGCGAACAACTGTGGCTTCTGCCGACATTGGCGACATCATACGTAGCTTGTTAAGCTCAGCCAGGGCTTTTTCTTTCGCCTCGGCGGGCATGTTAGCCTCTTCAATCTTACGATTTAAGGCTTCAAACTCGTCATGGCCTTCGTCTAAGTCACCCAGTTCTTTCTGGATGGCTTTCATCTGTTCGTTCAGATAGTACTCACGCTGACTTTTTTCCATCTGTTTTTTAACGCGGGTACGGATACGTTTCTCAACCTGCAATAGGTCGATCTCCGATTCCATCATCGCCATTAAATATTCCAGACGCTCGCCAACATTGATCATCTCAAGCACAGATTGCTTATCTTCAAGCTTAAGTGGCATGTGTGCAGCCATAGTATCTGCCAGACGCGCCGCTTCATCGATACCCGATAAAGAGGTCAAGACTTCTGGCGGGATCTTTTTGTTCAGCTTGATATAACCTTCAAACTGACCAATAGCACTGCGCACTAACACTTCTTCTTCTTTGTCTTCCAGCGGTTCTGATTCCAGATACTCAGCCTTAGCCACAAAGAATTCTGTTTCTTGGGTGTAACGGGTAATACGGGCGCGACGACCGCCTTCTACCAACACTTTGACTGTGCCGTCTGGCAGCTTAAGTAACTGTAAAATAGAGGCAACCGTACCCACTTCGAAGATGTCATCTTTTGATGGTTCATCGAGTTCGGCATCACGCTGCGCCACTAAAATAATTTGCTTATCCTGCGCCATTGCGGTTTCGAGACATCGAATAGATTTTTCTCGTCCGACAAATAACGGAATTACCATATGGGGATAGACCACCACATCTCGCAGTGGCAGCACGGGGAGTTCGATATGCGCTTCACGCTCTTGGGTCATAGTTCGATTCCGCTTTGGTGAAATGGATTAATACTGGAGTATATTGGGACGCTTTATTGAGTTTCAATGGCTAATACGAAAAAAGGAGTCCATTGGACTCCTTGTTTTTCAGTTTATTAGCAATCAGTACAATTATTGCTCGCCAGAGGCTGCTTGGGCTTCATTGTGCTCATAAATCAGGATAGGTGCAGATTCACCTTTCACCACTGATTCATCGACAACGGCCTTCACAACACCATCGACTGAAGGAATATCGTACATAGTATCCAGTAGAATACTTTCAACGATTGAGCGTAAACCACGGGCACCTGTCTTACGTGACATCGCCTTGTGGGCTATCGCTTTAAGTGCATCTTCGCGGAACTCAAGCTCGACGCCTTCCATCTCAAATAACGCACTGTACTGCTTAGTCAGGGCATTTTTAGGTTGAGATAAAATTTGCACTAGGGCTTCTTCATCCAGCTCAGTCAGAGTCGCAACCACTGGCAGACGGCCGATAAACTCAGGAATTAAGCCATATTTGACCAAATCGCCAGGTTCAACTTGAGTTAAGGTTTCAGAAATCGTCGCCTTTTCTTTTTCGCCTTTTACCTGAGCACCGAAACCAATACCCGAACCAACGTGTGCACGTTGCTCAATCACTTTCTCAAGCCCTGCAAACGCACCGCCACAGATAAACAGGATCTTAGAAGTATCGACTTGTAAGAATTCTTGCTGTGGATGCTTACGGCCACCTTGTGGTGGAACCGCGGCAACAGTACCTTCAATCAGCTTAAGCAGCGCTTGCTGCACGCCCTCACCCGATACGTCACGGGTGATCGATGGATTGTCTGACTTACGGCTAATTTTATCAATTTCATCGATATAAACGATACCACGCTGCGCTTTCTCTACATCGTAGTCGCACTTTTGCAGCAACTTTTGAATGATGTTTTCAACGTCTTCACCCACATAACCCGCTTCAGTCAGTGTCGTGGCATCGGCCATAGTGAAAGGTACATTGAGTGAGCGCGCAAGGGTTTCAGCCAACAGCGTCTTACCACTACCCGTTGGACCGATAAGTAAAATGTTACTCTTACCCAGCTCGATACCATCTTTAGGCGACGCATTTTTCAAACGCTTATAGTGGTTATACACTGCCACAGACAGCACTTTCTTCGCCCTGTCTTGGCCAATCACATAATCGTCTAAATGTGCACGCAACTCATGTGGTGTCGGTAACTTATCGCTATCGCGCTTTGGAGAGATTTCTTTAATCTCTTCGCGAATGATGTCGTTACATAACTCAACACATTCGTCGCATACATACACTGATGGGCCAGCAATGAGTTTTCTGACTTCATGCTGGCTCTTTCCGCAAAAAGAGCAGTACAGCAATTTACCGCTGTCACCATTATTTTTGTTGTCGCCCATTAATTACCTCATTTGCAGTCTGCTCTACTGCCTGTCTTAAATTTGCTTAACCTTTACAGAGCATAGCTCAGTCAAAAGCAAAAATCAGCCGCGTTTCGTCATCACAGAGTCAACTAAGCCATATTCGACGGCTTGAGTCGCGCTCATGAAGTTGTCACGATCGGTATCGCGTTCAACCACTTCGAGCGGTTGGCCAGTGTGCTCGGCTAACATTTGGTTAAGCTTATTCTTAATGCCTAAGATTTCTTTGGCATGGATAGCGATGTCAGAAGCTTGACCTTGGAAACCACCCAGTGGTTGATGGATCATCACACGAGAGTTTGGTAAACAGTGACGTTTGCCCTTCTCACCACCGGCTAATAAGAAAGCGCCCATGCTGGCCGCTTGGCCGATACAGACAGTGCTAACATTCGGTTTGATAAACTGCATGGTATCATAAATCGCCATGCCTGCGGTGACTGAGCCACCTGGAGAGTTAATGTATAAAAAGATATCTTTATCTGGGCTTTCTGATTCTAAGAATAATAGTTGCGCCACGATAAGGTTTGCCATGTGTTCTTCAACTTGACCTACCAAAAAGATAATCCGCTCTTTCAACAAACGAGAATAAATATCGTATGAGCGTTCACCCTTAGCAGTCTGTTCGATCACCATAGGCACTAAAGCACTTTGTATGTCTGACGCATTATGCATTATTCACTTCCCTAAATAAAAATGGCTCGCATGAGGAGCCTCATACGAGCCATTATAAATGGCGAACAGCTAATCAAGTCAAGCTTAGCTTATGCGCGACCAGTAGCCTTGTTCATAAATTCTTCAAAAGCGACTTCTTTTTCGGTCACTTTGGCAGATTTCAACAGTGCTTCAACTGCTTGCTCTTCTAAAGCAACGTTGCGCATGTTTTGCATCAGCTCTTTGTTGCTGTTGTAATAAGCAACAACTTCACTTGGATCTTCGTAGGCAGAAGCCATAGAAGCGATCAAACCTTGTACGCGTTCGTCTTCTGCTTTCAGTTCGTTAGTCTTGATGACTTCGCCTAATAACAGACCGATTTTAACGCGACGTGCAGCTTGTTCAGTGAACAATTCAGCTGGCAGTTCAGGCATGTTGGCCGTTTGATTGCCAAAACGTTGCATTGCTTGTTGACGCAGTACGTTAACTTCGCCATCGATCAGTGCTTTTGGCAAAGTGATGTCGTTGTTCGCTAACAGACCGTTGATCACTTGCTCTTTAACGTTAGCTTTTAACGCTTGCTCAAGTTCACGGTTCATGTTTTTACGGATTTCAGCTTTAAGGGCTTCTAAGCCACCTTCGCTGATACCGAACAGAGCAGCAAACTCATCGTTTACTTCTGGCAGGTTAGCTGCTTGAACTTCAGTCAGCGTGATCGCGAACTTAGCGGCTTTACCTTTCAGGTTTTCAGCGTGATATTCTTCTGGGAAGTTCACGTCGATAACAAATTCTTCACCCGCTTTGTGACCTAAGATACCCGCTTCAAAACCAGGGATCATACGGCCGCTGCCTAATTGCAGTTCGAAATCGTCAGCTTTGCCGCCTTCAAATTCTTCACCATCAACTGAGCCAACAAAGTTCATTTTCACTTTGTCGCCATCGGCAGCTTCACGTTCAACAGCAGCGAAAGTTGCGTGTTGTTTACGTAGCGTTTCAATCATAGTGTCAACGTCAGCGTCAGTCACTTCAGCTTTTGGTTGTTCTACTTCGATTGCATCTAAGCCTTTCAGCTCAACTTCTGGATAGATTTCAAAGGTAGCGATAAATTCGAACTTTTCGCCATCAGTTGAACCTGGAACAAAAGTCGGTGCACCGGCTGGGTTTAACTTCTCAGCAATAATTGCTTCGATGAAGTTACGTTGCATCACTTCACCCATGATGTCTTGACGAATCGCTGCGCCGTAACGTTTGTTAATTACAGTAATAGGCACTTTACCAGGACGGAAACCTGGGATACGAGCACGCTTAGCTTCACGTTGTAAACTGTCTTTAACCAGCTTTTCAATTTGTTCAGCAGGAACAGAAATGGTCAGGCGACGCTCTAGGCCTTGGGTTGCTTCAACAGAAACTTGCATTGTTTTACCTCGAAATTTGTCTAACGTCCTTTGTAATAGCCGATTCATCAACTATTCAGGTATTCGTTTCTTGATCATTAAATTTGACTACAATGCCCACCACTACTGGCTTTAGGCACAGGTCGCTCATAGTTGATATCTATCAAGACGCGACATTATAGCCACCGTTTTCTGCAGAGTCGAGCCTCAACAGCCGAATCTGGGGTATAAAAAAAGCGACACAAGGTCGCTTTTTTTAATTTGTACTCAAAGTACTAAAAAATGGGGTGACTGATGGGGCTCGAACCCACGACAACCGGAATCACAATCCGGGACTCTACCAACTGAGCTACAATCACCACTGAAACTGGTACGCCCGGCAGGATTCGAACCTGCGACCACCCGCTTAGAAGGCGGGTGCTCTATCCAACTGAGCTACGGGCGCATGGTTTACAGAACTTTCTGTATCCTAACCGATTTTGGAAAGCACTTAGCTAACCCTACCATTCACTTATTTGAGTTCAAATTATCTTTAAATTCATTGAAGCAAACAATAATAAAGTGGTCGGTGATAGAGGATTCGAACCTCTGACCCTCTGGTCCCAAACCAGATGCGCTACCGGACTGCGCTAATCACCGAAGGTCTTACATAACATTTTCAGCGCAAGATGAACACATCTGCCTGAGAACGGAGCGCATCTTATCCCCTCACTTTACAACCGTCAACGATTTTTTTATTGATTGACTCTAGGTGCTGAATTATCAGGCTAATCCGGTTTTTTTTATCCATTTGGCGACGGCTTTAACCATGACACAGTAGCTGTGCCCTGTTAAAATAGCCGCGATTGCCAATCTCTGTGTTAACTACTGTTTTAACCATCGCCCATATAAAGGATATCCTACACCCATGACAGCCCAAATAATCGACGGCAAGGCGATTGCTCAATCCATCCGCACTAAGCTCAGCGAAAAAGTCACCGCCCGCAAAGAGGCTGGACAGCGCATTCCGGGTTTAGCCGTAGTATTAGTGGGAGCCGATCCGGCATCACAGGTTTATGTTGGAAGCAAACGTAAGGCCTGTGAGGAAGTTGGATTTATTTCTCGTTCATACGATTTAGATACAAGTTGCAGTGAAGATGAGTTGCTGAGCCTTATTGATAGTCTGAATGATGATCCGACCATCGATGGCATTTTAGTACAACTGCCATTACCTGCCCATATCGAAGATTCAAAAGTCATCGAACGAATTCGCCCAGATAAAGATGTTGATGGATTTCACCCGTACAACGTTGGCCGTTTAGCCCAGCGTATTCCTGTGCTGCGCTCTTGTACGCCGATGGGCATAATGACACTCATCAAATCCACCGGCGTTGATACTTATGGTTTAGATGCTGTCGTGGTTGGTGCGTCTAATATTGTCGGTCGTCCTATGACGTTAGAATTACTGTTGGCGGGTTGCACTACGACCACTTGCCACCGTTTCACTAAGAATCTTGAGCAAAAAATTCGTATCGCAGATCTCGTGGTTGTCGCAGTCGGTAAACCCGGCTTCATTCCTGGTGAGTGGATCAAGCCCGGCGCTATCGTCATTGACGTAGGCATTAACCGTTTAGATAACGGCACCTTAGTCGGCGATGTGCAATATGACGTGGCGGCGCAAAATGCCAGCTTTATCACTCCAGTCCCCGGCGGTGTTGGTCCGATGACAATTGCGAGTCTATTGGAAAATACCTTATACGCTGCCGAGCAATATCACGACTAAGTTCTAAAGTTCTTCAGCCATAAAAAAACCTGCATGATGCAGGTTTTTTTATGGCTGAAGATTTCGTCTAGATGAGAGAAAACAACTAACTAAGCTTATTTCTTACGCCAAGTGGTACCACTTGGGCCATCTTCGAGCTCAACGCCTAACTCATTCAAACGGTTACGCGCCACATCCGCAGCAGCCCAGTCCTTTTCAGTACGAGCACGGTTACGTTCAACGATTAAAGCTTCGATTTCAGCCACTTCATCGTCACTACCGCCGCCTTGGAAGAAAGCTTCAGGCTCTTGGCTTAATAAGCCTAAAACATCCGCTAATTGCTTCAAGGTGACTGCTAATGCCGATGCCTGTGCCATATCGGTCAGTTTTAAGCGATTGATCTCACGTACCATGTCAAACAGGACTGAATAGGCTTCAGGTGTATTAAAGTCATCATCCATCGCCGCTTTAAATTTCGCGACAAACTCTTCTGCTGGCGCCGCAGCGACAGTTAAGTCGACATCTTTAATGGCCGTATACAAACGCTCTAAGGCTGAGCGAGCTTGTTTTAAGTTATCTTCTGAATAGTTCAGTTGGCTACGATAATGGCCAGATAACAGAAAATAACGCACAGTCTCAGCATCATAGTGACCAAGTACATCGCGAATGGTAAAGAAGTTGCCTAACGACTTAGACATTTTTTCACGGTCAACCATCACCATGCCAGTGTGCATCCAATAGTTCACGTATGGCGTGTCATGGGCACAGCAAGACTGGGCGATTTCGTTCTCATGGTGCGGGAACTGTAAGTCAGAGCCGCCGCCATGAATATCAAAATGCAGACCTAAATGCTTACTGTTCATGGCCGAACATTCAATATGCCAGCCAGGACGACCTGGTCCCCATGGCGATTCCCACGTTGGTTCACCAGGTTTAGACATTTTCCACAACACAAAATCCATTGGATTTTGTTTGGTTTCGTCCACTTCAACCCGAGCACCGGCTTGCAGTTGATCTAAATTCTGACCCGATAAACGGCCGTAATCAGGATAGGAAGCCACGCTGAAAAGCACATCACCATCGCTCGCCACGTAGGCATGACCACGGGCGAGTAATAACTCAACCATGTCGATGATTTCGGCAATATGCAGGGTTGCGCGCGGTTCAAAATCGGGGCGCAACATATTCAAGGCATCGAAGTCTTGATGCATTTCACCGATCAAACGCTCGGTTAAGGCTTCACAGCTTTCGTTATTCTCGTTAGCGCGCTTGATGATTTTGTCATCAACATCGGTAATATTGCGCTGAAAATTCACTTCATAACCCGCGTAACGCAGGTAGCGCACTATCATGTCAAAGGAAACAAAAGTACGGCCATGACCAATATGACAGAGATCGTATATGGTCACGCCACACACGTACATCCCGATTTTTCCGGGAGTAATCGGCTTAAATTCCTGTTTTTGGCGGGTAATACTGTTGTAAATCTTCAACATCGATATTCTCTTCAATGATACATTCAGGTGTAAAATCAAGGAGTCAGTCTACCACGGCCTGACAGGTTTTGAATACTGCACTTTGCGCGCAATCCGAGATAAGTTAGAATCGCGCCACTATTTACAGAGAGTATGAAAACATGATCACAATACACACCAATTTGGGCGACATTAAACTGCAACTGAACGCTGAAAAAGCGCCGTTAACAGTAGCAAACTTTATGAAATATGTTGACGAAGGTTTCTTCGACGGCACTATCTTCCACCGTGTGATTGACGGTTTCATGATCCAAGGTGGTGGCTTCAACGAAGACATGAGCCAAAAGCGTTGTAACGAGCCAGTGAAAAACGAAGCCAATAACGGTTTATCAAACCGTACTGGTACTGTCGCTATGGCACGTACTTCTGATCCACATTCGGCCACAGCACAGTTCTTCATTAACGTGAACGACAACACTTTCCTCGATTTCAAATCAGAAACCTCACAAGGCTGGGGCTACTGCGTATTCGGCGAAATCGTTGAAGGCATGGATATTATCGAAAAAATCAAAGCCGTTAGCACTGGCAACCGTGGCATGCATCAAGATGTGCCATTAGAAGCCATTGTGATTGAAAAAGTCAGCGTTGCGGCATAATTCCTGCGAATGCGAACTTTATTTATAGGCGATCTGCACCTGAGTGCAGATCGTCTTGATATCACCCAAGCGTTCACTCGCTTCCTCGACACTGAGCTCGATGATGCCGACGCCCTCTATATCCTAGGTGATTTGTTTGAAGTCTGGGTTGGCGATGATATTGCCTTACCTTTTGCCCTCGAACTCGCCGAAAAAATCAAGCAAGTATCACAAAAGCTGCCGGTGTATTTCATCCACGGCAACCGTGACTTTATGTTAGGCAAGCAATTTGCGCGCGCCGCAGGAATGCAAATCTTACCCGAAGTGACGTGCCTGAATTTATACGGCGTAGAGACGGTTATCTTACACGGCGACAGCTTGTGTACTTTAGATAAAGCCTACCAACGCTTTCGAAAACTGCGCAGTTTGTCACTGGCGCGTTGGCTATATGGTTGTTTATCCAAGAAAACTCGTCAGGGCATTGCCGATAAAATTCGCAGCAATAGCAAAAGCAGCAATCAGCAAAAAAGCTACACCATCATGGATGTGGAGCCCAATGCGGTCGATGCGTTATTTGCCAAGACCCACACCAAACATATGATCCACGGTCATACCCATAGACCCGCCATTCATCTACTTGCTAATGACTGTCAACGTATTGTGGTTGGCGATTGGTATGAGCAAGGGAGTGTGCTGAGTGTGAGCGCCGAAGGGATTAACTTACAGTCCTTACCCTTCGAGCATACAACTTAAGTTAGCTTGCTTTTATTGACCTTGTTTGAGGTTAAAGACGCATTATATTAACGGTTCGAGCGAACCGTTAATCGTTTTAGCTATATCGACTTAATTCATCAATTTTTAAAAAGAAGGTGCTTCAAATCAATTTGCTAGCGGCGATCCACTATGGAAACGAAACTCATCATCCTGCGCCAGAATCAACTCAGCCTCTAACTCACCAAAGTACTTTACGCGCTCGCTAATATCCTCAGGTGAAACCAACTGTGCTAATGCAAGATAATCTTGATAGTGGCGAGCTTCAGAGCGCAGCAGTGACACATAAAACTTACTCAGCTCACCGTCTAAATAGGGCGCCAACTTAGCAAAACGCTCGCACGAACGCGCCTCAATATACGCCCCCACAATCAGCTTATCCCGCAGGATATCTTTCTCATGGGTGGTTACATAGCTCATCATGCCTTTGGCATAACGGCCTGCGCGAATATTACGATACTCAATGCTGCGTTTGTGCATCAATTCCAATACTTGCTCAAAATGATGAAACTCTTCTTTAATCAAGCGGATTAAAGGTGAAACCAAATTAGCGGCAAACTTAAAGTTTGGCTTAGGCATAAGTTCGGCCACCAGCTCATTCTTTTTCACATCGCGCGCCAGAAAACTCACCACATCGTGGTCTTGCGAATAGATAAACTCTTCATAGGGTTTCGCCCACCCCAACAGAGCTCGACCACTGTCTTTATCTAACGCATATTTTCGTAGCAAAAATATCGCCGTCTGGGCCGCTTTTAACTCACAGTTACAATGATCGATAAGCAACTCATCCAAGGAATCTGATTTTATCGCGACATCAATCCAAGTTTGCGGTGTTTCACAGCGAAGAAACGCGTGGATGGGGGCAAGAAGTTGCTGCATGGACTCACTCAATATCATTCTGAATATCGCGCTATTTTACGCATATTTACTCATAAGCTATAGCATTAGGCTTCAGTAAACTTGACGTGCCGAACTTTTTGTTCAATAAATAATCTACACTCTAAAGAACTGAGATCCTGATCACACAGCTTCTCACTTCTGTATGTGTCACCAATCGGCAGTTAAAGGGACAGGACACCATTTTAACCTCGATTGTGGAGCTGTTATCAGCTCGTCTGACGTTTGGCGAGCCATTCATCAATGCTGAACAAGGATAATTATAATGATATTGAATCACTTAATGGGGCTATACACTCATCCTAAACAAGAGTGGCACACAATTGAAAAAAACCATGAGGCACTAAAAAGTAGCTTAAGTCATGTGGTACTGATCGCCTTAATCCCTGCAATTTGCAGTTATATTGCTACGGCTTATATTGGCTGGAACCCAGGCGCTGGCGATCCGATTTACCTCACACCTCAAAGCGCCATGTTTATGTCAGCTGGCATGTATTTAGGTCTGATTGCGGGCGTATTTGCCCTCGCCTATTTGGCCTATTGGATGGCAAAAACCTTCGATGCAAACCCAACCTACATCCAAGCGTTAGAACTCGCGTCCTATACCGCTACGCCATTGTTCATGGTCGGTTTAGCTGCGTTGTATCCAGTGCTGTGGTTTATCATGATAGTGGGATTGATTGGTTTGGCTTACTCAGTGTACTTACTGTACGCGGGTGTGCCGATCATTATGAATATCCCTGAAGAGAAAGGCTTTATCTACGCCAGTTCTATGGTGACCGCAGGTTTAGTGCTGTTAGTAGGGCTAATGGCAACCAGCGTTATCTTATGGAGCCTAGGCTTTGGTCCTATGTATCAATAACCAGTCGAATTAACTGTCACTCACACCAGCCAATAGCTTTATCGCTGATTCATAAAATAAAAAAGAAGGCCTAAAGGCCTTCTTTTTTGGGTCTGATTAATGATCAGAACAACTTAGCTTAATTCAAGTTAGCTTCGTTGAGTTGAACTGTTTGACTCATTTCATCAAACCAATTCAATCAAGCTAATTCTATTAAATCATTCGAAAGAATCACGCAGCGCTACAGTTAAGTTAAACACTAAATTATCCGCTGACGAATCTTTGCTGTCAGCACAGAAATAACCTTCACGCTCAAACTGATAAGCTTTTTCTGCTGGCGCATTCACTAGGCTTGCTTCAGCAAAACCGTGCACTACCACTAAGGATTCAGGGTTTAATACTTCGTCCACAGTCTCTGCCGCAGCAGGATTAGGATCGGTAAATAAACGCTGATAGAGACGGAATTCAGCTGGTTTAGCAGTAGATGCCTCAACCCAATGGATCACACCTTTAACTTTACGGCCATCAGCAGGATTTTTACCTAAGGTTTCAGGATCATAAGTGCAGTAAACCGTCGTGATATTGCCTTCGCTGTCTTTGTCACAACGCTCAGCTTTAATCACATAGGCATTACGTAAACGCACTTCCTTACCTGCTACCAAACGTTTGTATTGTTTGTTGGCTTCTTCTCTAAAGTCAGCCACATCAATCAATATTTCACGGCCAAAGGCTAATTCACGCGTCCCCATTCTCTCATCATTTGGATGAGCGGCCGCTTGAATGTACTCAAGTTCACTTTCAGCATAGTTTTCAATGATCACTTTCAATGGACGTAATACGGCCATCGCACGCGGTGCATGTTCGTTCAGTTCTTCACGAATACACGCATCTAACATGCCAACTTCAATCATATTCTCTTGCTTAGTCACGCCGATACGTTGGCAAAACTCGCGAATTGACGCAGGCGTGTAACCACGGCGACGTAGACCAGCAATCGTTGGCATACGTGGGTCGTCCCAACCTGACACTAATTTGCGAGTCACAAGGTCGTTTAGCTTACGCTTAGACATTAAGGTATATTCAAGATTTAAGCGTGAAAACTCGTATTGACGAGTACGATTCGGCGCTTGAAAATCATTCAAATTATCCAACACCCAGTCGTATAAACGACGGTTGTCTTGGAACTCTAAAGTACATAAAGAGTGGGTAATATGTTCTAACGCATCAGAAATACAGTGGGTAAAGTCGTACATTGGGTAAATGCACCACTTGTCACCCGTTTGGTGGTGATGGGCAAAACGAATACGGTAGATGATAGGATCGCGCATACACATGAATGGCGACGCCATATCAATTTTTGCACGCAGCGCACACTCACCTTCTTTAAAACCACCGTCGCGCATCTTAGCGAATAAGGCGAGGTTCTCTTCGACTGATGTGTCGCGGAAAGGACTGTTTTTACCTGGCTCTTTTAACGTGCCACGGTATTCGCGAGTTTCATCAGCATTCAAGAAACACACATAAGCCAAACCTTTGTTGATCAGTTCAACTGCATATTGATGTAACTGATCAAAATAGTTTGATGAATAGCGTACATCGCCATCCCACTGGAATCCAAGCCAACGCACATCCGCCTGAATAGAATTAACATAATCAATGTCTTCTTTTTCAGGATTAGTATCGTCAAAACGTAAATTACACAGACCATTATAGTCTCGCGCTATCCCAAAATTTAAGCAGATAGATTTAGCATGACCAATATGAAGATAGCCATTCGGTTCCGGCGGGAAACGAGTCTGTACACTCGTGTGCTTACCGCTTTGTAAATCTTCATCTATGATATTACGAATAAAGTTACTCGGACGTACTTCAGTGTCCACATGACTCATGGAATTCCTCTTTGCGAACAATGGCAATTTTAAGAAAACCAGCATGATCCTACAGATCACTACTAGTTACAATGCCTAGTGCTAAAAACTATGGTTTTTGACCGGCTGGGTTATAGCCGCGATAGTAAAACAATAAAAGCAGCCATGAAAGCTGCTTTTATCTTTGACCTAACTAAGCTGACATTTATTACTCAGTCATGTTGACTCAGTAAATCTTACTCGGTAATGATGCGGATCCCCGGAATGATCTGCTGGGTTCTTCTGCCCTTACGTTTCAGCCACTGATAAAAGGCCACTAACGCAAACAGGAAGAAGCCAATCCACAGACTCGATTGCACAGGATGCTGCGTAAAGGTTGCCGCTTGATAGACCACCGTCGCTGAACCATAGGCCAGTGAGAAAGTCCACGTTGCCGCAAATGTCGCCCAACGGGAACCAAACTCATGCACTAAAGCGCCCATCGCCGCAACACAAGGGGTATACAGCAAGATAAACAGCAAGTAAGAGAACGCCGCAATTTTACCACTGAAACCAGCTTGCAGAGCACCGAAGGTCGATGTCGCGACGCCTTGCTCTTCCGCTATCGCTTCTTTATTAGTCAAATCACCAACCGACAACTTCAGCGGATCTTCCAGATCAATTCCAAACAAGTTTGCAGGAATCGTCGCCAGAGCCGCATTAAAGCTTTCACTCAAGGGTGTCAGCTCTTCATCAGCGGGCGCAGCAGTGCTGTACAAACTGTTTAAGGTACCAACAACCGCTTCTTTAGCAAAAATACCTGTGATAATTCCGACCGTTGCTGGCCAGTTATCCTGCTCTATGCCCATAGGCGAGAAGATAGGCGTGATTTTTTGGCTCGCGACACTCAGCAAAGATGCTTGGCTGTCTTCATGGCCGAAAGTGCCATCAACACCAATGGCATTGATAAAGTTTAGTAACGTCACCACCAGCACAATGGTTTTACCCGCACCTAAAATAAAGCTCTTAGTGCGTTTACCTGTACGGACCATTACGGCTTTGAGTTTTGGCATTTCATAGCTTGGCAGTTCCATCACCACAGCGCTGCTGGTACCCGGTAACAGCGTGCTTCTGAGTAATAAACCCGTACCGATAGCGGCAAAGATACCAATTACATAAAGCAAAAATACTAAATTCTGCCCAGAATCGGGGAAGAAAGCCGCGGCAAATAACGCATATACTGGCAGACGTGCACCGCAGGACATAAATGGCGCCATCATACCCGTGACAATACGCTCACGTTCACTGCCTAAGGTCCGCGTCGCCATAATCGCTGGCACAGAACAACCAAAGCCGACAATCATAGGCACGAAAGCTTTACCGGGCAGACCGATACGGCGCATTAACCCATCAACTACAAATGCAGCGCGGGCCATGTAGCCAGAGCTTTCAAGGACTGACAAACCGAGGAATAAAGCAGCGATCACCGGAATAAACGTGGTCACGGTTTGAATACCTTGGCCAACACCACCAGCGAGAATAGTGACCAACCAAGCCGGAGAGCCCATGTTCGTCAAAAATGCGCCAAAGTGGTCGACAAACAACGCACCCGCAAACACATCGAAGAAATCGATAAAAGCGCTGCCAATATTGATGCTGAACATAAACATCAAATACATCACGAACAAGAACACAGGAATGCCTAGCATGGGATGCAATACGAGTTTATCTAATTTGTCACTGAGGGTGAGGAATCCCGACTCTTTCACTGAACCTTGAAACACTTTTTCAACGAAATTAAAGCGCGTGGTAGCCACCATCACTTCAATATCATGGCCTTGCGAAGAGATAATCTGGGTACAGGTATTCACTTCATCCTGCAGCTCAGCATTCTGACAGCTGCCACAACCTGAACCATTGCCTAACATAGCCAAGGCGCGGCCACGGCTTAATTGCGCGTCTTTGCTACAAAGTAACTGCACGCCCGCTTCAATTTGTTCATCATAATGCAGCACTAATGGCGCTTCAGAGACTCGGCCTTGCAGTAAATCGAGTACCTGCGCTTGCACTTTTTCCACATCGGCAGGATCGCGAGAGCACACACCAATCACGGGGCAGCCCAGCTCTTTGCTCATTTTCTTTAAATCGACTTTGATACCGCGTTTGACTGCAGAATCGATTTTGTTCAACACCACCACCATAGGGATCGCGAGTTCACGCAATTGGGCAGTGAGGTATAAGTGACGTTCGATGTTAGTGGCATCGACTAAATTGATAATGCCATCGACGCGTTGCTCGGCGAGATATTGCTGCGCAATTTGCTCATCGAGTGAACAATCGCAACTATTGCCCGCAGGCAGAAGATCGTAAATACCCGGTAAATCGGTCAGATAGACATCGGCACCGTTTAAGGTGAAATGACCAGTCTTTTTCTCGACCGTCACACCAGACCAGTTACCGACTTGTTGATTCGCGCCGGTTAGCGCGTTAAAGAGCGTCGATTTACCCGCATTCGGGTTACCGACTGTGACGCAATGAAACTGCTTAGTCATTCGCCTTTTCCACCTCAATGATGTCTGCCAAATCTCTGCGCATACAAAGTTTACTACCACGAATATCCAGTTCGAGACCAGAGCCCATAGGTGCGTATCGGATCAATGAAAAACGCGTATTCGGCGTGATCCCCATGGACAACAACTTACGCTTCACGGTTTGTGGTAACGCTAAACGTCCCACTTCAGAAATAATACCGCGATCACCGGGACTGAGTTCGCTTAACTTCATTACGTATTCCACCTTGCAACAGGTTCAGCTCGAAAAACTGCGCCCATTGTAACTGAGCGATGACCCTAATAACTTTACCTAGATCAAGATTTTTGACTGGTAACGATAATAGTTTTCAATTGTGTTGGGTATTATGTGACAAAAATACCAATGAATAAACGGCCAACTGAAAATAAAAATTCACGCCCAAGTGCCCAAGACGGTTATGCGATCGACAGAAGTCAAAAAGCTGTGAACAAATCCCCTGCCGAAGCAAACGTGATCAAGGTCACGCTTCCTCTATATCACCAGTAAAATCATCCCTCTTTACAGTGAAAAGACCAATGAATGTTAAGCGCCTGTCACACATTTGTTCTAATATTAACCAAGTTTAATAAGCTAAATTAGTAATGTCGAAAGCGTCAAAATAACAAATATAAATGCACTCGGGAAAAGATGAACATGGAAATAAGGCTAAAGTTCAAAAGCATAGCTAATGCTATGCTATGTATTTTGTTATCAATCGTGAGTATTTCGGCCTCGGCGACACCTTGGGATGACAAAAAACCAGAGGAAGTCGTCGCGACATTAGACAAAAAATTCGCCGAAGGTAAGTATTCCGCCAAAGGGGCTGACACTTGCCTAATGTGTCACAAAAAAAGTGCCGTGGTCATGGCCATTTTTGATGGGGTTCATGGTAATCCCAATGTAAAAGCTTCCCCCATGGCTGATTTGCAGTGTGAAGCCTGCCACGGTCCGTTAGGGAATCATAATAAAGGTGGCAAAGAGCCAATGATCACCTTTGGCGAAAACTCTCCTGTTCCCGCGCAAAAGCAAAACAGTGTTTGTATGAGCTGCCACAATGACAGTCAACGCATCGCGTGGAAAGGCAATCACCACGATAACGCCGATGTTGCCTGCGCAAGTTGCCATCAAGTTC
Source organism: Shewanella sp. SP2S2-4 (assembly GCF_031932025.1). Classification (NCBI taxonomy): domain Bacteria; kingdom Pseudomonadati; phylum Pseudomonadota; class Gammaproteobacteria; order Alteromonadales; family Shewanellaceae; genus Shewanella; species Shewanella sp. SP2S2-4. Next base: position 50,158 of record NZ_JAUOER010000002.1, read on the forward strand.
ATACCGCCAAAGATCCTATCAGCGATAAAGCCAATGAAGTCGCCATTTGTACCCAGTGCCATACCCAACAAAAAGCTGATATGCACAAACGCTCAGCGCATCCACTACAGTGGCAACAGATGGTGTGCAGTGACTGCCATAATCCCCACGGCAGTTTGAACGATTCAAGCTTGAAACAAATGAGCGTCAACGAAAATTGCTATAGCTGCCACGCCGAAAAACGCGGCCCTAAACTGTGGGAACATGCCCCCGTCACCGACAACTGTGCGAATTGCCACAATCCCCATGGCAGCGTGAACGAAGCCATGCTGATCAGTAAGCCGCCGCAGCTTTGTCAACAATGCCACGTCTCGGATGGTCATAGCAGCAATGCCTACTTTGGCAATCAAACCAATGCCTTCACTTCAGGTAATTCCTGTATGAATTGCCACGGGCAAGTGCATGGTTCTAACCATCCTTCTGGCAAATTGCTACAGAGATAACAAGGGAATGATCATGCGAACAGCTAAAATGTCTCACCCTAGTGCTTGCTTCTCACTCACTTTGTTAGCATGGGTGATAAGCAGTGTTTTGACTCAAGCACATGCCGACGGTTATGAGCTACAACAGGCGAATCGAAGTGGCATTAAGACACAGGCATGGAGCTGCAAACAATGCCAACCTAAGACAGGGCATAGTGGTAATGTCAGTGCCACTCTCGCTTATAACGATGGCGAGGACAGCCGTTTCGGTAACCGCACAGGGACAGATAATGATGGTCTCGTTGCCGCCGTCGGTGCGGATATGGTGTACAAAACACCGTCGGGTTATCAAACTCAGTTGGTCGCGGATAAGTTAGGTTTTGATGCGGGCTCAGCCAAGCTCACAACAGGAAAGCCGGGGAACTATCAAATCAACTTAGGCTATAGAGGCTTAGCTAACTATAACCATAATCAACTCAAAAGCCCTTATACCTCATCGCAAGATAAGATGTTGTTGCCCGATAACTGGATAACAGGCGGCACAACACAATCTATGCCTATGCTACAGAGCAGCCTTGTTGGCCAAGATTTAAGTATTCAACGTGATCGCTTTATGATCGGTGGTTATTATGCCGGAAAAATATCACCCGAAAGCGATAATGCCAGTCACTACAAAGCATCATTAAACTATCAACATGAAGACCGCAGCGGCGCCAAAAAGACCAGCGCTAATATACTCACCAATAGCGTCATGCTCGCCCAACCTATTGATGACAGTACCGATGAAATCGATGCCAGAGTCTATTTTAATGGCACTGGCTGGCATGCTGGCATCAATAGCCAAGTCAGCCAATATAAAAATGATCACCAAGCCATGCAATGGCAATCCGCCTACACGCCCACCTTTGGCGCGGCATACTTAGGCCAAAATGCAGTCGACCCCGACAGTAAAGCCTATCGCGTTGCCGCAGAAGCCTCTGGGGGAGCGAATGGTCAAAATGTGCTAATGCACGCAGGCTTTAGCCGTATGACCCAAGATGACACTTTTATTCCAGCCACCATCAATGGCCCATCACCTATCCTGCCTGCCGATACTTTAGATGGCCAAGTGGATATTATTGAGATGGTCCTTAAATATTCGGGCCGGATCACCCAAGACTTAAGCGTACAGGCTAGCTACAACTATCAAGACAGAGATAACAAAACGGCCAAATTAGACTTCCCACAAATCATCACCGACAGTATTAACCAAGGCACAGCTCAAAATAGCCTTTATGATAAGCGAACCAAAAAACTCGAGCTTAAAGGCAAATATCGTTTTACCTCAGCCGCCTATGCCGAAGCAGGCTATAGCCGCAACGAAAACGATTACACTGAACTCGACCGCCAATCCGTCGACGAGTCCGGCGTGTTTGCTAAACTGAGCTATCGCTATTCCCCTGCTTGGTCAGCATGGTTGAAAGGAGAAGCACTAGAGCGCGATGGCAGTGAATACGATCCCGTCACGACCACTCAAAGTCAAAGCAATCCTTGGCTACGTAAATCCTACCTTGCCGACAGAAAAAGACAAAAAGTCACCTTACACACTGATTATCAAACTGATATCGGCCTCTCGCTGGGCGCCAGCTTGCACAGTGTCGATGACGATTATCACCATACCCAAGTGGGTCTCACTCAAGTGTCCTACCTAGGTTATGACGTATCGGCCCAATATGCGCTGAGTAACGATCTTCATTTCACCGCTTTTGTTAACCAAGATTGGCGCGACTCAGATCAAGCGGGCAGTAACCGCTTTTCAACGCCCGATTGGTACAGCACTGCCGAAGAAAAATCGACTCTAATTGGGGCTGGTTTCAGTTATCAAAACCTGTTCGATAATCACCTCGACATTGGCTTGGACTACAGCTATTCCGATGGACAGAGTGATACCGAAGTCATCTACGGCATCACTAGTCCCTATGGCGACTTTTACGCCCGCAAACACAATTTGAATGCCTACGCCAAGTATAGGTTTGCCGACAGTATGTCGCTGCGCGTCGATTGGTTATTTGAGAAATATCAAGATGCTAACTGGCAAAATCAAGGCACAAGTTGGGACACGATTCCCAACGTACTCAGTTTTGGTGATATGGGCCACGACTACAATGCTCACTACTTAGGTTTGACCTTAAGCTACCAAATGTAACTTAGGCACTGACAGCGCATTCCAAGGATAGAAATATGAACAAGTTTGCAAAAATGAGCACTCAATTCAGTCTGATGCTGGCCTTAGTCTCGCTATTAAGCGCCTGTGGCGGTGATAAGGGCCAAGATGGTAATCCCGGTGAACCCGCAAAACCGCCCGCATTAATCATCACTAGCCTAAAGGTCATGGTCGATAAAGTCGCGATAACAGATGGCATTGCTCAAGTGGATTTTCAAGTGAGCAATCAAGATGATGAAGCCGTAATTGGTGTCCCATCGGCGACGTTTATTGCGGCGCAGCTTCTGCCCCAAGGTTATACAGGTGCGGGAAATAGCAGTGAATGGCAACATTTTACCGCTGAAACCTGCGCGGCAACTTGCCCAGGCAGTCTCACAGATCATAAAAACGGTCACTACAGTTACACCTTCAGCGCCACGTTTAATGGCATGAATGGGGTGACGTTTATGCCAGAAGCGACCCAAAGAATGGTGGTCAAAATCGGCGGCGATAAACTTGCCGATAACACGCCCTTGCCTATTACCAATCAACATTATGACTGGCAATCATCTGGGGATAATGTCGCTTACACCCGCAACTTAGTCACAATAGAAACCTGTAATAGTTGCCACAGTAATCTTGCTTTCCATGGTAGTAAATATAATCAAATCGAAACCTGCGTCACCTGTCATAACAGCAAAAAAGTCAGTAACCCTGCGGATATTTTCCCGCAAATGATCCACAGCAAGCATTTAACCGGTTTCCCGCAACCCATCAGTGACTGCCAAACCTGTCATGTCGATAAGGCAGAGTTAGCTGAGCAGCAAAACTGGCACAGAGTCCCAACCATGCAAGCCTGCGGCGCCTGTCATACACAAATTAATTTTCCCGCAGGCGAAGGACACCCAGTGCAGGCTGATAACAGTAACTGCGTGGCGTGCCATAATGCCGACTGGACCGCAAGCGTTCACAGTGATGAAGACAAAACCGCGGCACTGATGCAATTTAGCCCAAGCATCACCAGCGCCAGTATGGATGCCAATGGTACAGTCACCGTCGCGGTTGAATTGATGAACCCAGCTACTGGCAGCGTCTACAGCGACAGTGCCGATAAGCTAAAATTCATCAATGATTTAAGGGTATATGCCAACTGGGGAACCAGTTTTGATTATGCCACTCGCTCTGCCCGCTCGATTAAGCTGCCGGAATCCACCCCAGTGTCAGGCTCAAATGGCATTTATACCTATACGATTTCGGGCCTTACTGTGCCTGCGGGCACTGAAGCAGATAATGGCGGACTCGCGATTCAAGGCCAAGTCTGCGCTAAAGACAAAGTACTCGTTGATTGCACCACTGAACTGGCGCAAGTGTTAGTGATTAAAGCCAGCCACAGTTATTTTGATATGGCAGCATTAAGCAGTACGGGTCGCCGCACTGTTGTCAGTAATGCAAGCTGCGGTAATTGCCATGGCGATCAAAAGCTTAATATCCATGGCTCACGTAACGATCTCGGTGGTCAATGTCAACTATGTCATAACGCCAATATGCTGGCTGATGCGACGGCGACAAATCCTTCCACCACGTCGTTTGACTTTAAGCAGCTGATCCACGGTATTCACACCAGCCAATTCGCAGGTTTTGAAAACCTAAACTATCCAGGGAAAATCGGTAACTGTGCCCAATGCCATGTTAACGATACCGCGGGGATATCTACCGTCGCCCTTCCCTTAAATTCAGCGGTACAACCCCTTGCCCTCGATAACGGCACTTTTACCAGCCCGATTGCCGCTGTGTGTAGCAACTGCCATTCAGATACCAGCACTCATAACCACATGGCTCAGCAAGGTGCTGTTTTTGCAGGCACAAAAGCCGATGCAACCGCAGGAACTGAAACCTGTGCTTTCTGTCATGGACAAGGCGGAGTCGCGGACGTGTTAAAAGTGCATCCCATAAACTAAGCCTATGATGCTGGCCTAAAAGGCCAGCAACTGCAGATATAAAAGGAACTCATACTATGCAGTCATCTACTCCTAAAGAAATAGTCAGATCTCAGTCACATTACCCACCTAAAGTGACTGATTAATACCAGTGACTTAGTTAGCCTTACAGATGGAAAACTAATTCCACACATCTTATGCGGGTAATGAGATTTATTCTTATCTACCAAGCGTTTGATGATGATTACAACTATTGCAGGGAAATATCATGATGAAACGGTTCAATTTCAATGCCGCAACAAAAGCGATGTTGGGTGCCGGTTTACTCTCTCTACTACTCGCCGGTTGCGGTGGTAGTGACGGTAAAGATGGTGAAGACGGTAAACCGGGTGTTGTTGGTGTCAATATCGATACAACTCCTACACTGAAAGTAAGTTTCACTAATGCCACTATCGATGCAGGTAAGGTTACAGTCGATTTCACATTAGAAAATGCGAATGGCGTAGCAGTACTAGGCTTAAATAAAGATCACGACATACGTTTTGGTATTGCACAGCTTAGCCACGTTACAGTAGCAACTGAGGATCCAGCCAAACCCGCTGACCGCGGTTACCAATGGCAAGCTTATATCAATGCCAAAAAAGAGCCTGGCACAGTGCCTTCTGGCGTGGATAACCTCAATCCATCAGCTCAATATCAAGCCAACGTTGAAGCCGCTGCCAAGTGTGATACCTGTTTAGTGGATCATGGTGATGGTAACTACAGCTATACCTATCAAGCCAATATCGCCAATGTCACTGAACCCTTAGCGATTACCTACAGTGCTGAAGCGACTCAACGGGCAACATTAGAACTTGAATTACCACAACTTGCTGCCAACGCACATTTTGATTGGCAACCTTCTACAGGCAAAACTGAAGGTATTCAGACACGCAACGTTGTTTCAATAACAGCCTGTTATACCTGTCACCAACCAGAAAGTTTGGAGCTACACGGTGGCCGTAGAGTTGATATTGAGAACTGTGCATCTTGTCATACGGCAACCTCTGGCGATCCTGAGTCAGGTAATAGCATTGAATTTACATACATGATCCATGCTATCCACAAAGGTGGCGAACGTCATACTTTTGATGAGACAGGCGCTGAAGTACCAGCCCCTTACAAGATTGTCGGTTATGGTGGCAAAGTAATTGACTACGGCAAGGTTGGTTTCCCATTAAAACCTGCAGCGGATTGCGCAGCCTGTCACGTTGAAGGAGCGGGTGCACCAGCTAATGCCGATTTATTTAAAGCCGACTTAAGCAATCAAGCCTGTATTGGTTGCCACACAGAAAAACCGTCTGCTCACCACAGCAGCAGTGATTGTGTCGCTTGTCATAATGCAACTGAACCATACAATGGCACAGGTAGTGCAGCTAAACGTCATGGTGATGTGCTGAAAGCTTACACAGAAACTAAAGCCATGGGCATTAAGTTCACTAATGTCGGCGTGAATGACACGGGCAAAATCACTTTTGATGTCCAAGTTGTTGACAAAGATGGCAATGCCATTGATAAAGCCTTAGTAAATCAAAGCTCACGCGTTGTCGTAGCATGGGATTCTGATAAAGATTACCCAAGCTATGCTGATGCCTCTTATAGCAATCGTCGTATCGCTTTAAGTGAAGGTACCTATAATGAAGCGAATAAAACCTACTCATTAACAGGCACTAAGTTCAATTTACCCGCTGATGCAAATGGCAAAACATTCGAGCTGTGGTCAACATTAGAAGTGTGCTTCAACAATGGCGGTTATGGCGTTGCTGACGTAGCGATGACAGATTGCTCTGCTGACAGTGTAAGTAAAGTCGCGGTTAAACAAGCACCATATCATTTCGTTTGGAAAGATACAGGAGTGGACAGCACTGCCAAGGCAGCGACACGTCGCGACATTATTGATGCAACTAAGTGTCAAGGTTGTCACAATCAAGAAATCCACCACTATGACAACGGTGTAAATTGCCAAACTTGTCATACTTCAGATAAAACCTTGAAAAATGATGCCAACTATCCTGGCGGTAAGATCCCAACTAGCTTTGCGTGGAAAGCTCACGAACGTGAAGGCCATTACCTGAAATATGCGGGTGTACAATCAGGCACTGTGCTAAAAACCGATTGTGCGACATGCCATACAGTTGATAAAGCAAACGTCATTACAGGTATTACCTTAGGACGTCAGCCTGATCGCACATGGCGCTACGGTGATATCAATAATAACGGTGCCGATATTTGGGTATCTTCAGATGCAGGCGCATGTTTAAGCTGTCACCAAAAATATCTGAGTGATGCGACAAAATCTCACATTGAGACTAACGGTGGTATTTTAAATGGCAGCAGTGCAGCTGATGTGCAAACTCGTGCATCAGAAAGCTGTGCAACTTGTCATACCCCAGCTCAATTAAGTAAAGTTCACGGTAATTAAGCAGATATAACGCTCTCATTCAGAGCAATGTTTTATCGTTACTAAAGAGAGAGGTTTTACCTCTCTCTTTATATTCTTGCCATTTAAAAATCCGCTGTTTTTTTGATCTGAAATCGTTTTTACCTCTCGCTTTAAATACCTCTTTAGAAATAGAAAGATCCAAGTCACACATTAGCAAAGGCCTTGGAGATTTTAAGGTCATGTTAGGTTAGCCTTTCCTTGGGGAATTCTATTTCCAGCATCCACTTAAGTCGCTTCTAGTGACCAAAAACACAGACATAGAATCTGTTGGCTCTAGAACATAGCGTTTAAGCAATGCCAAACCTATGCAGGGAAAAAAATGATGAACGCACAAACAACTAAAATCGCACTGCTGTTAGCAGCAAGTGCAGTCACAATGGCCTTAACTGGCTGTGGTGGCAGCGATGGTAATGATGGTAATCCCGGTGAACCTGGTGGCGAACCTGCTCCAGCGATTCAAACCCTTAATTTCACGTTTGATAAATCTGTCGTCACTAACGGTGTACCGAGTGTTGAATTTACCGTGACTAACGAAGATGATTTACCTGTCGTTGGTCTCCAAAAAATGCGCTTCGCCGCAGCACAGTTGATCCCACAAGGGGCCACAGGTGCCGGTAATGCCTCACAATGGCAATACTTTGGTGATGAAACCTGTGATGTGGCAGCAACATGCCCAGGGACCTTTGTTGACAAGAAAAACGGTCACTACAGCTATACCTTCAACATGAACTTGACCGCTAACGCTAAAATCACCTACAACGATCAGTTAGCTCAACGGGTATTAATCCGCGCTTATAACACGCCGTTACCCGATGGTACTCAAGTCCCTAACAGTAACGCCTTTGTCGACTTTACGGCCGACACCGGTGCTGCAGCGACATACAGCCGCAAAATTGTTGCCACTGAAAGCTGTAATACCTGTCACCAAGATTTAGCCAATGTGAAACACGGCGGCGCGTACTCAGATGTTAACTACTGTGCAACTTGCCACACAGCTGGCAAAGTTGGCGTAGGTAAAGAGTTCAATGTTCTCGTTCACGCTAAACACAAAGACCTGACTTTAGGTTCATTGGAAAGCTGCCAAAGCTGTCATGCTGCAAACGATGCCGCGCCAGATTGGGGTAATTGGTCACGTATTCCAACTGCCGCTACCTGTGGAAGCTGTCATAGCACAGTGGACTTCGCCGCAGGTAAAGGCCATTCACAACAGCTAGATAACTCTAACTGTATCGCCTGTCATAACAGCGACTGGACTGCCGAGCTACACACAGGCAAGACTGCTGACAAGAAAGCCGTTATCGCTCAGTTAGGTATACAAGCAACACTCGTGGGTCAAACTGATGATACTGCGGTATTAACCGTCTCTATCTTAGACAAAGACGGTAACGCGATTGATGCGGCAACGGTCCAAGACAAGATTAAACGTTTAGAAACTGTCACTAACGTTGGCCCTAACTTCCCAATTATGGGTTACAACAAGAGCCCTGGTAGTGGTGCTGCGAAAATTGCTAAAGACTTAGTCAAAGATGGCGCACTGCAAGATGGCGTGACCTTAGTTGACGGCAAACTGGTTTTCACTACACCTGCCCTGCCTTTCGGTACTGGCGATACAGATACGGCCTTTACTTTTATCGGTCTGGAAATGTGTAGCACAGGTACTAGCTTAACGGCATGTACCGTTGATAGCGCAACCACCAGTATGAAAGCAGAGCTCGCCTTTGGTACTAAATCAGGCAACACCCCAAGCATGCGCCATGTTAACTCAGTTAACTTCAGCACCTGTCAAGGCTGTCACAGCGATACCTTTGAAATCCACAAAGGCCACCATTCAGGTTTTGTGATGACAGAGCAAGTATCACACGCAAAAGATGCGAACGGTAAAGCGATCGTCGGTGTTGATGCTTGTGTCGCGTGTCATACACCTGATGGTACTTATGCCTCTGGTGCTAACAAAGGCGCATTCGAGATGAAACTGCACGTGATCCACGGCGAGCAAGGTGTCATCAAAGAATGTACCCAATGTCACAACGATTTCAACCTAGATGCATTCAAAGTGAAAGGCGCGCTGGCAACATCAGCAGGTAAATACACCACGCCAATCACAGCCACTTGTACTTCATGCCACGCGCCAGAATCCATTGGCCACGGCTTAGAAAACATGGGCGCGATTGTGAACGGTGATTATGTTCAAGCTAACCAAGCGGCGCAGTCAGAAACCTGTTTCTACTGTCACAAACCCACACCAACAGATCACACTCAGGTGAAAATGTAATTTGCCCAAGCAGGGGGAGCTCGCTCCCCCTTTCTTGAATTTTGTTGGGACAAATTGGGAAGCCTATTATGAAGAACAGCCTAAAAATGAAAAACCTACTGCCGGCACTTGTCATCACCATGGCCATGTCAGCAGTCATGTCTTTATGCATCGCACCAAACGCTTATGCGTCGAAGTGGGATGCGAAAATGACGCCAGAGCAAGTCGAAGCCACCTTAGATAAGAAGTTTGCCGAAGGCAACTACTCCCCTAAAGGTGCCGATTCTTGTTTGATGTGCCATAAAAAATCTGAAAAAGTGATGGACCTGTTCAAAGGTGTCCACGGCGCCATTGATTCATCAAAAAGCCCAATGGCTGGCCTGCAATGTGAAGCCTGTCATGGTCCTTTAGGTCAACACAATAAAGGCGGCAATGAGCCGATGATCACTTTCGGTAAGCAATCGACCTTAAGTGCTGAAAAACAAAACAGTGTCTGTATGAGCTGTCACCAAGATGATAAACGTGTGTCTTGGAACGGCAGTCACCATGACAATGCCGATGTCGCTTGTGCCTCTTGCCACCAAGTACATGTGGCAAAAGATCCTGTGTTATCAAAAAACACTGAAATGGAAGTCTGTACTAGCTGCCACACTAAGCAAAAAGCAGACATGAACAAACGCTCAAGCCACCCATTAAAATGGGCTCAAATGACCTGTAGCGATTGTCATAATCCCCATGGGAGCATGACAGATTCCGATCTGAACAAGCCGAGCATTAACGAAACCTGTTACTCCTGCCACGCCGAAAAACGCGGCCCCAAACTGTGGGAACATGCCCCCGTCACTGAGAACTGTGTCACTTGCCACAATCCTCACGGCAGCGTAAATGATGCCATGTTGAAAACCCGCGCACCGCAGCTGTGTCAGCAATGTCACGCCAGCGATGGCCATGCCAGCAATGCTTACTTAGGTAACACTGGTTTAGGTTCAAACGTCGGTGACAATGCCTTCACGGGTGGAAGAAGCTGTTTAAATTGCCACAGTCAGGTTCATGGTTCAAACCATCCATCTGGCAAGCTATTACAGCGCTAAGGAGACGAGAAAATGAAATTTAAACTCAATTTGATCACTCTTGCGTTACTGGCAAACACAGGTTTTGCGATAGCGGCCGATGGGTATGGCTTAGCCAATGCCAATACAGAAAAAGTCAAAATGTCCGCATGGAGCTGTAAAGGCTGCGTCGTTGAAACGGGCACATCAGGCACTTTGGGTGTCGGCGTAGGTTATAACAGTGAAGAGGACATTCGCTCGGCGAATGCCTTTGGGACGTCAAACGAAGTCGCAGGGAAATTGGATGCTGATGTCACCTTTCGCGGTGAAAAAGGCTATCGTGCCAGCGTTGAAGTCTATCAACTGGGCATGGATGGAGGCCGTTTAGAGGTGAATGCCGGCAAACAAGGCCAGTACAATGTCAATGTGAACTATCGCCAGATTGCCACTTACAACAGCAACAGTGCCTTAACGCCCTACTCGGGTGTGGGCAGCGATAATTTAACGCTGCCAGACAACTGGGTGACGGCGGGTTCAAGCAGCCAAATGCCATTACTGATGGACAGCCTGAACGCCTTAGAACTGTCGCTCAAACGTGAGCGCACTGGGCTAGGTTTTGATTATCAAGGTGAATCGCTGTGGAGCACACATGTGAGCTACATGCGTGAAGAAAAAACCGGCTTGAAAAAAGCTTCAGGTGGATTCTTTAATCAATCTATGATGTTAGCCGAGCCTGTCGATTACACCACTGACTCCATTGAAGCGGGTATCAAGCTTAAAGGCGACAACTGGTTCACCGCACTTAACTACAATGGCTCGATTTTTAAGAACGAGTACAACCAGTTAAATTTTGACAGTGCGTTTAATCCAACCTTTGGCGCGCAAACCTCTGGCTCTATCGCCCTTGATCCAGACAATCAGTCACACACTGTATCGTTAATGGGCCAATACAACGACAGTACCAATGTGCTATCGGCTCGCTTGCTTACCGGGCAAATGAGTCAAGACCAAGCGTTAGTGACTTCAGGTTATGGTTATCAAGTGCCAACTGAAGCCCTTGATGCCAAGGTCGACCTTATCGGTTTGAACTTAAAGGTGGTCAGCAAAGTCACCAACTCACTGCGCTTAAGTGGTAGCTACGACTATAACGACCGCGATAACAATACGCAGATTGAAGAGTGGACCCAAGTCAGCATCAACAATGTCAACGGTAAGGTGGCCTACAACACCCCTTACGATAACACCAGCCAACGCTTCAAAGTGGCCGCAGATTATCGTATTACCCGCGGCATGAAACTCGATGGCGGCTATGACTTCAGACGTGACGAACGTAATTATCAAGACCGTGAAACCACGGATGAGAACACGGTTTGGGCGCGTTTCAGAGTCAACAGCTTCGAGACTTGGGATATGTGGGTTAAGGGCAGTTACGGTCAACGTGATGGCTCGCAATATCAAGCCTCTGAATGGACATCGTCTGAAACCAACAGCCTGTTGCGTAAGTACAATCTGGCTAACCGTGACAGAACCCAAGTGGAAGCACGAGTCACTCATTCGCCTATCGAAAGCCTGACCATAGATTTCGGTGCCCGTTACGCATTCGATGACTACACAGATACTGTCATCGGTTTAACTGAGTCAAAAGACACCAGTTATGATGCCAACATCAGCTATATGATCACCGATGACTTACTGGCAACCGCCTTCTATAACTATCAAATCATTGAATCTGAACAGGCGGGAAGCAGCAACTACAGCACCCCAACCTGGACAGGTTTCATCGAAGATAAAGTCGATGTTGTCGGCGCTGGCATTAGCTACAACAACTTACTTGAGAACAAGTTACGCATGGGACTGGATTACACCTATTCAGACTCCAACAGTAACACCCAAGTTAGACAAGGTATCACAGGCGACTACGGCGATTATTTTGCCAAAGTACACAACATTAACTTATACGCTCAATATCAAGCCACCGAGAAAATGGCGCTGCGCTTCGATTATAAAATTGAGAACTATAAGGACAATGACGCTGCCAATGATATCGCCGTCAATGGGATCTGGAACGTCGTAGGTTTTGGTGATAATAGCCATGACTACACAGCGCAGATGATCATGTTAAGCATGAGCTACAAGATCTAATCCTCAACGATAGACAATCCAAAAGCCCGCATCTTGCGGGCTTTTGTTTAACCGCAGCAGTCACATCCAAAGTCAGATGCAAAATCATTACATCGGCACAGATAAAAGTAAAAATCTTGAATAAGATCAGACTCTGGCGCAAAAGTCCGCCCATAAAAACCTTATTCCTTGAGTTTTAGCTCACTTTAGCGGATCTTAATTCAATCTTTTGGTTAATCCTCTGAGCACATGCGTATTTATTCTACCCTCTGCCAATCTAAGTGGTTGTCATCGCTTCCCGCCCTACTGGGACTGAGTCTATTGCCCTTACCCGCCTTGGCGTTCGACCCCTCGGGCGGCACCGCCAGCCTGTTTATCATTCTCGGCCTCGGCGGCTTTACCTTAATCAATTTATTTTTGCAGGGTTTGTTCTTTTTTGCGGGTCAGTATCGCAGCGCCGCCTTTGCCAAACGCCATGTATTAAGCGCCTTAATCGTACCGCTGATTGCCGTCGCGCTAGCCATTTATGATCACAGAGGTTGGAGTGATTTCGCCCTGAACTTAGGCATTATTTGTGTGGGGATTGGACTGATATTATTGCCGCTACAACTGTGTCAAATCGATAAACCCGCCAATAGTAATGCCGATTGGATCATCAGCCTAGGGGCATTATTCATCCTCGCCTTGAGCTATGTGATTGCCCCATTAGCCTTCTTTACCATTGTGCTGGCCCATATCTGTTTGGCTTCAAGCCCAAGTAGAGTGCCTAAACTATTAAGTTATATAGGCTTACTGTTTGGCTACAGTCTTTTTGGCTACTGGCTATATCAAACGGCGATGATGTTCCAATCCTGATTGAAAATGGATGAGCGACGATTAATGAACAACGATGAATGAGCGATGACATTTACCATTAACCACGGGCACTGACCACTGACTAAGAAAAATGTTGACTAAAACACATTGCACTAACGCGCCGGCGTCATCGCCGCTAAGCGAAACGGTATCTCCGCCCAGTTCTGCATCAATGACAGCGCTGCTGACAAAAATTAACGCTTGTACTTTATGTCAGGCTGATTTGCCCTTAGCGCCCAAGCCGATATTACAGGCCAGTAGCCAAGCGCGGATTTTGATTGCCGGCCAAGCACCAGGCGTGAAAACGCACCATAAAGGCATCCCATTTGACGATGCCAGCGGTGAACGGCTGCGCACTTGGTTGAATGTCACCCGTGAGCAATTTTACGATCCTGCCCTTTTTGCCATTATCCCTATGGGATTTTGTTTTCCGGGCAGTATCGAAAAAAACGGTAAAAAGCAGGGTGATAAACCACCGCGCCCAGAATGCGCCGCCACTTGGCATCAAGCCTTACTTGCGTTAATGCCACAAATTGAGCTAATCGTGATCCTCGGCCAATATGCCATCGATTATCATCTACCGTGTGAATCGTCCGTGGAGATAAAAGTCACTTCACCGCTCAGCAAGGTTCAAACAACCAGCAATAATGTATCGTCCAGCACCAAAGCAAAAACCATCCCCAAACTGAAACCCATCACAGTGACCCAAGCGTGCGCGCAGTGGCAGCAATATTGGCCTAAATATTTTGTCTTACCGCACCCGAGCCCACGCAATAATCTCTGGCTTAAGCAGCATCCTGAGTTTGAACGCGATATGCTACCCAGATTAAGAATGCGTATTGCATCCCTGTTAAACCTTTAACCACACTAGGCACTTATATGTATCTGCTTGATTCTGCCATCGCTAAACAGATTGTGAGTCGCACAATGAAAATCATTGGCCACAATATCAATGTGATGAACGGCCAAGGAGTGATTTTAGGCTCAGGCGATCCTAAACGTATTGGTTCAACCCACGAAGGCGCGCTGCTGGCGATTGCCCAAAATCGCAATGTGGAGATAAGCCAAGAAGTGGCCTCTGGGCTACATGGCGTAAAACCTGGCATCAATTTACCCTTGCATTATCAGGGACAAATCATAGGTGTTGTCGGCATTACTGGCGATCCAAGTGAGCTTACCCATTACGGTGAATTACTCAAAATGACCGCCGAAATGATTGTCGAACAAGCCAACCTGCAGGATAAATTGCAGTGGGAGAATCGCCAGCGCGAAGAGTTTATTCTGCAGTTGATCAAAGCTGAAACCGATGATGCACAGTTGCACCGCTGGGCAAAACAGCTCGACATTGATATCAGCCTGCCAAGAGTCGCAGCCATCATTGAGATCAGTGAAAAAAATATCCAGAAACAACATTTAAAGACTGACACCATTTCATCGGCCTTGTCCTTAGCAGAGGCATCCACTCAGTCCGTAGATGAACGCAGCCCCAGAGTCAGCGAAACCCTCAAGCAAGTGCTGCATCTATTGCAAAATCCGGATCGTGGTAACTTGATTGCCATGACCTCCATGTCGCAGTTAGTGATCCTAAAGCCAGCTTTTTTAGATGGGAAACAATGGGACCCAGAGCTTGAAAATCAGCGTATCGATAAACTGTTGCAGCGCTTACCCGCCCAAATGGATTTAAACTTTAAAATAGCCTTAGGCCACTTCTTCCCCGAAAAAGGCGGTATCGCGCGCTCCTATCAAACCGCGCAGGAAACCTTAGCCCTAGGTAAACAACGCAATGCTGAGGGCAATAAATACCTGTTCGAAGATTACTCCCTGCAAGTACTACTAGCGGGACTTAAACATGACTGGCGCGGTCAGGCACTCGCAACACCCTATCAGCAACTCGCCAAGGCCGATAAAAACGGCCAGTTACGCAAAACCTTAGCCGCCTATATCACCCACTTTGGTGATGCGCAGCAATGCGCGAATGCGCTGTTTATACATCGCAACACACTTAGATATCGCCTCGATAAAATTCAGCAAATCACCCAAGCCGATATTCAATCCCTGCATGGATTATTGAGCCTGTATCTTGGACAGCTGCTTGATACTTCGTCCCCCCCAAGGTAAAGGATGTTATTTCCTATGCCATTGAGTCAATAAAGCATGTATTAACAGATCGATTGAAAGATTTATACCGTATCCCCTTTCCTATAGTTTCTAATAACAATCTCGCGTCGACATGTCGAACGCTCGACCCAGACCATTGAAAGGAATTGCAATGACCCCATTCAAACTGACTTTACTCGCCAAAGCCTGCCTCATCACAGGCTTAGCGCTAACTTCACAGACATTAGTCGCAGCCGAAAAAACCATTCCAGAGCTGGTTGATGCCGTCAATGGCACGCCCGATGCGGCAAGTCGCGAGGCGGGTAAAAAGGTAAAACTGCGTAATCACACGAAAGGATTTTGCACCTCAGGCAGTTTTAAACCGGATCCGCAATTACAACAAACACTGGCGATTCCGTTTTTTAATCAAGATGCCATTAAAGTTACTGCCCGTTTTTCCCTTGGTGGCACAAATCCACAGATCTCCGATAAAACCGCTGGGCGCTTTATGTCACTCAAAATAGATGGCGATAAAGAAAACCTTAACTTTGTTACCACTAACGTCCCCGTTTTCTTCGCCAGTAATCTAGAAGACTTTTTTACCTTTCAGACTAAAGTGAAACAAGGCGCGGAAGGTAAACAGTGGCTTATCGACAATCAACCCAGCGCTAAAGCCTTTTTCGACTATGTCAAACAGCTGCCTCCCAGCCCTAGTTTTGCCAACAGCCGCTACTATGGCGTGAATAGTTTCCTGTTTAGCCCCCAAAAAGGTGGCGCTCAGCAAGGTGAAACGGTTGCGGGAAAGTGGATTTTTGAGCCCGTCGCAGGTACGGCAGCACTGTCAGCCAGCGAACTTGCCAATTTGGGTGACGATTTTTTAGAGGCAGAATTACTCGAGCGCATTAAAACCCAGCCAGCACAATGGAATCTCTATATTCAACTGGCCGAAACGGGCGATGAGATTAATGACCCCACAGTAATTTGGCCTGAGACTCGCCAGCGTTTGCTGGTTGGCCAAGTGGTGATTAACGGTGAGCGAGATAGCGATCCCCAAGTGCAACAGTGCGATAAAGGCATTTTCAACCCGCTGTTATTACCTAAGGGCATTGCCGCGTCTGCCGATCCGATACTCAATGCTCGCACCGCTGCCTATGTCGAATCTTTTATTCGTCGCCAATAAAACGACGAGTTAAGCCGAGTTCCTCCTATTTAAGGTTGGCAAATAGCCCTATTTGCCACCCCTTACAGACAAGCCCCCTTATCGACAAAACGCCTCCTCTTACATTCGAATTCACCTAAGCATTTTTGTGCATGAGCACAAAAATGGCGAAACATAACGCGGTAATTCCGTGGGTTTAGCCAAAGCTATTCAAGCATGCCTGCACAATAATAGGATGACCTTAAAGCAGCCCTCATTTGGACTCAGGCCCAAATAAGCACTGCGCCCTACAATATAAGTCAAAAAACTTACTCAAAAACTTCAGCCAAGAACTGAACGGGACATAATATGAACTTAGTGCTTATTCTTATCGGCGTGATTGCATTTATTGTTATCGCGACCTCAAAATTTAAACTCCACCCCTTTTTAACCTTAATTCTAGCCGCCTTTATCGCGGCGTTCGCCTATGGCTTACCGAGCGGAGAAATCGCTAAAACCATCACCACAGGTTTTGGCGGCATCTTAGGTTATATCGGCCTTGTGATCGTCTTGGGGACTATCATAGGTATCATTCTAGAAAAAAGCGGCGCCGCCATTACCATGGCTGATGTGGTGATCAAGGTATTAGGTAAACGCTTCCCGACATTAACTATGTCGGTCATCGGCTACCTAGTGTCTATTCCAGTCTTTTGTGATTCGGGCTTTGTGATCTTGAACTCGCTAAAACAATCGATGGCCAACCGCATGAAGGTCTCTAGCGTCTCCATGAGCGTTGCCTTAGCCACGGGTCTGTATGCCACTCACACCTTTGTACCGCCAACACCGGGGCCTATCGCCGCCGCGGGTAACTTAGGCTTAGAGTCGAACTTGGGCTTAGTGATTGGCGTGGGTCTCTTTGTGGCCGCCGTTGCCGCATTAGCAGGCATGTTATGGGCGAACCGTTTTGCCGATGTTGAGCCAGATGGTGAAGGCGCAAAGGAGCTTAAAGCGGAAGCGAGTGACTATGAAACCCTGAAAAAAAGCTATGGCACCCTGCCTAGCCCATTAAAAGCCTTCGCACCGATTTTTGTACCTATCGTATTAATTTGTTTAGGTTCTATCGCTAACTTCCCTTCAGCGCCTTTAGGTAAAGCAGGGTTATTTGACGCGCTAGTGTTCCTCGGTCAACCGGTTAACGCTCTGATGATTGGCCTATTCTTATCCCTGTCGTTATTAAAAGGTGAGAATAAGATCAGTGAATTTAGCGAGCGCATCAGCCAAGGGTTAGTCACAGCCGCGCCAATTATTTTAATCACAGGTGCGGGCGGTGCCTTTGGTGCTGTCTTAAAAGCCACGCCTATCGGTGACTTTTTAGGCACATCACTGTCGGCACTCGGTATCGGTATCTTTATGCCGTTCATCGTCGCCGCTGCGCTTAAATCGGCGCAGGGTTCATCGACAGTCGCGTTGGTCGCAACCTCAGCACTGGTTGCGCCTATGCTCGGTGATATCGGTCTTGGCAGCGATATGGGCCGTGTATTGACGGTGATGGCAATTGGTGCCGGCGCGATGACGGTTTCCCACGCCAATGACAGCTTCTTCTGGGTCGTCACTCAATTTAGCCGCATGAGTGTGAAACAAGCTTACAAAGCACAAACCATGGCAACCCTTATTCAAGGTATCACCGCCATGTTGACTGTGTATGTGCTCAGCTTAGTCTTGCTCTAATAGTGAGTTAACCTTGATTCAAGCTTGTCCCTTGGGCGCAAACCGCGCCCAAGATGTCTTTGTTATCGCCCAAATAATTGCAACAGTTCAATGTGCCAGTGATGGATATTAATACGCTTATATCCCTCAGTATTTGCACAGGAAAGCTGTAGTACCCAACGTAAGTGGCATTGGGTTTAGTGTTCAACATTGAGCCCTGTTTTATCCCATTTAGCTGTAGGATTTTTAATGAAAATAGTTATCGCCCCCGACTCATTTAAAGAAAGCTTAAGCGCCCTCGAAGTGGCCAACGCCATCGAGCAAGGCTTAAGACAAGTGATACCCGACTGCGACATAGTCAAAATTCCCGTTGCCGATGGCGGCGAAGGCACAGTGCAATCTATGGTCGATGCCACGAGCGGCAGTATTGTCAGCCTAGAGGTCATGGGTCCACTGGGGCATAGGGTGCAAGCGCACTATGGCATTCTTGGTAATCTATCAAATAGTGACTCGAATAATGACTCGGATAGTCGCTCTAATGATGGCTCTGCAACGGTTCCAAATACTGGCGCGATTGCCGTGATTGAAATGGCCTCGGCCTCTGGTCTGCACCATGTGCCAAGGGAGCAACGTAATCCGCTGATCACCACCAGTTATGGCACGGGTGAGCTGATTTGTGATGCGCTTAATCGGGGGATAAAGCACATCATTTTAGGACTGGGCGGCAGTGCCACCAACGATGGCGGCGCGGGTATGGCCCAAGCGCTGGACATTTTATTGCTCGATAGCCAAGGTAAAACCTTGCCTTCTGGCGGCGCGGCGCTAGCGAACCTTGCCCAAATCGATGTATCAAACGCTCATCCACTGTTACGTGAATGCAGCTTCGAAGTCGCCTGCGATGTTGATAATCCACTGTGCGGTGAGCGGGGTGCATCGGCGATTTTTGGTCCGCAAAAAGGCGCAACACCCGAGATGGTTAAGCTGCTCGATTTAGCGCTCGCCCATTATGCCGATGTGATTGCCAGCAATGGCATGACAGATCACCGAGAACATGCGGGTGCAGGCGCTGCGGGCGGCATGGGTCTTGGCGTGATGGCTTTTTTAAATGCAGAGCTTAAACCCGGTGTTGAAATTGTAATGAAGACCGTTGGCCTTGCTGACAAAATCCGTGGCGCTGACTTAGTGATCACAGGTGAAGGCCGTATCGACGGTCAAACCGTGTTTGGAAAAACCCCGATGGGCGTGTTAAAGCAAGCCCAACTGCAGGGCATTCCCACTATCGGTATCGCGGGCTGCCTCGGTGACAACGCCAATGCCATATTGGATAACGGTATGGCGGCAATTTTCCCTATTATCCCGCACTTAAGTCCACTCGATGATGTACTGGCCAATGCCAAGCTAAACCTTTGCAATACCGCCCGAAATATCGGCGCGGTACTCATGTTAGGCCAGCGCTAATACTCAAACAAATACTTAAGTAATTCCCTCAGTTTGATGATTTAAATAAAGGCGCCACTACGGCGCCTTTGCTTATTTAGGCCACAACGCTTTGGTAACACAAATTTTAGTGCTTGATGCCTAAAAGGCCTTGCAGTAAAGTGAGCTCCCTTTTTGGTATTCCGCTGATTGAACATTTTGAGAGTCACTGGTCCGTTATACTCTTCGAGCCAATTTGCGGTTTCACTATAAAAATTAATAGACGGCAAGCCCCATGACCCAGAAACTCCCTCGCCAAGCCACAGCATCCGAAGAAAGTCTGCTACGCATTTTTACTGCACCGGAAGATGCAGGATCAACGCTGAGTATTATCGAGCAGAAGCTCTCCGAGGACTTAGCAGGCTTTTTGGGTGACAGTATCGCCGCGCTCGAAAAACCCTTGTCGGAAATTGAAACCGATTTTCAAGCCTTTGAGATCCCAACTCAGCCGCGTTTCGTCTCCGATTACACCGACGAGATTATGCAAAATTTGGTGGCGCATTCGGTACACACAGCGGCACCGAGTTTTATCGGCCACATGACGTCGGCACTGCCCTACTTTGTGTTGCCGCTGTCGAAAATGATGGTGGGACTCAATCAAAATCTGGTCAAAATCGAAACCTCAAAGGCATTTACGCCGCTTGAGCGCCAAGTGCTCGGCATGATGCACCATTTGATTTACGACCAAGATACGGATTTTTATCAAAGCTGGATGCACAGCGCCAATCATTCCCTCGGCGCATTTTGCTCCGGCGGCACAGTGGCCAACATCACGGCCCTGTGGATTGCCCGCAACCAACTGCTCAAGGCCGATGGCGACTTTAAAGGCGTCAGCCGCGAAGGCTTACTCAAGGCGCTACGCCACTATGGCTATGACGATTTAGCGATTTTGGTCTCGGAGCGCGGTCACTATTCGCTGGGCAAAGCCGTCGATCTGCTTGGTATCGGCCGCGACAATATCATCAGCATTCCCACGGGCAGCGATAACAAGGTCGATGTCGCAAAAATGCGCCAAGCCGCCCTTGAACTTGCCAGTAAAAACATCAAAGTGTTGGCGATTGTTGGCGTGGCTGGCACCACAGAAACCGGTAATGTTGACCCACTGACAGAATTAGCGGCGCTGGCAAAAGAGTTAAATTGCCATTTCCATGTCGATGCAGCGTGGGGCGGAGCAAGTTTATTATCCAATAAATACCGCCACTTACTCGCAGGTATCGAACTTGCCGATTCAGTGACCATCGATGCCCACAAACAAATGTACGTGCCTATGGGCGCAGGTATGGTGTTATTTAAAGACCCAGAGTTCGCCCACGCCATTGCCCATCACGCCGAATACATTCTGCGCCGTGGTTCAAAGGACTTAGGCAGCCAAACGCTGGAAGGTTCACGCCCCGGCATGGCGATGTTAGTGCATGCTTGTTTGCAGATCATCGGCCGCGATGGCTATGAAATCTTAATCAATAACAGCCTTGAAAAAGCCCGTTATTTTGCCGAACAAATCAAAGCCCATGAGGATTTTGAGCTAATCACTGAGCCAGAACTGTGTCTGCTGACTTATCGTTATGTGCCCGCCCGCGTACAAGCCGCCATGAAGCTGGCCTGTGAGCAAGCAGACACCTTAAGACTCGCCCGCTTTAACGAACTGCTCGATGGCCTCACCCAGTTTATTCAAAAGCACCAACGCGAACAGGGTAAATCCTTCGTCTCACGCACCCGCATTCAGCCAGCCCGCTATTTTAGGCAAGCGACTGTGGTGTTTCGCGTAGTGCTCGCTAACCCCCTCACCAGCCATGACATTCTCAATCAAGTGCTGGTAGAACAAAGTGAAATCGCTGCACTAGATAACGAGTTTTTACCCGCACTCATGGCGATGATTACCCAATAGCAACTTTCAGATATAGCAGATAAAGATTTCAAAATAGCAAAGCAGCCCCAGAGTTCCTTGGGGTTGCTTTGAATTGATGATTTTGGGTTTTCGATAGCAATTTGAAATAATAAAAGGCAAAATCAACATTAGTCAAAACCTCAGTTTCAACCTATCTTTCATGTAATTAAGCCCTTATCCATCAATCTGTTGTGCGCCGAATTCAACTGCTGCCGTGACTCGCCGTGAAGCCATCCATGGCGGCTCTACGATGACATCCATGTCATCGAAGGTCACGTCCACAGTTAAATTCACCTTAGCTAATTTCTGCGTAATCTGCAGTACATGGAAGAACAAATACCGCGATCACATAGCAGCGATGTTAATCACATCCAATAGAGATTATGGTGTCAAAGAGTAACGATGAAGGTGTGGGTGTCCTTACTCTTTTACTGGTGTCTTCACTCTTTTATCACGTAAGTATTGGTGGTGGTAACTTGGATCAGACCTGTCAGGCCACACAAATTCAACGTCCATTAAAATAGGCAATATACCTTTCTCGATTGCGTCATTCTTCGCTATAACCTAATTATTTCAATATATAAACTGTAGCCTTTCCGTTGTTACTTGATTAAAGTGTAATTTGTTTTAATGAGACTTAAGGGAGTACAGGAGTGTCTAAAAAGGAATTAAGTTTCTTCGAAGAATACAAATTCACGGTAAAATTCAACCTTGATGGTGACGATTTCACAGGTATTCTCTCCATAAATGCTAGCCGTATCCTAAATCTTGAAATTCACACTGACAATCACAACTTGCTGTTCGAAGAATATAGAACAATTAATTCACCAATCACTTGTTATGAAATTGGCTCACACAAAACGTTCACTCTACATCAATCAGAGCTTCAAAGAGGTGGGTTGATTACTTGCAGATATATCACTTCAGGCTCTTTGCTCTCGAATGACATTGACCAGTTTGAAGTACACCTTACAGGTATCTCAACTTGGTTTGAAAGATTACGAATCACTGAAATAACAGACACTGAGTTAAAGCGAAATACAGCCATAGACAAATTCTTAGTTGACTTTACCTATAAAGAAAATGACTACTCGATAGAAAACCACCGTTATGTATCATCACCAACAACCACACCAACTGAGCATCTAATCCAAATTGAAGACTGCTTTATCATCAAAAAGAAAAATGACAAATTTACGTTACGTGAAGTAGAAAATCTTGCATTAGAGATACGAAATCTCTTTTCACTCCTTCTGGGGTATTATTTATCAATCAAAAACTTATATGTCTTTTCATCCAATGAGAGACATGAATATCAATCCATTATTTTCTCAAGCATAATCTACGAAAAAATCCCATTTAAGTATCACCACGATACGCTCTGTCATTATAATAATGTATCTGGTTGGGGGCTTTGGGAAACAATCATAACCAACTACTTCAAAGTTGAATCGTTCCGAGCAATATGGAACCGCCTAGTAGTATCTTTTTCACGTTCACGCACAGAGATTTGGGAATATCGAATTTTATCTGTCGTTGTAACGCTTGAAATGTACTGCGAGCAGGAGTCTAAGGGGAAAGGACATAAACTAAAAAGGGCGAAGTTTAACGAGCTAAGGTCACAGCTTAACGAAACGCTGAAAACTTTTATTGAATCGAATGAATTCTCCACGGATGAGCAATTAGTTATAGATGGCATCGAGAGTGTTATTACCAGCCTAAAAAATACTTCCCACTCCACTCTACAGCACAAATATGATTTCTTAATGAGCAAGACGAGTGATGGTATTAAAGAAGCTATTTCATTCAGCAATTCTGATTTTGATGTGTTGAAGAAGCTTAGGAACTCTGTTGCACATGGCCTAAATTACAAGACAGTGATAGATGGAGAAATCACAAAAGAAGTTCAACTAAAAGATCGTCTTTTAGTATTGTTAATGTATTTTGTATTTCGCGAATTAGGTTTTAGTGATACTCAGGTAGCTCAAAATATAAGCAATACATTTAACCCATTCATACGTAACGCTGACATTAATGAAAGAGCGAGAGATAAGCTAGCTGGTACGGCTAGTTTCATAACATTACATAAAGAAATCGATCTTAATGAATTTAGTTTCGTTGATTATCTTGTTATTAATCATGACTCTAAATCTGATCTTTTCACATTGAATGAAGACCTATCCTATGAAACAAAACATAAATGGCGTAATAGCGGTATATCCGATGTCCGAGATTTTATTAGGAGCAAACTTCTCCAAGATAGTGATTTTGAAATTGAATATGTTAATAAATTATATCTTTCCAGTGGCACAGATGAACAATGCTACCACGGTGCAATTATGTTAACTCATAAATGAGACTTCACGGTACTTTCCCATGCACACTGGACATAGCATTTTTTGCCTTTAGAGCTAAATTGTACTAGCTCAGACCTGATCTGACAGTCACCCATTTTCAGGGTGCCACTGTCAGTTTAGATTTGAGCTAAATTCTTTTCTACCCAAACCGTTTACCCATCGATTTACGTGGCCATCGGTGTTCTGCCACTGCACATTTTTCCTTGATGGATTCGTTCATTGTTGTAATGAAAAGATGGGACAGGCTTGAATCTCTTGGGATTAAAAGCTAACTCCGAAGTAACAGAATACACCTCCCCTCGGAGTTGCCGCAGGGCGAATAGGCAAATTGCGTGAGTCTCGCCATGGATGGCGAGCTAGCTTTCGCAGGTGCAGGGACGCATCCTTCGGAAGCGATAGCAAATTTGCCAATGAGCACAAGGGGCTTTCAACTCCGTTGGGGGCGTCTTGGAGCATCCAAGGAGGATAGGACGAGCAGTCCTCCTTGGTCGGGTGTGGGGTGAAGCCCCACGACGTTGATTTAGCCTTTAAAAATTAACCATCAATCATCCCCGAAACCACATAGGAACTAAGGCCTTACATGCGAAAAATCATTCTACCACTGATCATGCTAAGCCTTGGCGCATTGCCTCTATTTGCTCAAGCACAGGACACCAACGCGTTATGGGGTAAAAAATACGCTGAGGTGAAATCGAGTTTATTGGCTGCTGGCTGGGTATTAGCGCCCGTAGCGGAAGATGAAACGCCAATGACAGAAGACTATCCCGAAATAACCTGTGGTAGTGGCGCGATGGCAATTTGCTCTGTCGGCTTTATGCGAGACAAAACTACGCTTGCCTTAGTGGTTAAACGTATTGAAAATACACTGGTGGTGACGGGCGAGTATTAATCCGACTCATCCCGCTATCTACATCACCATAGGCACCACAATCAACACCGCAATAGGCACCACAAATTCGCACATCAATCGCATAAAAAAATGCACGAGTTAAGACGTACTTTAACGATGGAGACAGTTATGCCTGACACGACACCCCATTCCCAATTAGGCCCAAATCCTAACGATAGAGAACCAATGAAAGGCTTCCCTCAGGTTGGATTTCTTAAAAACTTTATTACCCGCGAGAACATTATCGTCGGCGATTATACCTATTATGACGATCCTGCTGGGCCTGAAAGATTCGAGTCGAATGTGCTTTATCACTTTGACTTTATTGGCGATAAACTGATTATCGGTAAATTCTGCGCTATTGCTAAAGACGTGAAATTCATTATGAATGGCGCCAATCATCAATTGTCTGGCTTCTCGACTTATCCCTTTTATATCTTCGGCAATGGCTGGGAAAAGGTAATGCCCGATCCCACCGATTTGCCCCATAAAGGCGACACCTGTATCGGTAACGATGTGTGGATTGGTTATAACGCCACTATCATGCCTGGAGTGAAGATTGGCCACGGCGCAATTGTTGCCAGTCAATCAGTGGTGACAAGAGATGTGCCGCCCTACGCTGTGGTTGGCGGTAATCCTGCCACTGTCATCAAGCTCAGGTTCGAGCAAGATGTGATAGATGAGCTCGTTGCCATCGCTTGGTGGGATTGGCCGATAGAGAAAATCACTCAGCACCTACACGCCATCGCGGGCGCGGATCTGACTCCATTACAGCAGGCGACCTAAGCAAAGCCAGTCGCGAGCAAGACTGAGCTCCCAAATATCAACTGACTAATATCTCGAGTGACAGATATATCAAGTAACCAATATTAGCAATAATGATTAATAAACAGTCATTAAGCGCAAAACAAAATCCAATATGCGCAATTTTGTACAAAAGCGCTGAGGATTTCTGGGTTACTATCAGGCATAACCCGCCCATTCATCCATTCAAGAAAGGAGGCTTGATGAACACAGAACATGCGGCCTACCAGATTGCCGATGAATTAGGTGGCCTCGAGTTACTCAATGCCCACTACCATAAACAAAATTTTAGTCGGCATACCCACGAAGGTTACACAGTAGGCGTGATTGAAACGGGTGCGCAGCGTTTTTATCGCACCGGTGGCAACCATGTGGCGCCAAAACACAGCATTATTCTCGTCAATGCCGATGAAGTGCATAATGGCTGTAGCGCCACTGAGGGCGGCTGGTCGTATCGTGCCATGTATCCAGTCCCTGCGCAGTTTGCCGGTATTAACAGTGAGCGAGCAGCAAACAGCGGTGCGCCCTATTTCCCTGAGCCCGTAGTGTACGATCCTGAATTAGCCGAACTGCTGCGCCTCACCTTTACTACC
Source organism: Shewanella sp. SP2S2-4 (assembly GCF_031932025.1). Lineage (NCBI taxonomy): Bacteria > Pseudomonadati > Pseudomonadota > Gammaproteobacteria > Alteromonadales > Shewanellaceae > Shewanella > Shewanella sp. SP2S2-4. The sequence continues at coordinate 76,442 of NZ_JAUOER010000002.1, forward strand.
TTAGATACATCGGATAATCGCTTACTGCGCGAAAGCTTAGTCTATTCAAGCTTGACGCAGTTGATGGCGCGCCATGGCAAGCATCGTCCAAGCGACAACCTCACGGCAATGGCCAAGCCTGCGTTAGCACTGGTGAAATCTTTTATCGACGATCATCCTGCGGCCGATATATCCCTTGAAGAACTGGCAACGCTTGCGGGATTAAGCCCCTATTATTTACTCAAGCAATTTCAGCGTTATTACGGCTTACCGCCCCACGCTTACCAAATTCAGGCCAGAGTCAGACTGGCCAAGGGGAAGATCAAACAAGGCACACGACTGCTTGATGTCGCTCTCGATTGTGGTTTTCACGATCAAAGCCATTTGAATCGGCATTTTAAAAAGACCGTCGGCGTAACCCCAGGACAATTTGCCAAAGAAATAGGCCGCAATATTATCCAAGCCTAAACAACCACTTTAGGTTAATCTGCCATGCTAATGCTTGCTTACTATCCCTAATAACAGGCCGCTAATAACAGGTCTGCCATGACTAAACACTAGTCTCTAAGAAATAGTCACTAAACAGTCGTAACTGAGCGGTAATAACAGAGCAAGCAAACCTTATCCAAGCATTCATTGTTTAACAGCGACCCTCGCGTCGCCGCTATTTTTAGGAGCCAAAGTGACAACCGACAAGCTTATAGAATCTGATGTTTCTCCCGCGCATCCCACAAAAGCCAAGGCTTTTTTAAAAGGCACCTTGGCCATGATGCCGCTGACAATAGCAGTAGTTCCTTGGGGAATTTTAGCGGGCTCCTTCGCCATTGAGGTTGGACTCACGCCCATTGAAAGCCAAGCCATGTCAGCCATTATCTTCGCGGGCGCGGCTCAGTTAGTGGCGCTCGGCATGGTCAAAGCCGGTATTGGTCTGTGGAGTATCTTAATTACGACGCTACTCATCACTTCGCGCCATCTGTTATATGCGATGGCGATGCGCAGTCAAATCAGTCCCTTACCATTAAAGTGGCGTCTGACATTGGGCTTTTTGCTCACAGATGAACTGTTTGCCATCGCCAATCAAGGCAAGTTGCATAAGTTCGATCGCTGGTACGCCCTTGGCGGCGGCTTGAGTTTTTATATCGGCTGGAACATAGCGACCTTGCTTGGCATAGTCGCAGGCAATGCTATCGAGAATTTAGGCGAACTTGGGCTAGATTTCGCCATCGCAGCCACCTTTATCGCACTGGTCGTGCCCACGGTAAAAAAGCCGTCGATTCTCGTCTGTGTATTAGTCTCGCTCACTCTCGCAGTGGTATGCGCCTTATTTGAAATTCAAGCGGGATTACTGATCGCAGCCATAGCCGGAATGACAACTGGCGTACTTTACGCCAAAGTGACCAAGGAAGCGGAACGCGCAGAACAATCCGCAACTGAGCTTGCAAGCACACAGGCCCAAGCAGAAACTGGGACTAAGACAAACACAGCATCAGGAGAAAAAGCATGATTTGGTTAATGATTTTCTCAATGGCTGCGGTTGTGTTTATTAGTCGTCATTTACTGCTCGAACCTAAATTACCGCTGCGATTAAGTAAGGGCACCCAAACTTTTTTAAGTTACTCAGCCCCTGCAGTACTGACCGCTATCTTCGCGCCCATAGTGTTTGTGCAAGAAGGCCAGCTCGATCTCAGCTTAGACAACAGCTATCTCATCTGCGCCGTGGTCGCGACGATACTCGCGCTCGTCACCCGTAACACCTTGCTGACCACAGTGTTGAGTATGGGACTGTTTTTCTTTATCCATTAAGCAAACAACATTAAGTAAACAACATTAAGTAAACAAAGAGTCAGTGCCCAGCAGCGGCACTGGCTCTTGCATCAAGCACTTAACCGCCTCTAGCACACTTTTACACAATCTCATCCCATCTGAGACGTCGTCTCTTAGAAAATCATTTTCACATTATCTTTATCTTCCACAATCTTCATGTCTCTATGCCCTTATGGCTCTACAAAAACAGTAGCGACTTTAACGGCCTTTCATACATCGACGATAATGGAGAGAGATGAGATTTGTCTGCAATAACAAAGACTAAAACCACAAAGAGAAAATACTTAACCTAGCCATATTCACACTATTCATTGCCTAAAGACTTCCGCTCAAACATGTTATTTACATTATTTATTACAGTATTTATCTCGGTATAGATTTCGATATAACTCTCGGTATAACTATTGATATAAATCTCGACATAAAGAGTCCATTTAAAAAGTTTTCCATAAAAAAGTCAGCATAAATATTAAATACGCCATGCCATTAATATTAATCCACGCACAAAAATCAATCTATTAAAAATTAAAGTAAATACACTATATTATAAAGTTTTAAATACCGTTTAAAAATAAAGTAATTAACAATTTTAACTTAAATTAAACACCATTTAAATTAATCTAATTTTACTTTGTTTAATAAAAATAAAAGTGCTAGTTTTTAGATGTGCCTAGCAGTAATGATTATTTATATGATTTAGGAGTACATATAATTGCCATCGGCGCTCTCAATGAAAGGACATATTTTATTAAAATAAAGGAACAATCATGAGAACAAAATCTAGCCTGAGTATATTAACTTTATCCTGTTTAACCGCACTTGGAACTGTTTCTTTGTTGGCCGAAGCTGCTATTCCGAATACTATTCCAAAACTGTCAATGGTAGAACACGCTGCCCCTGATCTTGATTCACTTAAAAATGATGCGATTAACGATCCCTCGTTTATCAGCTCGTTATTCTCCTTGGGACACCATCTTGGATATGCATGGGCTGGCGGTACGGCATCCCAGTATGTTGGTGAAGACATCGAAGTCAGAAGAGAATCGAGCAACGAATACAGTCTTAAAGCCCGCTATAACGGCAATGACCCTTATGCAAGCGGCTACAGAGCGAATGAACGTTTGAAGGTGAATTTACAAAATATCCATTTCGTGACTAATCCTCAAAACCTAAAGTTAGGTTCACCTCAAGTTTATGATCGTGAAGCTATTTATACCGCTCCAGTAGTGATTTACAACTGGGGCGATACCGAAGATACCGGTGTAGCCACCCTAAACTATGATTACACCACTAGCTGGGCCAAAACCGATAATTTCTCTTTCTCCGAGAAAATTGGCGTAACCAATAAATATGAAGTGGGTATTCCAGGAATAGGTGGAGCGAGTTCTGAAATCAGTGCCGAATTTTCAGCCAGCCAAGGTTGGAGTGAAACCGATGGTAAAAGTACAACGATTTCAAGTCAGGCACAGTACCGAGCAATTATGCCGCCTCGCAGCAAACGTTATATCTCAATCACTCTGTTTAAACAAAAGGCGGATGTCCCATACACCTCAAGTTTATATATGATGTACGATATAAAATATGAGAACTTCTTAAAATGGGGAGGTAATGCGCATATTAATCATCCAACAAACAGACCTAACTTCCCTTACACCTTTGGCGGAGCGAATGCGAATAATCTTAATGGGCCAGAAGCCTTAGTCGATCAATATCTTCATCAAGATATAAATGGTTATGGTGTTTGGGATTGGCCTACAGCGATTAGTTCGGCACAGTCAAAAAGTGGCTTTGAGTGGCAATTGGCGAATATTGTTAGACAACATGGCGCACCTATCAGCGGTAAATTTACCGCAATAGATTCGAGTCAATTTAATATCGATGCCAGTGAATCCTATCCGCTAACGGATGAAGATATTGCTAATCGTCCTAAAAGCGCTCAAAAATTAGGACTGAGTCGTAATATTCAAGTTGCCGTCGGCGAAATCCAAAATAATGATGAAGATGGTTTAATCAAAAAACTGAATATTTCGCAATCAAGCGAAGTCATGTTAAACAATTAAAAACGGTGAGTTTAGGCTCTCAATAATAGCTATGATACGATTTTCAGAGAGATCTCGATACAACTAGCAAAATACTAGAATGTTACTAGAAAATTAGAAATGTAAGATAAGCCACTCATTCGAGTGGCTTATCTTTTGCTTCGGCTCGCGCCTTCGCATGTTCATCCATCAGGCAAATATAATCTTCCAGCTCTTGCCCTGGTGCTTGTTCAAAATGACGGTTCAGCCGCACAAGGCCTGTGATGCGATCAACCCTGAAATTACGAAAAGCCGAACGTAGCTCACACCATGTCAGTAAGGTCCAAGTACCACGCCAAAAATAGATGGCGAGCGGGCGCACTTCACGCTCGGTGACATCGAGTTTGACGTCTTGATAGAAGAGTTTGACGTATTCGCGGCGCTGAGCTGAATTACGCAGCGGATCGAGGAATTGGAACTCATTGGAGTCGAGGTAAAAATCCGGTGAAAACATCAAGGATTGATAGGCTTGTAGTCGTTTTGGTAGTACGGCTTCGACTTTAATCATCGCCTGCCTCGCGGCGCTACCAAGCTCCTTGCCACCCCAAGTTTGCACCATACGCATGCCAACTTGAATCGCTTCGAGTTCGGCTTCGTTAAACATCAAGGGCGGAACATTGACCTCGTGGCGCAACAAATAGCCGACACCCGCCTCCCCTTCAATGGGAATGCCACTTAGACACAAATCCTGCACGTCACGGTAAATCGTGCGCGTGGACACCTCTAACCGTTCAGCCAACTCTTGGGCTGTGGTCAGGCGTTTATGTTTAAGAATTTGCACTATTTGAAATAGGCGGTCGGCGCGGCGCATTGACTCTGATTCAATCCTTTAGTTGCCTATCAGTTGATTAAGCATTGTGAGTTTACATAAATCACTGACATATCCTGATACTCACTTGAGTGATATTTTACGATTTAAATCATAAAATCCCGATATAAATCTCAACCTCAGTGGCGCTGAGATAGACTTCAAAATCAGTTTGATAACGTCGCTGATGCGGACAATCGTTAGCACTAAAATAGCCCCACACTTGTCCCCAAAGATCGATAACACACTGGGGCATGTCACCTTGACCGGTGAATTTAAGGTATTTACCGGCTTCAAGCTCAAGCGACGTGAAGTGGTTTGCCTCAACAGGGGCATCAATTGCCTTGCCCACCAGCACAGCAAACTCGCCATTCATGTCTGACTCATAGTCGTAATACACGCCATACATGGGCGAATTGAGCATAGCGGTGAGTTGTGATGATTCAAAAAAGGCTTGCCATAAACCGCCAATTTTAGCGCCATCGGCGGACATTTCGGCCCGATTGTTCGTGCGGGTGCTCAGCCCAAGTAGCGGTCGAGCATCAATATAAACCACGTCCATCTTTGTTTCTTCCATAGAAATCTAAACCCATACTTTAGTTAATTGCGTGATTTTAGCGTCGTGCCTTAAGGCCACGACGCTAATACATTAATCACTCGAGACTACTTATCCTTAGACCACAGACCCACTTTGTTACCTTCGCTATCGGCAAATAACGCGATATAACCACACTCACCGTCTTTTATCGGTGTGACTGGCAGGATAATCGTCACCTCTGCTGCGATAAGTTTATCCACTAAAGGTTGCAATTGTGCGCTGAAATGCAGATACACAGTGCTGCCTTGCATCGATGGCTGACTCATGCTGCATTTGACTAACCCTATGCTCGCCGCGCTCGCATCTTCGGTGACTATCGTCGCATATTCCATGTCTTCCATATCGTCACGTTTAAACTCAACCCCAAAATGCTGCTGATAAAAAGCAACGGCACGGTTCATGTCACTGACAGGAATTTCACCCCAAACTAACGGTGCAATAGATAACATTTTCACTTTCTCCTTGTTGAAAAATATCAATGATTCAAAACCTTATTTATAAAATTCAGGACTGAATCATTAACGGGCGACAACAAGAATAAAACAAGGCTACTGACAGCATGATGTCAGTAGCCTTTTAATAAAAGTGAATGTTGAGGTTTTTGGCTTAGCAGTTAAAAGCGTTACTTTGGCAAACTGGCTTGGTGCGCCTGAATAAAATCATCCATGGCTTTGCTCGCCCTCGCTTGGGCGCTGGCTAAGGTATCCGTATCGACCATAGTTTCGACCACTTCGTAGTAGCACTTAATTTTAGGTTCAGTACCAGATGGCCTGACGATCACCCGAGCGCCACCCGCTAAGCAATAGGTCAAAACATCACTCGGTGGCAAGTCGATTTTCTTAACGCTACCATCGGCAAAACGACGCTCAAGGGCTTTTAAATCATCGGTTGAGAGCACGTCATGCTCATCAATCTTCACGGGGGGATGTTCGCGTAAATAGGCGCCAATATTAGGCGTGTCAGGTTTTAGTGCAATACTCACCTGCGCATTGAGATGGAAGCCATGCTCACGGTAAATGTGCTCGAGTCTGTCCCAAATCGTTTGCCCCTTCGCCACTAGCTCGGCAGTTAATTGGGCAAATGCCACCAGCGCCGACAAGCCATCTTTATCCCACACCATGCTGCCAACTGTGTAGCCAAGGGCTTCTTCATAGGCAAACAGGAATTGATCCTCAGGGGACGTTTTCGCAATACCCACATTCATCAACCACTTAAAGCCAGTGAGCGTGGTAAAGCTTTGCGTGCCAAACCCTTGAGCAATTTTAGATAACAGGCTCGATGACACTATCGTTGTGCCCGTAAGTTGCTGATTATCTTTGGCGTGAGATAACAAGTAATGCCCAAAGAGCACACCGACTTGATCGCCCGTCAGCATCTGGTATTCGCCATCATCACGACGCACTGCGACCGCAAAACGGTCGGCATCGGGATCGTTAGCACAGGCGAGCATAGCGCCGTGTTTTTTCGCCTCAGCAATCACTAAATCCATCGCGCCCTTTTCTTCCGGATTGGGGAAGTTCACCGTTGGGAAATCGCCATCGGGTTCACGCTGGGAGGCAACCGAATACACTTGGGTGAACCCCGCATCTTTCAATACGGTTTCAGCCATTTCAGCGCCCACACCGTGCATGGCGGTATAGGCTAAACTGACCTTTTCTGGAGCCGTATGGTTTTGCAGCACCTCAGCCTGCTGCACGCCATGGCGATAGCTTTGGTAAAAATCGTCCTGCAACAGAATCAACTTACCCTGTTTTACCGCCTCATCATGTTCTAAAAACGGAATAGCTTGATTCGCGGCGCGCTCAATTTGCGCGGCAATGCCAGAATCGTGGGGCGGAATAATCTGCGCGCCATTCTCCCAATACACTTTATAGCCATTGTATTGCGGCGGGTTATGACTCGCGGTCACTACAATGCCTGCTGCCGCATTAAAATGTTTCACCCCAAAGGCCACCAGCGGTGTCGGCGCCACTTTAGACGTTAAGCGCACCTTAATGCCCATAGCGGTCAGTACGCTCGCCGCATCATGGGCAAAATTGAATGAGTCGTGGCGACCATCGTAACCAATCACTACACCACGCTCGGCGGCATCTTTAATCTGATCAAGTAGATAAGCACCAAGGCCTGCCGAGGTTTGACGGATCACCAGACGGTTCATCCCCATAGGCCCAGCGCCGACCACACCGCGTAATCCTGCGGTGCCAAACTCTAAGCGACCCGCAAAGCGTGCCGCGAGTTCGGCTTCATTGCCACTATCGACTAGGGTTTGTAATTGGGATTGAGTGCGAGGGTCAGGATCATTTTCAAGCCAATGGTTTACCTGTAACTGCAGATGGGTATTCATAACACGCCTCATTGAAAATCATTTGCAATCACATTAGGAAAAACAGCGACGAAGAACAAGCTAATTTGCATTAATTTCAAAATCAGCTGAGGCTTAATTTCGGCATAAACTAAGGCTGAGCATAAAAAACGCACTATCTGGCCATTCATGCCGGATAGTGCGTTGGTGTTAACCTTAAACAAACTTCAACATTAGCGAGAAGGTAAAGTGCCCTCGAATACGCGCACTTTGATGTTCTTTTTCAGGTTATCTTGGTCTTCTTGCCATTCTTGCCACTGGGTGAGACTGATGCTGAGCTGTAATGAAAAGTCAGTTGAAATCCACTCTTTTTGCCCTTGGGCATATTTAGGTACGGGGACTATGTTGCTTGGCCCAACAAAGGATGCTGAGCACATAAAGGTTTTGAAATACACTTGGTCAATCGATAAATCGAGGGCGCTGGGCGATGTTAAGCATTGACCACTACCCGGCTCTTGATACGAGGCAAATTGGTACATGATTGCCGGTGTATTATTAGTGCGATCAGGAACGGATGCGGTTTGATGGCAAGATAAACAGCTACTTAATGCGTTATCCGCAGGGCCATTTAAACGTCCGTTACACCCTAAGTGTCCCGCATTGGTGTGCTCATTCAAGCGACCAACGACCTCTTGAAATACAGCGCTATCCTTAAGCCCTGTGATTGGGTTTTGAGGGAATGCTGCCGCTCCCACTGTGGCTGGCGGCGTGTCATTACCCCACATTAACCCCAGTGGGGAGATACGATCCCAAGGATTTTTCTCTTTCGCTTTAAACTGACCATCGGCGACAAAAGTGCCATAGGCCCAGCCCACGGGCGAGCGGCTGTCACGCACTGCGATGTCAAACTGTAATAAGTACACATCGGCGACAGAGCGCGGGCATTGCTCTGTTTCCTGTTGGAAACTGCAAGCACTGCCATCGGCATTTTTACATTCGCAGAAATCACTGGCACTGATATTGGCTTGCCAAACGGGTACGTTTTCGAGGAAAGGATAATTATTGGGCGTTGCGGTAGTGAACAGTAACTTGCCAATCACACTACCTTCATTAAATGCAAAATTTTGCTGGGGCATTACAGGCGATGGCGCTCCCGTCCATACCTTGCCAATGCTATTAGCCGCCTGAGGATTATAAAACCCCACCGCCCACATAGTGGTTTTCAAATCGCCTTGGCCTTTTATCGCCATAGTAACGGGGGCTTCGCGGGTCAAGCCGTGGATAAATTCCCGCCCACTCATAGGATCATAGGTCTGATAGGGAATATGGTACCAAGAGCGTACCTTGTTATTGCACAGGTCCCAGTCCTTACTGATATCGCCTTTATCGATGTTCCCCTCTTGGATGTATTTCATCACAGCCCAAATGTATTTCCACGCTTGGGTATTTTTATCTGTCTCACTCAGACTTTTATCGAAGGGATTGAATTCAAGCCAAGGTGCAGCATTATCTTGCTGCGCACTCGAATAAGCGTCGCTCAAGCTAAAAATGGGTCCCTTCCAGCCCGAATAAGCTTGGTTGATGATGACTTGATTGTCCCACATACCTGTTTTATTGAACGCGGGGTCTTGGAAGTAACTGGGGTAAGCTCCAGTACAGGTTGAATTTGCATTAGATGTAATGTTCGTCGATTGTTTATCTGCAGCTTTTACGTTGACAGTAGTGAACAAACAAACGGTGAGCATGAGTATGGCGGCAATGTTAAGTTTCATAATGTCGTCCTTGAAGAGTATTAATCCTAAAAACTCCCTTTGTGAGTCTCGGCACCAGCGGCGACTCAAAGTAAGCATAGACTAATTTTTAATATCCTCATTTTTTAACATCCTCTATAAAGCTTAACGATTCGGATAGTAAGAATATAAAAAAGGCCGTTTAGCATGGGCTAAACGGCCAAGAGATTCGTTATTGGACTCGCCACGAGTCACGCAAACAATTTCTCTATTTCCCTATTTATCGATTTCTTGGCCGCGCGTTTTCCACAGCGAGAACAAGACCCCTGCGACTAACAGGCCGAACGTCACCCCAAGAGACAGTGCGGTTGGAATAGTAAAGTCCACTATGCCCTCGTGATTGAAATACACTAAGCCCACTTTTACCCCGATAAACACTAATACCACCGACAGCGCGTATTTAAGGTACTCGAAACGATGCACCATAGCAGCCAAGGCAAAATACAAGGCACGTAGCCCCAAAATCGCGAAGATATTTGAGGTATAAACAATGAAAGGATCTTGGGTAATCGCAAAAATGGCTGGAATACTGTCGACCGCAAACACTAAATCTGCGGTTTCCACTAAGATCAACGCTAAAAATAACGGCGTCGCCCACCATCCTTTTGATAACTGATGATCTTCACCCCGTACCCAGAACTTCTCTTTATGCAGTGTCGGCGTAAAACGCATCTTAGTGCGTAACCATTTGTAAAACTTATTATCTTGGATATCACTGTGCTCGTCATTGGAGAAGAGCATTTTCACGCCAGTGAAAATCAAGAAAAGTCCAAATAACACCAGTACGCCTTGATACTGGGCAACGAGCACTGCGCCAAGGCCAATCATAATCGCGCGTAGCACTATTACGCCCAAAATACCCCAGAAGAGCACTCTGTGTTGGTATAAACGCGGAATGCCTAAACTACTGAAGATTAAGGCGATAACAAATACGTTATCCATAGACAGCGATTTTTCAATCAAATAACCCGTCAGGTATTCCATACCCGCGGTTGAGCCCTTATACCACCACAGCCAAGCCCCAAACAGTAAGCCCATACAGATATAAAAGGCTGAAAGCTTTAAACTTTCGGCCACGGTAATTTCATGCTGTTCCTTGTGTAGTACGCCAAGATCGAAGACCAATAACGCCAGCACAAAACCGAAAAACATCAACCAAACCCAAAGTGGGTAACCCACAAATAGGGTGGTAAAAAACTCCATAAGTCTCCTTAATAACCAACATAACGGCTGAGCGAAATCAGTACAATTGAGCAGATCGACATTAACTCATTGTAGAAATATAAACTGTGAAATCCTATATGAAAAATGCAACTATCAAGATTAAAATTCTTTTATAATCAATATTATTACGCTACTTATTTACACTTATACTCAGAATAAGGTCACAGTCAATCACAGCGCTTCCCTAAGCAAATCATCTACCCCATCCATTCGTAACATTCATTTAGAAAATGGCCTCGAACGAGTACGAAGATGTTCTCAAATAGTACAAAATCGCCACACCCTCTATAGAACGACGAACAACAGCGAAATCAAGGCTAAAGGCGCTAACATAAAACTGCCACAGTTGAATTCTGGCCACTATTTAGCACTCATTTCTTAACTGAAAATGAATTAATTTAACCGCTTAGTATTGTTATAGCGAGCCTTAAAGAACGGCTAAAAATGTTAGTTATACAAAATATTCATCAGTTTCAAGTCCCTTGGCTGTTCCATAGCATCCGAGTGTGATTAACTGCAGCTACTGCGGCGTCTTTTAGCAATCAACAAGGCTGCAATAACCACTAATAATGAAAAATAATTAATAAAATTCATTACGATAAAATGAATCAATCGAAGCTTGGTGCATGAAGCGCCAGCAATGGGAGTCTTAAGTGTCAACAGAACAACATCCTCCGCACGCTATGCAAGGCCCACAGGGTTCGCCCCCACCCGAAATGCTCTTTGGGCATCCTAAGGGCTTGTTTGTCTGCTTTTTTACCGAAATGTGGGAACGCTTTTCCTTCTACGGCATGAAGGCGTTACTGTTTCTTTATCTGATTAAATATCATCTGTTTACCGACGAATTTGGCTATAACGTCATTGGTGCTTACGGTGCCTTAGTGTACGCCATGCCCGTGGTCGGTGGTTTATTGGCCGATCGCTATATCGGCATGCGTAAAGCGGTGATCTTCGGTGGTATTTTGTTGGTCCTCGGCCACTTAGGCATGGCCTTTGAAGGCCATCAAGCGGTTATCGTCGCCGGTGAAGTTCAGCGCGATGAACAAGCACTGCAGGTATTCTATTTATCCCTCGCCTTGATCATTGTCGGTGTGGGCTTTTTAAAACCTAACATTTCAACCATCGTCGGTCAGCTGTATCCCGAGTCATCTCCAAAGCGGGATTCAGGCTTTACCATTTTCTACGCTGGCATCAATTTAGGCGCCACCTTGGCCCCGCTGATTTGTGCTTATTTAGGTGAAACCTATGGCTGGAAGTACGGCTTTGGTTTGGCCGGTTTAGGCATGTTAGCGGGATTGTTGGTGTTTATTCGGGGTAAGAAACATTTGCAGGGTTTCGCCGAACCCAGAGATCCCGCAAGAATTTTAAAGAAAACCGCCGGCATCACCACAGAGCAATGGATTTATTTAAGCGCCATCGGCAGCGTAGTGCTGGTCTGGGGCTTAATTCAAACCCACTCCCTTGTGCTTTCTATTAGCAGTTTATTACCCGCTGTGAGTCCAGTGATCTGGTTCTTGCACTCAGTATCTCTGGTGCTCGCCCTCGGGATTGGCTGGTTTATGGTGAAACACTGCAACCCGATTGAACGTCAACAGATGTCGGCCTTACTGCTGTTCATCGTCGCAGGTTTGGTCTTCTTCGGCTTATATGAGCAAACCTACGGCTCATGGGTGGCATTTTCGGACCGCGTGATGGATCGCAACATGCTCGGTCTCGAATGGAGCGCGGGACAGTTAACCTTCCTCGGCGCCTTCTTTGTGATCAGTTTATCGCCCATCTTCGCTTGGCTCTGGCCTGCCCTCGCCCGTAAACATTGCGATCCGAGTAAACCGGTTAAAACCGCACTCGGCATTTTGTTCGCAGGTTTATCCTTTATGGTGCTTGTGCTCGGGATCCAGATGCCGCTAAGCAATGGCCTAGTGAGTATTTGGTTTTTAGTCGCGGCTTATTTTGTATTAGAAATCGGCGAGTTATTGCTGTCGCCCATAGGTTTATCTGCCGTGACTCAGCTTTCGGTAAAACGCGTGGTCAGCCTGATGATGGGCGCTTGGTTTCTCGGCACTTCATACTCTGAAATCTTAGCCGCCGAATTAAACAAACTCGCCGCGATTGATACCCAAGGCGGCGTAATAAGTGACGTACCGAGTGCGATGGCGCTATATGAGCAACTGTTTATCTTCTCGGCGCAAATTGGCGTGGTAATGGCGTTAGTCTTCTTTGCCCTTGCGCCATTAATGAAGAAAATGATGCACGAAAAAACAGCGACAAATTAAGTCTATGTCCAAGAATTAAAAAGAGCAGGAAAGGAAACTTGGCTTACTCTCGCCCTCTGAGGCGACGGTAAGCCAAGACAATAAGATGTAAAGCCAATAACCCCGTAAAAGCGGTGCAGAAAAAAAGTAAAGCAATCGAGTTTACTTCCCTAGGCGCGTCATAATAAAGCCACCACCACAGCGGCCAACCGATAGCCGACAAAGCGGTAAGCTGCCACATACAGCGTTTGCAGCGACCCATCTTTTGCCTGAAAATCGATGTATTACAGTCACTGCAACTCATAAATCCCCAGCTAAACTATGCCCAAAATAAGAGTGCAAATAAGAGCAGGCACATTGAATATCTAGCACACCCCGAAACTCACGCCTAATAACACTAGAGTGACGCTTTAAGTCTTGCCATCCCTTCATTGATAGAGACAAGTGCGCGATAGCCTAAATCTCGCTTGGCGGCGCTGATATCAAAATAATGACTGCAGGATAACTGCCGTGCCACGAAGCGCGTCATCATGGGCTCTTCTTGCTTCTTTAGCAGAAAATACACAGTTTCCAACACTGTGCCTGCTACATATGCTACAGATTGCGGCACGCGCTTAGTGACTGGCGGCAAAGCATCGCAGGCCAAAATAAGATTAAGCATTTTTGCCATAGTAATGGGTTCATCGTTACTCAAAAAATAGGCTTTCCCCTGACACTTAGGTTTTGCTTGGCACAGTTCTAGCGCGGCCAGCACATGGGCATAGGCTGCGTTGTCTATGTAGATGGTATCGACCAGCTTATCTTCGCGACCAACCAGTTTAAGTTTATTTAAACGGCCGCGCGCCAGAACTCGAGGTACAAGATGGGGGTCGCCAGGACCCCAGATCAAATGCGGCCTGAGCGCGACGGTTTTTAACGCGTAGGGTGCAGTGGCTTTAGTCGTCACTTGGCTAGATACTTGAGTCACATCAGGATTTTCAAGTGGCATGTCACCCGCTTGATTAGCATCAAGCACCATCTTCTCGGCGATGGCTTTGGAATGGGCGTAATAATTAAGGAAAGATGTGGCATAGGGAGTGGATTCATCTATACCGGATTCATCCTGCCCAGCAAAGGTCACACTCGGGGTACTGGTGTAGACTAACTTATTTATTTTTAATGTTTTACAAGCAGCAATCACATTTGCGGCGCCCTTTACATTCGGGCAAAAGTAACTGTCCCTATCGCCCCAAACGCCGGCTTTAGACGCCACATGGAACACGATATCGCAGCCTTGCATCGCCTGTTGCAGTTGGTCTTTATTGACTAAATCCCCTTGCAACATGACTACGCCCAGCGCTTCAAGTTCGGGATAGTGCCCACGGGCAAAACCTGTGACCTTAATGCCCGCGGCTAACAATCTCAAACAAATCGCTTTACCTAAAAATCCCCCCGCTCCCGTGACAAAGACGTGTTGCACTTTAAGGGCGAGCTGCGCGAGTGCCGTTTGTTCAGCAGCATCAAATTGCGCAAGCGTCGTGCTTTTGATTGGGTTTATCGTCATTTAGGTATCAACCTTTCGTTTGTGATTGTGCCCAAACGGCTAATTTTTCTCTAAAAATCTTGGCATTATGCCGCACATCCACAGGGAAATCAGGATGAATAAGAAATCGTCTTATGCCCTGCGTCTGGGTAAACTGCTCGGCGATGGCAATCAAATCTTGGTACAACTGCTGACTCTTATTGCACACCAATGACTGGTCGAGTTCGATACAAATTAACGGCTCTATTTCGTTCGCCACTTTTACCCCTACTAAGGCCGAGCGTTTCACGCTGGGATGGGTATTAAAAATGCGCTCACAGGGAATGGAATAGTAACGCTTAGCAAATATACCATTACGGGTGGCGTCGACTCTGTGGGCCTTGCGACCACACATCCACAGAAGACCTTGATCATCAAGATACCCCAAATCGCCCATGCGATGCCTAACGGTATTGGTAGCTGAGTCCCACATTTTGGCCGCCGCAGTTGCGCTATTGCATTGGCTTTCGTTTTGGCTATCGTGCAGACTATTATTTAGATAATAGGACTGACTCACCATAGGCCCTTGCACCACTATCTCGCCGATTTCACCGTTATTCAGTACTAAGGACTCATCCCACTCGGGAATAACATCTTCGCTGATGCCGATGATGCGAATCGTCACACCTTCAATCGCGCGACCGACACAAATGCCGCCGCCGTTATCTGTGATATCTGTGGTGGCAAATAACGCATCGCTGGCAATCATACTAATAGGCAAAGATTCGGTTGCGCCGTAGGAATTTAAAATCGGCACACCTTGGCTCAGCATCTGGCTAAATCGAGCGATGGAAGCAATGGTCGCTGGCGCACCCGCAGAGATCACCCGCTGCACACTGGGCAATTTATGCTGTTTTTGTTCACCTGCGCGGCCTAAACGTTCAAGCAAGGCGGGATTAACAAAGATGTTGCTGCATTGATATTTCTCAATCGCGGCAAACAGGAATTCAGGATTGGCGGTAATAGGCTTGCTGGCATCCATTTCTGGAACGATAGACGCCATACCCAGCGCGGGGCCAAAGAGTGAAAACAGCGGAAACGTGGCTAGATCGCGCTCGCCATGGCAAATGCCATAATCGTTTTTTAATGCTTGAATTTGCGCCTCAAACATACCATGCCTATACACAACGCCTTTAGGCGTGCCGGTACTGCCACTGGTGAATAAAATCGCCGCCATCTCATCAGATTTAAGCATCACCATGGGATATTCAGCATGTTGCGCTGATGCATGTTTAGCCGAGGCGTTTTGTAAAGAGTCGTTTTGCAGCAGAGTCGATAAACTGATGGCACCAGTAGCGATGCGCATCAATCTTGCCGCTAAGCCTGTTTTGCCGTCATCAACATTGAGTAATGACTTAATGCTACCCTTACCCCAACCAAATAAACGTCTGGCGATATGGGCTTTGGGAATACCGATAAAAGCATCAGGCGCAGCTTCGGCAAAACACTGCTTAAGATTGTTAATCCCCATGCCGGGATCAACTAGGATAGGAATAATCCCCGCTTTAAACAGCGCAAAGGTGAGTGCAAAAAAATCCAGACTCGGCGTGACCATAAGTACAGCCTTCATGCCGCGCTCAATGCCATGGGCGTTAAGCGCAAAGGCTATCGCATCGCTTTGTCTGTCTAGATTAAGAAAGTCCAACTCGCTGTAACGCAAACTCGCCACAGAAGCGCCCTGAGCGCTTTGTACTGCTACCGCAAGATGGTGGGGAATGGCATGGGCGGCTTGCTTGAGATGACGGCAAATATTGGCGTCTCTGGCCATTGCTGACGTAGAAGTGCCCGTTAAAAGTGACGATTCCAACGGCGTCACTACAGCAGCCAGCAAGGGAGTCACTTCAGTCTCAAGCAAGGTCGACATTAACCTGCGACCTGTTCGGACGGCGCCGCGGCTTGGTCGTCAGCCATAAAGCCTTTGATATGGGCAATCACTTCATCGCTGGCATCTTCCAAAATGTAGTGACCACAATCGGCAAATTCATGCACTGTCGCATGGGGCATGTGCTGACGCCATTTTGCTAAAAAGTGCTTATCGAATACAAAGTCCTTCAGGCCCCAACAAATCAAAGTCGGCACTTTGGCAAACTGCGGTAAACTCGCAGCGATATCAGAGACTAACTGATAGTTTCTATCGCCTTCACGCAGCGGAATATCCTGCACAAAACGCAGCGTCGAAATGCGATTGGCCCAAGAGTTAAACGGCGCGACATACGCCTCACGAATGTATTTGGACATAGGCTGACGCTTCACGCCCACATATGAGGCGATAGACGAAAAGGCATTAAAACCACGTACTAGCACTGTGCCTAACAGGGTATTACGACAAATCCACAGCGGCCAAGGAAACGGTTTAGTCTCAGGCAGATGGAAAGCGCCTGTGTTCAAAATCACTAGGCGTTTAATGCGCTCAGGATAACGCGCCGCATAACCCATACCTATCATGCCGCCCCAGTCGTGTACGACTAAGGTAATGTTTTCTTTCACATTCAGGCTATCGAGCAGGGCTTCGAGATCGTCGATGCGGTTCTTAAGGGTATAGTCATAGCCGCTATCGTCTGGCTTATCCGACAGACCACAGCCGATATGATCTGGCACTATGCATTGATGCGTGTCTTTTACGGCGCTCACGAGATTGCGGTAGTAAAACGACCAGCTAGGATTACCGTGAACCATCACCACAGGTTCACCTTGGCCCTCGTTGATATAATGCAGCTTGTTGCCATTACGGCTGAGAAAATGACGTTTAAAAGGCAACAGAGTGTCTAACATGACGCTTCCTATCTTTTGTTCTATTTATGAGAGCGAATAACGATTTGTGTATAGCTGGCTTAGCTTATCGACGGAACGACAGACTGAGCTATCAACTGAATCATCGACTTGCCTGGCTAACTAGAATGCATTCCAGCCATCAAACAAAGGCGTGAAAAGTGCACTGCACCCTACCACTTAATGCCTAACATCATGCAATTCAATCCACTGCCTATGCCTAAAAAGCTCACTTGATCGCCCGCTTGTAAAAAGCCTTGATCGTGCGCCATGGCGGCGGTCACAGGTAACGACACTGTGCCCATATTGCCCAGCAGCTGATACGTAGGAAATTCTTTCTCGGGGGGAATATTTAACGCGCTAAGCACTTGCTTACGGTTCGAGGCGCCCACTTGATGGCAAATCACTTTGTCCACTTGCTCAACCAGCCAATTACGCTGCTCAAGGAAATGCTCCCAAGTATGCTTAGCTAGCTCAACGCCTTCTTTGAGAAGCGTCACCGCATCGGTACGCATAAACTCGCGATACAGATTGTGCCCCACTTCCTGCAGACCCCATTGACACAACTGGTGGTGCTCAGGCGCCGATAAGTGCGATGCACCCAGCAATTGATGCTGACGCACATTTGTCAGCGGCAAACTGCCGTCGGTAAGGATAACCGCCACTGCGCCAGAGCCACCGGTTAAGGTCGCCAGCGACTGGGCAAAATTCTGCATAGTGGGATCGGCCAGCATGTTATCGATAGTGACATCGACAATATCCCGCGCCGATTCACAGGACACCACCATACCCGCCTTGATTTGACCCAACTCAATACGGTTAGCGATATCTAGAATACCCGATAACACCCCAAGACAAGCGTTGCTGATATCGTAAATGGCGGTGTCTTTTGACACTCCTAATTCGGCAGCAACGCGACACGCAGTCGCGGGCTCATGTTGATCGCGGCACACGCCGGTATAGACAACAGCACCTAAATCGGCGACATCAATCCCAGTTTCAACCATGGCTTTACGGGCAGCTTTAATCGCACCGTCGGACAATTGATGTCCTTTTGGCCACCAGCGGCGTTCAGTAATCCCAGTCAATGCGGCAAGCTGTCCCATTGGAATACGGAACTTTTGATACAAAGGAGCAAGACGAGACTCTAGCTCACTACTGGAAACCACAACAGGCGCCAGTTCATAGGCCAGGCTATTAATAAATACGCGGGAATATTTCATGAAACTGTTTTATTCGCTCACTAGAATGACTGACCAACAGGTCAGCTTTCAGTTGTTATTCGTCATTAATGCGACATTTGAACAAGAAAAGCCCGATGATTCAATAAAAAACCATCTTCAGTGTAAGACTTGTCTCACAGCGCAGGTTCCAAACACGACGGCCCTGAATTCACTATCACTAAACTTAAATGCGCTAATATAGAAATACTTCATAAAAAACATCACAGTACAGCATATTTTCAGACACTCAAAATTATACTGACATTTTTTGCGCTAAAATCAGCGAATTTCTTGGTGTGACGCTGTTTGCACAAAATTCACCCACGCAAACACCATATCCTTGTTCCTGCAAAAAACAAGCGCGATCTAAGATTAACCATTGCTCGAGTACAGTGCGGAATAAATGCGCCACTAAATCGATGCGGCGAGTTAATTGTTGTCTTTGTCGCCCTATCTCAAGCCAAGCCTCAAAATCCCTATTTTTGGCTAAATTAACGGCCTTAGTCTCGGCCGCCCACAGGCAAAAATCAGTAAAACTGCCGCTCAACTGACTCTGTTTTAACGAGGGTAAAGGTAAATATTCGTCGATTTGTCGACATTCACGTTGCAGTGCATCAAAACCTAAGCGCCACGCGATTTCTTGATGGCGCAGCGCCTGCTGTTTGGGATTGGCGATCACGCTCTGCTGCAGCGGTAACTGTAAATCATGGCGACTGAGTTTTAGGCTGCTCTGCTGAGCAAGATTGGATAACGACTGATAATGACTCGCGTGAATTAAATGATAACAACAGGGAGAAATCGCCAGCGCCTGAGTGCCCGCCTCGGCCGCCAGTGTTAACAGCCGAACATGCAAATCACCGCAAGCATGCAATGCAACCGCTTGCTGCCGTGCGATTAACGGATTGGCTTTTGCGGCGTGTTGAGCTGGTGCTTCAACTGTAGTAATGGATGTGGTTATAGATGTCGTTGTAGATGTGTTTGTCGCAGCATGTTCTGCACCAATGGCAAAGGCATCGGCACAAATAAAGGTCTGCGATAACTGCCACTTATCGGCAAAGGCCTGTCCTGCTTCACATAATGGCGCTTGCCACTCTAAGCTCACCACTTCGGCGCCGCGGGCTTTGGCAATCAAGCGGCCCAAATGCCCTTTACCCGCACACCATTCCAGCACAGGTAAATTAAGCTGGGGTAAATGCTGCACAAAGGCGGTAATTTGCTGCCATTTACGGCCTTTGATGTGCGCACAGAAATGCGCTTCATCGTCAAAGGACAAACCGCCTTGCTGCGCTGCGGTGTTATCCGCAAGCGACTGTTCAGCCACGCCAGCCTTATCAGTAACTGTCTTATCGTTAAAAACCGTGCGTTTAGCAATAGATGCGGTGAGCAATGACAAGTCCCAATCTTGGCCTAATGCCCTAAGATCGTGGCTCAATGCCGGTGACAGCGCTTTAACCAGTAAAGATTGCTCGGCGTCGAGTCCATCCAGCTCATCGTCAGCCAGCGCCCACACAGCTTCGGCCAACTGCGGAAAATCCTCTGCCCAAGGTAACGCGTTCACTTCAAATGCACGCACTTGCCACAGGGCTGCACTCTGTTCAAGCAACTGATTAAGTTCGCTAAATTGCTGTGAGTAAGTGAGTTGTTGCTGCAGATTATCTTGGTTCACGTCATGCCCAGTGTAAAAAATACTTGTCTCACCTTAGGCCAAGGGAATGCGCCCTAAAGATGACTTTATGCGAGAAAATGTTAGTATCGCGGCCTTTAAACACTCAATCATATCGGCAACTGAGAAGACTCGGTTAACTAGCCATAAGGCTCCAGAGGACACCTATGCTTTCACCTTGCGTCGCACGCTGCGGTTTAAATGACGAAGACTACTGCATGGGCTGCTTTCGACATATCGATGAAATCGTCAGTTGGCGCACGAGTAGCGAAGCGCAACAGGTGGCCATTTGTCAGCAACTCCCCGCCCGTAAAGCTTTATTTGAAGGCAGTGAAAATCAGCATATTTTAAGCCGTGATAAATGGTTAGCTGCCGAGGCGCGTTTAACCGACAAGGACTAAACCCGTCCGCTAACGCCATCCTCTGCACAATCTCATCCAGCTAAAGCCTACAAGGCTATTTTTTCAGCATTGATTTCAAGTCAGCAAAGGGATTGTAGGTCGCCGCCGCTTGTTTCGTTTCTGTGGTGCTGCCGTAACGGATGAGTTCTTCGAAACGAGAATGTTCATTGTCGTGGCAGTACAGGCACAATAACTCCCAGTTTGAACCGTCTGAGGGGTTGTTATCGTGGTTATGATCGCGATGATGCACAGTCAGTTCACTTAAGTTTTTCGGGGTAAACTCGCGGGTACAGCGGCCACATACCCAAGGATAAAGTTTTAACGCCTGCTCACGGTAACCGCCCTCACGCTTAGCTTTGTACTCCCGCGCATCGGCTAATACTTTGTCTAACTTACTCTGGCCTGGCACTGACGACATAGTGTAATCCCTAAAACAAACCCTAAAAAAATTGCCCCAAGGATAATCCGAGTTATCACTTGGGGCAATATCTCCCGCACTTTGCGGGTTAATGGTGCACGATTTGTAGACGTAAATGGCTAAACCGACCTAGGTTACTGGCTTAGCTAACTTAGCTTACGTTACTTAGCTTATGTGGGCATGATCGGCATTCGACAGATGCAAGTAGTGTAAGTATTTTTCATACTGAGTCACCACATCCGCGAGGATTTGCTCTTCGGTATACCCCATCACATCGTAATGCTGACCACCTTGTTCTAAATACACTTCGGCGCGGTAATACAAGGTATTGCCCTGCTCGATTTCAGTCCCTATAGGGTTAGTGATTTCGAAACAACGGGTGCGTACTCCGTAAACAAAGGGCAAGTTCACCTCATTGCTGATCACCAAGCGTACGCGGCCATCTAAGTATTCGAGATCCGCCACTATACCTTTGGTCATAAAGTGTTGACACACCTTAGATAAAGCGGGTGTCGCGACATTGTTCAAGAACACTTGCGCTTCTTCATGGGTGGGATGCGAGACGAGCACGCCAATGCGTTCTTCCCAGCTCATGTTGGTTTTGGCGTACTGCACACTGGTATTGTGTAACTGCACACTGTTGATCTTAAGCCAGTCATTCTTCAGGGCTTTAAATAATCCCAGACACATGAATAACATCACCACGAGGAACGGCATGGCACTGGCGATAGCCGCCGTTTGCAGCGCCTGTAAACCACCAGCCAACAACAATACCGAGGCCACAACCCCTTGCAATAGAGCCCAGAAGATCCTCTGCCATACAGGCGCATTGTTATCGCCGCCCGAGGTCAGATTATCAATCACTAAGGATCCCGAATCCGACGAGGTCACAAAGAAGGTCACCACTAAACAAATCGCAATCCCTGAGAGTAAGGTCGGGAACGGCATGTGCTCGAAAAACACAAACAAGGCCACTGACACATCGGTATTCACCGCCTCGGCAAGGTAGGTCGCGCCTTGATTCATAATCGAATCAATCGCAGAGTTACCAAACACTGTCATCCATAGGAAGGTCAGCGCCGATGGCACAAATAACACACCAATCAAAAACTCACGGATGGTACGACCGCGGCTCACGCGCGCAATAAAGGTACCGACAAAAGGTGACCAAGAAATCCACCAGCCCCAATAGAGCAAGGTCCAGCCGCCGAGCCAATCTTCCTTATGTTGATAGGCGTACAAGTTAAAGGTTTTACCAACCAAATCACTTAAGTAACTACCGGTATTCTGCACAAATGCCTGTAACAGCATGACAGTAGGGCCCAAGATCAAGACGATAAGCAATAAGATAATCGCGAGGCCAAGATTGAGTTCGCTTAAACGTTTGACGCCTTTGTCGAGGCCAGAAAACACCGACAGCGTCGCGAGCAAGGTAATGCCGATGATCAGGCACACCTGCACTACAGCGTTATTAGGTAAACCTTCAAATAGATAACTCAGACCCGAGTTAACCTGCAACACCCCAAAGCCCAGTGATGTCGCCACCCCAAACAGAGTGCCGAGCACGGCAAAGGTATCGACAATATGGCCAATAGGACCATAAATGCGTTCACCAATTAAGGGATAAAGGGCACTTCGCGGCAGTAGCGGTAACTTATGACGATAGGAAAAGTAGGCCAGACTCAATGCCACTACGGCATAAATCGCCCAAGCATGCAGTCCCCAATGGAAGAAAGTAATCTTCATCGCCTCTTTAGCGGCGGCGAGACTCTCAGGCGTAGCATCTGGCGGCGCCAGATAGTGCATTACAGGTTCGGCGACCCCAAAAAACATCAGGCCAATACCCATACCTGCCGAAAACAACATGGCAATCCAGCTTTTATAGCTGTAATCCGGCACAGAATGATCTGGCCCGAGTTTGATATCGCCAAAGCGACTGACCATGACAAAGATGATAAAAATCAGGAAAAACGCCACGCTCAGAATGTAAAGCCAACCGGCTTTCACTTCTATCCATGACTGTATTGATCTAAAAACGGTGTTAGCCTCTGTGGGCCATACTGCACAAATCATCACCATCAAGATGATGAAAAAGACCGACGAATAAAATACCGGCGGATTAATACTCGACTTGATCGACATTGACTCTCCCTATTTCTAGCGGGTTCACTCTCCAAATATCTCAGCGCACCAACGGAGAGATAGAACAAAACTTATACTCAAAATATGTTTAATGCTGCGGGGCTCATCTATGACCAGTATGGGCTCAATCCCACAGTTCAATGCAACGACTCGCTATGGCTAAACGTGACAGGATCTGAAAAACGGGATTAACAACACACGACTTTGACAGCCGATGATTGATGGATAAATAGCGTGAACACCACTAAGGCAGTCAAAGCATGCCTTTAGCATAAAACAAATTTATAATTAGAATATTCAGCACAAAAAATGGCGACCATATTGGTCGCCAAAAAATTATACCACAAAAATCATCAAATTTAATTTTAAACGCTAAATCGCTTGAACCAACATCCGATTACTTAGTAGGTGTTTGCGAAATGCCAGCGGTTAAATTAAAGCGCATCGCCTCTTCAAACGACCAGTCGACCATGATTAAATCGTCCCGTTTGATCAAGCTAGTCACGCCCGCCATTTGGTAACTCAATTGGAACAAAACAGGCACCCAATCGCCCTCAGGCAACGCATCTAACAATGGCTGCGGCGGCGTATCTGTCATGATAAATCCCACCACAAAACTGCCATTCGCCTGCTTCACTAACACTGTCTTTTGGCTGGTCGGCTTGCCATCACGATTCATCAAAGACGCGATATCACGGATACTGCCATAAACCGACTTAAACAGTGGGAAGCGCATCAACTGGCGCTCAAGCCAACCATAAAGCCACACAATCGGGCTGACTGAAAACAACAGTCCCACCGCAAAAACTAATGCCACCACCAGCATAAAACCGGCGCCGACAAAGTGTTGGTTAATCCCTACCAACTCTAAAATCACAATTCCTAAACCATCTAACGATACAAACAGCGACCAAAACAGCCACAAACTCAAGGCCATAGGTAATAGATTCATTAAGCCGCGGGCTAAGGTTTTCTTCATCACACTCTCATTCGGTCATAGGGATATAGTAGGCACAAAATATTTACGCAAAAAAACGCCACAAATGCTACCACAGAGTCACTTTTGCACCAGCACATGATGTAAGGTATCTGACTCTTATTCGTCTCAAGCATAGAGATAGCGTTCAAAATCAGAGCCCACTCTGAGCCATTCTAAGGAAAGTAAAATGCGCGTAACCCGCTTAGATCATTTGGTCTTAACCGTAAAAGACATCGCCGTCAGCGTCGAATTTTATCAAACCGTGCTCGGAATGAAGAAAGTGGTATTTGGCAATCAACGTATTGCGTTAAGTTTTGGCGATCAAAAGATTAACTTGCACCAAGCGGGCGCCGAATTTGAACCTAAAGCTGCAGCAGCCACGCCCGGCAGTGCCGATCTGTGTTTTGTAGTCAGCCATAACATAGAAGAAGTGATCGCGCATTTAAACGCTCTTCAGATTGAAATCATTGAAGGACCAGTGCTACGAACCGGCGCCACAGGCAGGATAAACTCAGTCTATATCCGCGACCCAGATTGTAACCTGCTTGAGTTATCAGAATATCTGCCCGCCTGCACAGGGTAAGCGAAGTTAAAAACTTCATTTGAATTTTTTAATCAAAGTCAAAGTCGTGGGGCTTCACCCCACACCCGACCAAGGAGGACTGCTCGTCCTATCCTCCTTGGATGCTCCAAGACGCCCCTACGGAGTTGAAAGCCCCTTGTGCTCATTGACAAATTTGCTATCGCTTCCGAAGGATGCGTCCCTGCACCTGCGAAAGCTAGTCGTTCATCCATGACCGAACTCACGCAATTTCTCTATTCGCCCTGCGGCAACTCCGAGGGGAGGTGTATTCCTTGGCGTTTTGAGTCGTTATATAGCGATTCATCAGCAAAATAAGCGCGAAAAATGAGAAAGCTAAAACGATATCAAGTGATTACCCATTAAACTGTATAAAAAACCGCTACCGCAAAAAAGCAAATTCCTATAGCATCATTTTTACCAATTGACTTGGATGTGGCAGCGGCCAAGTCCAACAAGCGAGTTATGCCCTGCAGACAGCGCAGCGCATAAATACTAAGACGTTAGTGCTCTAGAGGAAACCGATGAAATTTGAGTTTCAACAAGCCACAAAATCAGATCGAGATTATCTACTAGGTCTGCGCAAGTTAACTATGGTTGAGCATTTAGAAAAATCTGGTCAATTCTTGTCTGATAAAGAGCATGAAATTAGGCTTGATGATAAATATCATTGTTCGTATTTGGTGCATTATAAAAACGCATTAGTCGGTACTCTCAAATACGATTCAACTGAACTCGAAGTCGAGATAATGCAAATTCAAATACATCCTGACCATCAAAATAAAGGTTATGGGCGAGGCATTATTCAGCAAGTATTGAATGGTGCTCAGTCAAAGATCGTGTCACTCACAGTGTTAAAGGAGAATCCTGCATTGCAACTATATTTACGATTGGGTTTCAAAATTGTCAGTGAGGACATGTATGAGTATCATATGCAAATCAAGCACTAAAAAGTTACTCAAACCGGACTCCATAAACTGTGGCGCTTTCTGCATTTCTGCTTCGCAGGCATAAATCCCCCCAATTTAGTCCACAGTTTAGTAAAGCGTTAGGGTTACTTGGAGATTTGGTGGAAAATTTAAAGGCGAAGCTCATCGAATTAGAAGAGCATTTATTTAAGGCTGAGACCAGAGCTTCATACGGCGAATTGGATGAACTAATTGCGGATGAGTTCACTGAAATTGGTGGTTCTGGAGTTCGATTTGGAAAAAAAGAAGCTCTGGAGCGTCTGCCATCAGAATTGCCTCCTAAGATCAGTGCGTCTGAATATGAATTGAGACATTTAGCGCCAAATTGTGCCCAGTTACTTTATAAAGCTGTAATGGTAAAAGGTGGTGAGACAACCGCTATTTACTCATTACGATGTTCAATATGGTCTCTGATAAATGGGAGGTGGCAAATGATCTTCCATCAGGGCACCTTATGTAAAGCATTTGAGTAGTAACCCTAACAGGGCCATTAATTGCGCTCCCTACGGTCGCGCGGCTTATGGCGGCGTTATAAAGCAAAATAAACTCCGGCACTAGTAAGTAGAAAGTAAAGAGCTTTTGAGGTGGTTTAGCTGTACTTAGTTAACTCAAAATCAATGAGATAGGAAGGATCTATGAATTTAAGAAAGTTTGTAGCTCAAGACTCAACAGAAGTCATTTCATGGTTCTCAACTGAAAAGGAATCCCTACTTTGGGGTGGTTGGATGTTCGGTTGGCCACTTTCGGAAACTGAAATGGTAAACCGTAGTCAGCTTCCTGAAGTTGAGTTTATGGTTTTATCTAGTGGTAATAACAAGCTTGGCTTTATTGAGCTTCAGCACATAAGTGAAACTGAAATACGCCTGTGTCGAATTGTCATTAGTCCCGAGTATCGTGGGCTTGGATATGGTAGGGGTTTAATCGCACTTTCTATCGCAGAAGTTAGGAAACGTGAACAGTTCAAAATTGCTACCTTAGCTGTATTTGCTGAAAACGTAGCAGCTTATAATTGCTACAAGTCATATGGCTTTATATCCGTAGACAAAGAGCCAAAGTTTAGAGAGTTTAATGGTCTAAAATGGCCTTTGCTACAGATGGAAACTGCTTTATAACTTGTAAATTAAAAGATTACGCGAATGCTCGAAAGGTGATCCATGGTGATTAGCGAGACGACCGTCCGCCCATGGACGGGGCCGAGCATCCAAGGATGGACTTGAACAACATCCCTGTTTAACGGCCAGTTCGCCGTCCATGGCTCTCGTTCATAAGCTCAGAAACCCTAGGTTTCTATTCACCGAGTCGGTGAGTGAATGCCATGGCAAGCCTTCATGTGTGGAGACCAGCAAACGCTAAGTCCTCTGAAGCAACCTCTTCTCACGACGAATAAAAGCCTGCTCAAAGTACGGTTCAAAATACAGAGAAAAGAGCAGCTCTAGTTAACCCGCTAGCGTCTTAATCCTCTCAAGTGTTTGCTGTGTCGCCAGATTTTGCGCTGCTAGATAATCCAATTTTAGCTGTTTGATGATGCCAGTAATCAAGACTAACTCCTGCTGTAACTGCGGAATTTTCGACATATCATGGGTGGGTAAGTTGATATCGACGGTATCAAATAAATTGCCAAAATAGCTCGCCATGATCAGCACTTTATTGGCTTTAAATTCGATACTCAGCCCCGACCCCCGCGCCGTTTTACGGAATAACTGTTCCAGTTCGACGAGGCGTTCCATCACGGCGGGAGACAACAGATATCGCGCATAATGTTGGTCATGGGAATACACTTCAAACATCGCCTCAAAGGTCACGCTTTCGAGTTTCACTCTGGGTTTCTTTAGGCCTGCCATAGTATTACCAAGGGAGCCATAGTCTTGGCTGACGACGGTATGGGATTCAAAGCTAAAGGGCATCGTCATGATCACGACCCCGCCCTTAAATTGGATCTTGTCTGACTTGCTGCCACGGGATTTTAAGGTTAATTCGCAAAATTCGAAGCTGATATCCTCTACCTTGCCGCGAATATGATCCTCTGATTGTTGCTTGCTAAAACGGGGCATAAGTTCGAAATCTGCCACTGAATCAAGGTTGACACAGGAGTCGGGGCTATAACGGTAGTCCCCTAGTTTTTTGAGTAAAACAGGCAAGATTTTATATTTGTAATGGCGCTTATATTGCATTTCAGGCAGATGAACCCACATCAAAATGCCGGCGAGAACGATCAGGCTCAAAATGGTTGGGTCATGGTTAGAGGCTAACGAGATTAAATCAAAAGCCAGTGCGGGCAGGCACAATAGCCAACCTAGACGCTTCGCCCATTTTTTACGGGAGAGTTTAGTTTCAAGCTTTTCAATTCGATAGGCTTCTAGCGGCGCTAATAGCTGCAATAGTTCGGCTTTAGCGTCCTCGGACAGTGGCGGTAATTCAGCGCGGGGAAAATCAGCGGGTAAATTCGCTTCAGAAATATGATTTCGAATACTTTTAAGAGCTTCGAAACCTTGCTTTAAAGAATACAATAATGGGCTCATCAACTTATCCATGTTATCGCCGACACAGCGCCCATTCCGTTGCGCTGCTAACCCCAAACCTTAGCGGTAACAAATAGGGTGGCGGTTAAATTCTGAGGTTAACATGCTGTGATATCAATCCACAGCTAAACACAAAAATGCTAGCACTTAGGCTTCGACTGCTTTCACTATCTAGGTCTACCGCCCTTTCCAGCAGCTAAAGCTTGTTGCAAGCATCAGATTAAACAAAGGTTAATTTATTGTAAACACAAAAATGACCTTCTTTATTCGCGGTACTGATCCAGAATGCCAGTTCACACTCCAATTTAACTATTCAACTTAGCTATCCAATTTCACAATCCATAGCCCAAAATCCTAGCTCGCTTTCTCTATCTCACGATCCTAGCTCACTATCCTAATAAACGATCCTAGCTCAGCATCCTAAAAGCAAAACGCTCCACAGAGACTGCGGAGCGTTGTATTGAGGCATTACAACAGCAGATTAATGCGTGTGTTAGCTTTTCATGTCCTTTTCCATATCTTCGTAGGAAGTATGGCGAACGTCTTTGCCTTTCACGTAGTAGATGATGTATTCACAGATATTTTTACAACGGTCGCCAACACGTTCAACCGCACGCGCTGCCCACAGTACGTCTAAGACGTCTGGGATAGAACGCGGATCTTCCATCATATAGGTCATTAACTGGCGGATAATGCCTTCGTATTCACGGTCAAGCTTAGCATCTTCTTTGTGCAGCTCTAACGCTGTATCGGCATCCATACGGGCCAAAGCATCTAAGGTCGCATGCAACATACGGGTCGCGTGACGGCCCATATTTTCAATGCTAACTAATAAAGGTTGCTGATTATTCAATCGTTTATCTAATGCTGCTTTTGCGATACGCACACAAGCATCACCTATACGTTCAAGATCGGCGATGGTTTTTGAGATGGCGATAATCAGGCGTAAGTCGCTGGCCGCTGGTTGACGCTTGGCGATAATACGGGTGCACTCTTCGTCGATAGACACTTCCATGCCATTGACCTTGTGATCGCCATCGATAACCCGCTGCGCAAGTTCAGCATCAAGTGCGCTGAGCGCGTCAATGGCTTGCTCAAGCTGACGTTCAACCAAGCCACCCATAGCGAGTACGCGATTGCGGATATCATCCAGTTCAGCGGTAAACTGTCCTGAGATGTGCTTACTTAAATTCATGTTTTCCATTTAGCCAACCTTTTACTTAACTGTTTACCAACATGCTCAAAGCCTGCGGTTGCGGCTTTATCCGAACGCTACCGAGCTGATTAACCGTAACGTCCTGTGATGTAATCTTCGGTCTTACGTTTTTTCGGCGTGGTGAAAATCGTGTTGGTATCCGCGTATTCGACCAATTCACCCATATACATAAAGGCCGTTTGATCTGACACCCGCGCCGCCTGTTGCATGTTGTGAGTCACAATAACCACAGTGTATTTCGTCTTAAGCTCGGTGATCAGCTCTTCAATCGTCAATGTCGAAATAGGATCGAGTGCCGATGTGGGTTCATCGAGTAACAACACTTCAGGCTCGATGGCAATGGCACGGGCAATCACCAGACGTTGCTGCTGACCGCCAGATAAACCAAAGGCGTTATCGTGCAATCTGTCTTTGACTTCGTCCCAAATCGCCGCGCCGCGCAGCGAACGCTCGGCCGCTTCGTCGAGTTCACGACGGTTATTCAACCCTTGCAATCTCAAACCATAAACGACGTTTTCATAAATCGACTTAGGAAACGGATTCGGGCGCTGGAACACCATACCCACGTTACGGCGCAGGGCCGCGACGTCGATTTTCTTGTCGTAAATATTCTGACCGTGCAGCAAAATTTCACCGTCGATATGGCAGTTATCCACCAAGTCGTTCATGCGATTAATACAGCGCAATAATGTTGACTTACCACAACCACTAGGGCCGATAAAGGCGGTCACTTGTTTTTTGGGGATCTTCATCGATACATTAAACAGCGCTTGTTTACTGCCATAGCGCAAATCTAAGTTACGGATCTCCAACGCTGTGTCAGTCTGGCTTAAGTTCGCTAAATCAAAGTTGTTGGTTTTCATTGCTGTCGAATCTATAGAAATCATATTCAGTCCTAATACTTTCAGGATAATCGCTGATTAGTGCTCAAGCGAACGATATTTTTCACGTAAATGGTTACGTACGCCAATGGCCGTCAAGTTAAGTGCCACAATCACAGACACCAGCAAGAAGGAAGTCGCATACACCAGAGGACGTGCCGCTTCAACGTTAGGGCTCTGGAAGCCCACATCATAAATATGGAAGCCTAAGTGCATGAACTTACGTTCTAAATGCACAAACGGGAAGTTAAAGTCCAGTGGTAATGTGGGTGCGAGTTTCACTACACCCACCAACATCAATGGGGCCACTTCACCGGCGGCGCGGGCGACCGCTAAAATCAAACCCGTCATGATAGCTGGGCTCGCCATTGGGATCACAATGCGCCACAGTGTCTCAGCTTTCGTGGCGCCCAGTGCCAAACTACCCTGACGCACCGCGCTCGGAATACGGCTCAAACCTTCTTCGGTCGAAACGATGACCACAGGCAAGGTTAAAATGGCTAAGGTTAATGCCGACCAAATCACCCCAGGTGAACCAAAGGTCGGTGACGGTAACGCTTCAGGGTAAAACAATTGGTCGATAGAGCCGCCCATCATGTAAACGAAGAAACCTAAACCAAACACACCATACACAATTGATGGCACACCCGCTAAGTTAATCACCGCAATGCGGATCATCTTAGTAATAGGGCCTTTCTTCGCATATTCATGCAGATACACAGCCGCGACCACACCAAATGGCGTCACAATAACGGCCATTAGCAGCACCATAAAAACGGTACCAAAAATCGCGGGGAACACGCCGCCCTCAGTGTTGGCTTCACGCGGGTCGTCACTCACAAAGCGGCCGATACCGACGAACCATTTACCTATTTTGCCAATGAAGCTTAAGTGGTTTACATAGGTCACATCCAGCACGGTATCCAGCTTAAGCTCGACTTCTTCACCGCGCATATCACGCACGATTACCGAGTCACGCGCGGCTTCATCACGTAAGGCAAATAACGCTTTTTCAAGCACTAAGTAATCTTTCTGCAGTTGTGCTCGCTTGGCCTCTAACTCAGCTTTGTTGCTATCAGTGAGTTCACCCTCTAACTCGTAACGACGCTCCTGCAAACGCAGCTTTTCAATCGCGTAGTTAATCGAACCAATGTCTTGCTTCTGCAAATCCACCGCTTTGTCCGATAAGGCCACAGCGCGTTCGATATGCTCCATCAAGGAAGATTCAATCGCATCGTTGACTAAATCCAGACGCTTGCCGTTTTCAATCACAGCGATTGGATAACCGTAGAAGTTACCGTTTTTAGCCCGCTCAATCATGGCAACATCGCTTGGCGTAGAACGGCTCAGAATGTCAGTGCTTAATATCCAGCGGAAATCCAGCCCCACAAATTCGCGGTTACCTGTCTTCACTAAATAACGGGTGACGAACTCGCCAGGATGCTCTTTAAACACATGGCCCGCAGCAATCAAACGCTCAGTCGGGACTTCTTCCCTATCGTAAACTTCACCAATTAAGGTTGAACGTACACCCGTGTTATCTTCGAGTTCCCACTGGTAAACCGTTGCTGGCCAAAAGTAACTTAAGCCACGCCAAGCGATTAACAGTAATAAGCCTAAGACGGCAATCAAACTGATGCTCACCGCACCGCCCGTCATCCATATCCATGGCGAGCCTGATTTTACCCACTTACCCATTGCACAAACCTCTCAAGGTCACTGGCGAAATTGTATTTAGTGTCATTGTCTTATCCCCGTTACAGCGAGCTATAGCGTTCACGTAGACGCTGTCTCACCACTTCTGCAATGGTGTTAAAGAAGAATGTAAAGATGAATAGTACGAACGCCGCGAGGAAGAGCACGCGGTAATGCGAACTACCGATTGCCGACTCAGGCATTTCAACCGCAATGTTTGCTGCCAAGGTTCGCATCCCTTCAAACACGCTCCATTCCATAATCGCAGTGTTACCTGTGGCCATCAGTACTATCATGGTCTCGCCCACAGCGCGGCCTAGGCCCATCATGATGGCCGAGAAAATACCCGGACTTGCAGTTAACAACACCACGCGTGTTAGTGTCTGCCAAGGCGTCGCACCTAAGGCTAAACTGCCGTTCGATAAATGACGTGGCACAGAGAAAATCGCATCTTCCGCGATAGAGAAAATCGTTGGAATAACCGCAAAGCCCATGGCTATACCGACTACCAGCGCGTTACGTTGGTCGAAGGTAATGCCCAGTTCATTAGTGATAAATTGACGGGTATTACCATCAAACAGCGCCACTTCGATGATAGGGCTGATGGCAAAAGAGAACCAACCCACGAAACAGACCACAGGGATCAACATCAGCTCTTGGTACACTTCGGGTAAACGTTGTTTCCAAGCTGCAGGTAACTGACTCCAGCCATAGGCCGATGCGAGAATAGAGGTTGGCAAGAGGATCAATAAGATCAGGATGCCGGGAAGATGTTCTTCGATCAGCGGCGCTAACCACAGACCCGCCAAGAAACCTAAGATAACCGTCGGTAAGGCTTCCATGATTTCGATGGTCGGTTTAACGAAACCGCGCACCTTAGGCGACATAAAGTAAGCAGTGTAAATCGCACCAGCAATGGCTAAAGGCACGGCAAACAACATGGCATAGAATGCCGCTTTCATCGTACCGTAGGCCAATGGCATTAAGCTCAGCTTAGCTTCGAAATCGTCAGAACCCGAGGTTGATTGCCACACGTATTTAGGCTCTGGATAACCTTCGTACCACACCTTGTCCCACATAGCGCTCCATGACACTTCTGGGTGAGAGTTTTCCACACTGAAGATATGCAGCTTTTTATCCGCTTCAACGACTATGCCGTTTGAGCGTGGGGTAAAGCCCATTTTACCTGGGTTTTTAAGGTCGAATTTTTCATCAAACAGTTCACGATGACTCGTAGTGTAGAGCAATGTCAGCTCGCCCTCTGGGCTCACAGTTGCAAAACTCTTACGGTAGAATTCGGAAGTAATAGACTCAATAGGCGGTAAGTCATCAAACTGGCGAATTTCCTGATATAAACGCCCTTTTGGACCACTAACTTGGAAGTACTGAGCCACAATACCTGTGTCGTAGCTGACCAGTAATGAACTCGCCCCAGCCAGCAAAGCCACATTATTCACTTGGGCTTTAGCCCGTTCAACATCAATCACCTGCAACAAATCTAGGCTGTCAATATCACGGATGTCATACACGAAGATTTTATTGCCGGTTTGCAACATCAATTGACGTTGGTCTGGCGTCATCAGCTCATGGGAGACTTTCTTCGGCGCATCTTGAATTTGTGAGGTAGTAGAAACCCACTCCACTTCTTCAGTCATCATGTTCTCTTGCCCTTCGAGGCGAGTCAGACGCCAAATGCCGTTCTCATCTTGATAGGCAAAACTCATTTTGTCTGAACTATAGCTGAAGGTCAGTTTATTAATCGCCCCACCCGTTTCATTAATGGTGATCGGGGTTTCGCCTGCGGGATAACGCAGTTTAGGCGTGATTAAACGCTTGTTGTTTGGGTAACTCAAACCAAACTCTAAGCCAGCCACTAGCACCTGACCATTACTTAATCCCAGCGCAAAACGCTGTTCGCTCGGCACGGCAACGGCGGCACTGGTCACAGTCACGCCCGCTGGTAATGGCGGTGTAAAGCTAGAAAGTAAGTTACCGTCGGCAACGGTATAAAAGTCCACTTGGCCATCAACAGCCACACGGTACATCACCTCATTTTGCTCTTCAGCGCCCACCATTAATGTCGGAACATCCGCGTGTTGATAGCTCACCGTCTTCACAGGTGTGACATCAGCACTATCGAAAATAGGTTTAATCACATACAACAGATAAAAGAAGATCAACAATAAGGCGACAAACACCATAGTGCCGCCGATAGTGACGCCGATTTGCGCCGCTTTATCCTTAAATGCCCTGCGATTCGAGCGTCCGCCTTTAAGCATACTGTGCGATGCAGAACCAGGTTGAGTGACCTGACTTTCCATTAAGAACCTCTATTATTAATAGCCAGCGAGTTTTTTCGCTAGGATTTGCCGAGTGCTATGCTTACACTGTTTGAACGTAAACTGAGCAATAACAACATCCTTTATTCTAAGTGCGTTGGATTATATGACGCAAAGATGACAGTTGTGTTACACCCCGTTTTAAAACAGGTGCCTTTTACAAAAAATAGGAGTCAGTCACTATGCTACGATATTTGATCACACTACAAGCACCTGATAGAAAAGGATTAGTAGAACAAATCGCCCATGCGGTGAGCCGTCACGGCGGCAACTGGCTCGACTCGGAATTGCGCCATATCGACGGTATCTTTGCCGCTATTCTGTTACTTGAAGTGCCTTCACTGCGTATGGATGAGCTTATTGAGGCGCTGGAGTGCATCGATAGCCTCACCCTCACCTACGCCAAAACCTCGGTCGCGCTTAAACCCATCAAACGCCTAAGCTACAACCTAGTGGCCTATGACAGACCCGGACTCGTGCTCGATATCTCAAATAAGATCAACGCCCTTGGCATCAATATCGAGCAGTTTAGTAGCCAATATGAAACCGCTGGCCACACAGGTATAGCCCTGTTTCGGGCGACTATCGGCCTTGGACTCACAGATCTCGCCCAAGAAGATCAACTAGTAACATCCCTCTATGCCCTGGGTGATGATCTCGTGCTCGATAGATTAAGCCGTTAACCTTTACGACGAGCGAACGCTTTGCACGCCCACACATTTAGATCGTGCATTTACAGGCAGCACTTAAAGCGCTTTTTAAAAAGTGCATAAAATAGAAACGCCGCTAAGCAGATGCCAGCGGCGTTTTTGTTTAAGTCACTTTTTGATGCCGAGATTTGACTAAGTAACGCAGCGGCACTTGGGAGATCAGCATCCCCAGCAACATCAAGCCACAGCCGAATAATGCCCGCACACTCAAACTCTCATCGAGGAAAATAATGCCGCCAATGGCCGCAAATACGGTTTCTAAACTGAGGATAATCGCCGCATGGGCAGGATGCGCATTTTTCTGCGCCAACACTTGCAAGGTATAAGCAATTCCCACCGAAATCAGCCCAGCATAGAAAAGTGAACCCCAAGCCGCCGTCACGCCATCGAGCGTGGTGACTTCAATTACCGCCGACACCATCAAACTCAGCACGCCGCAGACAAAAAACTGCATCATGGCTAACACCACGGGCGAAATCCGCTTGGCAAAATGATCCACCGCCAGAATGTGCAATGCCCAAAAAAAGGCGCCCACCAACTGCAAGGCATCGCCATAACCTATACTCATGCCATCTTTAACGCTTAAAAAATACAAACCGACTGCGGCAATCGCGCAGCCAAGCCAAGTATTCAAGCCTGTTGTATGTTTTAGCGCTAACCCAAGCACAGGCACTAACACTATATAGGCCAGTGATAAAACCAGCGTTCGCTGCTGTGGTGTATTGCAAACCGACCTGTTGAAATGACGCGCCCGCAAACAGTAAAACTCCGACCAGCAAACTGCCGCGCACTAAATCCTTAGGCGCACTCACATGCAGCTTATTTTGCCGACGCAAGTACCACACCAAAGGCACTAAACTAAACGTCCCCATTAAAAAGCGAATACCATTAAACGCAAAGGGGGAAAGATGTTCCATGCCTAAGGTTTGGGCAACAAATCCAAAGCCCCAAATCGCGGCGGCAAGCAGTAATAACAGGTTGGCAGGCAAGATAAATTCTCAGTAATCAAAAAGATCACAAGATTACCTAGCGGCGTGAGACTTGTCCAAACATGTTGCAACTTTGTAGTCAACCCCTCTCTTGGAGCGGTTACTTTTTCGCTTGCGACTGCAAGTGTTTAGCTTGACTGAGGATCTCATTTAAAAACACGGAATCCGTTTGTTTTGCCAGTAACACGGCTTTGTCGGAGGCTTTAATCGCCTGCTCAAGCTGCCCATCCAGATCATAGGCGGTCGCTAAACTGTCCCAAAGCACCTCTGAATTGGGGAACATGCGCGTCCCTTCTTCAAGAATTTCAACGCCCCAAGCCGTTTTTTGTTCATAAGTGGCTTTGAGTCCATAAACATTATATTGCTGAGCAAAGAGTGGAAATTCATAGCCAAACTCAGCGCTCTTTTGTCGATAGAAGTGTTTTATGTCCTTGAGTGGCATAACGGCAATTTCAGGCACAGCATTCCAACCGGCAAAAAGGGTCTTTAACGCCTCAATATTGCCAACAAGCGGTGTACTGTCGTGGGTTTCATCGGGGAAGTGTTTGTAAAACCAATGCAGTTGCTTTGATGCGTTACCCGTGCCCGATGGGTTTGGGTCTAAGCTGTCTTGCAACTGCTTAATTTGCGCCGCAAACGCGCTTGCCATTTCATTGGGTTCACTTGCCATACTCAAAAACCAGCGTAGTGGTTTTGCACGCTTAGCGTGTAATAACTCGGTCGACTTAAGCACTAGCCAATCACTGTCCCACCATAAACTGGGACTGATTGAAATCACCGCATCAAATTGGCTATTAGGCGTCAAGGCCACATAACTCGTAAACAGCCCAGCTAAGGAATGGCCCGTAAGTATTTGATAATCCGAGGTGCGGTATTTTTTGCCTAATTCGCTGAGTAGCTCTTGCTCTAAAAATTGCCTGAACTGTTCAGCATCACCGGAGTTGTCTTTAAATTTAGCGATTTGAGTCGGCGTGAAATACTTCATCCGTTGATTCGAACTCACGCCAACGGTGATCATTTCCGGAATGATGGCATAAGTACTTAAAAAACCGACATTCGCCGCCACATGCTCAAATTGGGTAGAGCCATCTAATACGATTAATACCGGATAGTTAAAATCGTTGGAATGCGCATAGGTATCTGGCAAATGGATTTGTAAGTTGATGTCATCATTCAAGATTTCGGAATGAATTACCGTCTTATCCGTCTGTGCGA
Organism: Shewanella sp. SP2S2-4; assembly: GCF_031932025.1. NCBI lineage: Bacteria > Pseudomonadati > Pseudomonadota > Gammaproteobacteria > Alteromonadales > Shewanellaceae > Shewanella > Shewanella sp. SP2S2-4. The sequence continues at coordinate 113,565 of NZ_JAUOER010000002.1, forward strand.
AGACAGCCGTTGAAAAGAAAAACATCAGCACTAAAACCAACCGCATAAGTACACCTCCATTTGTAATGCTGGGTAACTTACTGGTTTTCATCATAAGACTCAAATCATTACCCTCAAAAAGTCTGATTGAGATGATGGAGTTGAGTACAGTTTACAAAGACTCACTTATCGAGAATTCCTATCTAAACTGGCTTGGATAATCTTGTATACTAACGGCCACGCAATGACGATATAACGAAAGCGTGCACTAGACCGCATGATGAGCGACTAAGCTGCACCAGAACGCAACACATTAGGATTACCATGTTAGGAACGCTAAAGAAGATGCGCGTACAGTTAGATGACGCGCAACAAGTGCAATATCAACTCGTTGTCGGTGATGAGTTACTCCCGCTCAATCCATTGATAGGCAAGCAATTAACCTTGACCCACACGGGCAATATCTTCTGCTGCAACTGCGGTAAAAAGAGCAAGAAGAGTTACTCGCAGGGCCATTGTTTTGTCTGTATGCAAAAACTCGCCAGTTGCGATATGTGCATCATGAAGCCGGAAACCTGCCATTACGACCAAGGTACTTGCCGCGAGCCAGAGTGGGCCCAGAGCCACTGTTTTGTGCCACATTATGTGTATTTGGCGAATACTTCGGGCGTTAAAGTCGGCATTACCCGCCACACGCAACTGCCTACCCGCTGGATTGACCAAGGTGCCACCCAAGGTTTGCCGATTTTTAAAGTGTCAACAAGGCAACTCTCAGGCTTAGTAGAAGTAGAATTGGCCAAACTGGTGAACGATAAAACCCATTGGCAAGCGATGCTCAAGGGCCACGCCGATGATATCGATTTAAATGCTAAAGCTGCAGAACTTATCCCGCAAATTGAGGCTAAGTTGCACGAAATCGGCATGCAAAAAGGCGATTACAGTATCGAGCGTTTAGATGAAACGATTCAGTCAATTCACTATCCCATCGACACCTTTCCGAAAAAGATCACTTCCCACAACTTCGATAAAAATGAGGTGGTAAGCGGGATTTTACAGGGGATTAAAGGTCAGTATCTGATCTTCGATACCGGTGTGATTAACATTCGTAAATTCACTGCCTATGAAGTGAGCGTGGAGCTAATATAACTTCATTTTTATTCAATTCAGTGTGTTGCTATCTGTCATGGTTATCAACACACTGATAGCGAAACCTCGGCATGCTCATGCTGAAGCATTGAAACTGTGCCAGAGCATAGGTTAATTGATTGCCGCCGTCTCGTTATTACCCCGAGGAACTCGAGCCTTGCCTCCGTATGGATGAAAGTGGCGCTTGGCTTCCCCAAAGTAAAAAACATCTTTATATGGAATATTTTTGATGAAACAAGGACCTCAACATTTTATCCGTCGCTGTGCATTCCAACAAAAATTACGTAGTAAGCAATCTGGAATATTTTTGCTCTTGATAATCCCGCTGATAATAGCAAGCGGTCCTTGGAAGGAACTGACTGCATCGCTTTCGACAGAACCATGGGATATAGGATTTACAATTGTTGTCGTTTTAGCCGTTGTGGTGGCATTTTTCTTCGTCTTCATGATCATTTCTGAATCGATAAGACTAGGCAAAGCCGCTAAAAATGAACAAAGGAAATTAGCCGAAGCGGGGCCAGATGGCTATTACATTGATATCTATCAAGAAGGCCTCATTTTTCATGTTTACGATGCCGAATTTCATCTTTTTGAGATGAAGCAGCAGTTTGTCCCTTTGGATGACATTGCCAGTACAAAATACTCAAAACGCAGAGGCATACGTAGCTTCACGATCAACTTTGCCCACATTTCCGGCCAAGTGTCGTTCACGCCTAGGGAAATAAATGTGGATGATTTTGATTTTATAAAGGAATTTCTTGAGACTCATATTTCCAACCGAGGGAATAAGCCAGCTTAAGATAGGCTGGTTAATTAAACATAGGCGCGCTGCCTTGCGTACAGCTTAGGTCTCACGCAATGCGCGCTATTATTGGACAAGCTTGGTTTAGAGGAATGTGAAGAGAATGCACTAACCTTGCGCTTCCATGTAGACAAGTTCCCAGATATGTCCATCGGGATCTTCAAACGCATGGCCATACATAAATCCTTGATCTTGCGCTTGACGATAGGCTTTGCCGCCATGCTGCTCGGCAAGCTTAACCAAGTGATCGACACGTTCCCGACTGTCGCAGTCTAGGCAATTGAGCACTTCTGTCGTGGTATGAGCATCCGCAATCACCTTATCGGTAAAACCAGAGAAAAAAGGCTTAGCCAGCAGCATCACATAAATATTGTCCGCAATGACGACGCAGGCAGCCTGCTCATTGCTGTATTGCTCATTGATGCCAAAACCAAGACCTGAGTAGAAAGCGCGTGAATCCTGAACGCTCTCGACTGCCAAATTAACAAAGATGCTTTGCGCCATAATAATCTCCCTTTATAAGTGCTAACCGGACGTCAGACTAAGTCCTATAAACAGGACGGTAAATCGTCCTGTTTATGCTTGTTACAGCCTAAACTATGATCACTAAAATCTCACGATACTAAGCGTAATTCGGATAAAAGCTAAAAACCCTATCGCTCATTTCCTCCCTAAAAGAACAAAGCGAGTATCTCACTCGCCTTATGATTGCGCCTAGTTGACGGCATTATTGCACCGCTTATTGCACCGCATGGGTAACGGGCAGCGCTGACAACATTTCATCGATTAAACCATCGAAACGGGTTTTGACTTCATCCATATCCTTAATGTTGGCAAAGCCTTGGGCAAGGACTCGCCATACCATTTCAGAAGATTGCCCCACGATCGCTGTCGGCTTAAAAAGGCTAATGAGTACTGAACCCTTATCGTATTTTTTAGGATCCACCCCTTGGTTTGACAGACCCGGCACTAAGCCTGCAGCGGCCAATATCTGCTCGTCAGACATTTGTGTACCCATGGCAACCCCAAAACCTACTTGGAAGTCAGCGAGTTGCGTATCTTCTACCCAGCGATACCCTTTCGTCAGTAGCACCTTTTTAAGGGTATCCTGCATATGTTGCTGGACTTGCTGTTTATCGAGCCTAGGATCAACAAAGATTTTCTGTAAAGTGGGATGCCAACTGTAGGTCATGGCGCTCGGCGGTAATTGGCTCAAATCCCCCGAAGTCACGACTGTGGTTCGCAACACCTGCGAATCCTCCACACTCACACAGGCCGTCAACACGGCCAAACTGATGGTTAAAAGCGTCAATAAACGCCCAATTTTCTGTGGTAAATACATGCTCTTTCCCTTATTGCGATTTTTACAGCTTAAGGATAGTTGCTATTTCTCAGACTGAAAGTCTATATGCATCATGGTGTTAAATCGTGCTTATTGACAAGGACTACGGTAAGACAATCACCCCGGTCCAATTCGTTATGATTTGTTACTTATAAAGCCCACCCTGCGTATAGGCGCGGTTCCGTTTACCCGCTAGAATGCTTCGCTTAACGTCAGTGATAGTCATACTTCGGCACGTAAATTCGAGGTAGATTTTCCTATCATAATGCCAAAAACAACAACAAAAGGTGTGAGATCTATCCATGGAGTTAATACTCGCTATCGCGCTATTCGCCTTCTCATCGGGGATCACCCCAGGGCCGAACAACATAATGCTGATGACCTCAGGGGTTAACTTTGGCGTGAAACGCAGTATTCCGCATCTGCTGGGAATAAGCCTTGGCTTCCCAACCATGATCCTCGCAATTGGCTTAGGCTTAAGCGCGCTCTTCCAAAGCTATCCTATCATCCATCAAGTGATTAAAGTCGTCGGCATAGGTTACCTTTTGTATCTGTCTTGGCTTATCGCCAACAGCAGTAGCAAGATGGAAGGCAAAGCCATTGCCAAACCCTTTAGTTTTATTCAAGCCGCAGCGTTTCAATGGGTGAATCCTAAGGGCTGGATCATGGCGGTGGGCGCAATTGCAACATTCACGTCCGTGCAGCAAGATTTAACTCCGCAAGTGATTACTATCGCAACGGTATTTTTATGTGTCGCCTTCCCCTGCGCCATTGTGTGGCTCGGTTTTGGCGTGGCCCTTAAGCGCATTTTAAAAAATGAGCGCCAACAGAAGATCTTCAATATCACTATGGCAGTCTTGCTTGTGGCGTCTATCATCCCTATGATCGCCCCCTAATTTTTGTCAGCACGAGCCACGACCACCATGAACGAAATCGACATGATCATTGAACAAACCGACAACTGGGTCAAAAAAGTGATCATGAAATACAATATTTGCCCCTTCGCCAGACAAGAAGTCGAGCGCGGCAGTATTCGGTATCTGGTGGTGGAACAAACCAAAGTCAAACTCGTGCTTAAGGCATTGATTGAAGAGTGCCAATACCTCGACGCCCACCCCGAAGCCGAAACCACACTGTTTATTCTGCCCCGAGGTTTTGAGGGTTTTTATGCCTATCTCGACCTCGTAGACATGGCAACCGATACGCTTATCGAACACGAGTACGAAGGCACATATCAACTCGCCACCTTCCACCCAGACTATTGTTTCGATGGCGAACCACAGGACGGGGCTGCCAACTTCACCAACCGCGCGCCCTATCCAACCCTACACATCATCCGCGAAGCCAGCATGGAGTTAGCCCTTGCTAACTACAACGATCCCGAAACCATCCCAGAACGTAACATCGCTTTTTGCGAACGCAAAGGCAGCGACTTTTTCGTCAAACTGTTAGCAGAGTGCATGGGGAAATCCTAGCGCAAATTGCTGGTCTCACGCTTTCAGGCATTCCACAATATTAACCTTACGCTTCGAACTATGGCTTCATTGCTATTGGATAAATGCTGCAATTGCTATCGATAAGCCAAGCTAATGAGGCGCAGTCAATCCAGTGACTCGCCATAAAAATGCTGCTATGAGCGTGATTGCGGCATCCGTTGTATAGAGAAGTATCGATATCACGAGCACATCATTGCAAAATCACGCCTGTTCAAAAATTAATTTTTACTATTAAAAATCAATAAATTAAATAAAAATTAAGATTAAATTATTATTTAATTCACTTTTGTTTTTTGACCTCCTTTATACCGATACCTAAATTACGCCGCAGTTGTAACGGTTGTCGTTACTTAATTTAAGTTAAGGCTAGCTTAGCCATTATTGTTAAGGGTGTTTTATGTTGCGTTGTGTATTACTCGTTGCTGCGTTAAGTTCAGTGTTGATGGGATGTGGTGGTTCAAGCACAGACAACAGTACAAAACCCAAGCCCGATGAGAATGGCGGCACTAAAGCCAAAAGTAGATATGCTGAAGGGATCTATTTGCTCAGCTTGGCACAAGACGAAGGCGATTTTATTCGTGGTAACGACGGTTATAGCCAATATGTAGGTGTTGGCTTTGCACTCGACCTCTATCCTTCTCAGCAAGAGTTGCAAGCCAGTGTAAAGCAAGTCGGAAAAACTACAGCAGACTGGTATAACATCAATGCAAAAGCAAACCAATTAAGCGCATTTGACAATAATATCAAAGTTAACTTTTGTAGCCGCGATGGACTAGGTAAGTGCACTATCGAGCAATCCAGTATTGAGCGTGGCGATACTTGGTTAACTCCGCTATCGAATGCTCATAGAGCACAATTGCAAGCCAATCAATTTGCCGACAATATCGAACCGCTGTTCACCGATAAAGGATTTACGATGCGTGTTAACGATAACCCACAGTTATCGGCACTATTAATCCAAGTCAAAGCAAGACCTTTAACCGCGGCATTGATGACAAGCTTACTGCCAAGTCAGTGGGAAACGCCCTCTGCTTATGGCAGTCCACTAGACTATGATATGTACAAGTTTACCCGTGATGGTTCAGCTCCCGTGCAATTGACTGCATCAATGACTGATGCGCAAGGTAATCCACAATGTATCGCAGTGGGGGCGGTAAGTGCAAAGCAGGGACTTATTATGCATTTTGATTTAAAAATCAATGATTCAGAAAGTGTACCTTGTCAGCAATACCTACAACAACAAGGTGCGAGTGCAGAGTTAGTGCGTGCAATTATTTCTAATCAAACTATCAAGATAGGCTTTATTGAGGATGCCAAAGGCGAGGATATTATGGCCATCAATCACCTTGCTGGTGCCCATCCAGTCGGTGGTGCAGGGTTACTGACAAAGCAGCATTAATTAGAGTTTAAAGGTCGCTTCATTGCGACCTTTTTGCAGAGGCTTTAGGAAGATATGGGGCGGCTGTATCACAATAATTAGCAAACATTGCCCAAGAATGGATGTCAGCGGTAAGCGCTTTGTCTTGGAATAACACGCCCCACACACCTAAACATTGACTCGTGAGTTTCTCGCGGGACAACTGCTCAAAAACCGTTTTTGACGGTACGACTAAAGACAAAGAGACTAATGATTTAAGGTAGTAATAACGGAAAAGTTCAGGTTTATCATCTTTAAGGGCAATATTTGACAACACTAAATAAATAAATGCGTTGTCGATTTGATTATTGAAGTGCCCCTTCAACAAGCGTTCACGTGCGCGTTTATGATTTCCAATTCTAAAATCAAGCAGACCCAGCCAAATTTCAGTTTCTTCACTCGGGAAAGGAAACAACTTGTCGATACGATTGAGCCAAGTTTGTATTTGATCAGACTTGAGCTCTGGGTCAAGCAACAGTCGTCTGGCAAGATAATTGGCCTGAAACATACTGGGGTTATCAGCATCTAGCTGTTGCGCTAAAGTTTGATTGATAAAGGTATGAGTTTGCTCTGTATTGGCAGAGGCTATGACTGGCAACTTAAAATAATCAATCAAATCATCAGTGATCTTTTGTATATCTTGGTCGAGTGAGCCAGTAGAGAGAATATACTCACCGCGATACGTTTGCTTTTCGCTGCTGTGGTACACCAACTCAACCCGTGCAGTAAGCTGATCGGATGTAGGAGCTTTGTCGAGTCGCAAATTAAGTTTGTAGTCCGAAAATAAGGTGTTGCCATCGCCAGGCCAATATTCACTATCATTGAGCGGGCTTAAAAAATAGGTTGGATCATCCTGATTAAGCACATTGATATAGGGGTAAGCGACGAGTTGTGAAAGTAACGCGGTTTTGATCGCTGTAACATAAGGACTGGCAGCACTATTGGTGACATGAATTCGGTTTAGCACCAATTCAACCACAGCAATAGTGATATGAGCATCCTGTCGTGTTGTTGCGGTGAGCGGATTAACAGGCGCTATTATAGGTAATTTTTGCGACTGTTGATAGATAAAAAAGCCCGCAATCATCAGCAGACCCATATAAACCAAATGAATCATTATCTTTGATTGAACAGGTTTCGATGGTGCTATCAGATCAGCTGCGCTGTCGATTAAAGTAACTCGCGTCGCATTGAGGTAGTAACCCTTTTTAGGATAAGTCACTAATAATTTAGTTGCATCCAGTTCAGGCGAGCTCTCTTTAAAAATGGCACGTAGCGTACTAATTCGATTAGTCAGGACATTTTTAGAAATATAATTGCTCTGCCAAACCCGACTGATAATGTCTTCTGCCGCAATCGGAGTACCTGTTTGCTGTAAAAAGACTTCAAGCAGTTCTATGCTTCGAGGTTCTAATTCAATTTCTTGAGCATTTTTGCTCAATTGGCGAGAGGCTGGATCATATACAAGTTCATCGATTGCGATGGTACATTGACGGGCTTTTGCTTGGGCTAACATATCAGCCATAAATCAGGTACCTATCGTATTTTGGTGTTGATGGATGCGAGGTGATAAAAGTTGTCGAAGCACATGCTCCTCAAAGTGCAACGCCTACATCAAGTATGTCTTCTAAGGATGCGATACATTGATGCCATTCTCCAATCGATTTGTTTGCTAAGCGAGATTTAATATCAAACATAAAAACCTATAATATCAATAAAATACAAAATCATCTCGAAGAAAACGCGGTATTTTCATCATGAAGAGTGTAGTAGTCAACTAAATTTAATAAAGCTGCGGTGCTATTTTGTATAGCTTAGGTAGATTGAAATGCCCTCGCAATACCCAATTAACCTATGTTGAATAGATTTAAGTGATGATTGTTAACCGTGTAGGGCTTGAACAAAGTCATCGGAGAATCTGTGCAATTGGATATCATGACCGACGAATAAAAGCATAAGATATTGATTTTAATTTTTTTTAAATTTAATAACTATAAAAATCTATCAGCCAGCATATCAGCAACATCTTCATCATGGTCGATACTAAAGGCCATAAAACCATCGATTTTAGGGATCGCTTGATAGACTTCAGTTTGGGTAAACTGCACTAGGCATTCGTTAAACACTGCGCGTATTTGCCGTGCTATCTCCTCCCACTCACTAAAGTCATCCTCGGGTAAGCTCTGTTGAATCGTCTGCAACTCATCCTCTGAAAGCAGGTAACATGTACTAAAACATTGATACTCCCAGTCACCTGTATTGAATTTAAGTTCTTGGATGGCCTCAGGGCTTTGGTATGACTCAGCCCATTTCCCAGACTGGTAATAGGCCAATCGCTGCTGAAAATCTGCCTCGGTATTAAAACAAAGATTTAATTCTGCGTATTCGGCATGGGTGTCAAAAGCAAAGGCATGAAAGGTTTTATCAGGATGAGCTAATAAAAATTGCTCAACCTCAACCGTTGTAAACCGCAATGTCTCGGCTTTGATTCGAGCAATAAGAGCATTATCTAATGGCATAAAGATGTTCCATTTATACAATATTTTTTGTGTCTCAGTGCATCACTTAAATTAAACCGACGTTACTAAACTCAATGCTTTAGTCATTTTTTACTGACGTCAAGCATTGAGATTAAGCTGAATTAAAGGATTTGTACGCTCCATTTCTCATTGCCATAGCGACGATTTTTATAGCTATCGATACGCCATTCATCGGCTTTTTTGAGAGCAATAAACAAATACTCATCTTCGAAGTTAGTGTTGGTTTTAATATAGATTTCGGCTCTGCTTTTATTTTTTAAAGTAATTTGCACTTCAAGAGGATGATCGCAACCATTAAATTTTGAAGGAAACCCGAAGGAATTACGCACTTTTCCGCCGTAAACACGGGGCTTATCGGTACAAAAATCGTCAAATAATGGCGCTATTTGCTCACTCAGTAAAGCAAACCAATCGGTTTGCTTCGCATAATGGAATTCAGCCACTGGCAATTCCTGCCGTAGCTTATCTTCTTCGGCAGTTCTTTCGGTATAGAGGGTATTTTCGATACTGTTCCAGCGCGTACAAAAAGATAACACCCTCTCTGTTAAATATGCTTTTAATTCAATCTCATCCATTTAAATTATTGACTCCTTTATTTATAAGTCTGTCGGTCAAACCCGCCAAGAGTTTATACCATATCGGGACAGACGAATGACTCTTTACCGCGATTAAACGACGTATTAAAACCAACCCTTTACGCTCAAACGAGCTTGCACCACTGCAAACTCGGCAGCAAGCCATAACACCAAGATTTACAATGCTATAGATTTAATCCCCACACCTCGAAGGCATCACGACTCAGTTGCTCCCTAAAATCTGGGTGAGCGATGGCGATCAACGCTTGTGCCCGTTCGCGCAGTGAACGACCGCGTAGATTGGCAGCGCCGTATTCTGTCACAATATAATGCACATGGGCCCGAGTGGTAACGACACCCGCGCCAGGTGATAACACGCTTGCGATGCGAGAAATTGTGCCGCCCGCAGCCGTGCTGGGCAGCGCAATTACAGAGCGCCCACCTTCGGATAATCCTGCGCCGCGGATGAAATCCATCTGGCCGCCGACGCCGGAATAGATTTTAGTGCCAATCGAATCGGCGCACACTTGGCCAGAAAGGTCGACCTGCAGCGCAGAGTTAATTGCCATCACATTAGGGTTTTTACGGATAATGGACGTGTCGTTGACTTGCTCTATATCCATAAAGATAACCGCAGGATTATCATCAACATAGTCGTATAATTTTTGACTACCCAAGGCAAAACCTGTGACCAGTTTCCCCGGATAAAATCGCTTCTTGCTGTTGTTAATCACGCCCTTTTCAACCAGTTGTAATATGCCGTCAGAAAATAGCTCAGTGTGAACGCCCAAATCCTTATGGTCGGTTAAGCAAGATAAAACGGCATCGGGGATTGCGCCTATGCCCATCTGCAGGCAATCGCCATCGCGTACCAATTGGGCGACATTTTTGCCAATCGCCAGACTCACGGCATCGCCCGTACCAAAAGAATGGATCGGCAAGGCCGCACTTTCTTCATACACAGCGGCAAAACGGTCGATATGGATAAACCCATCGCCGTGGGTACGTGGCATTTGTGGATTAATATGGGCGATGATCTTGCCCGCCACTTGGCAGGCTGCGAGCGTGGCTTCAACCGAAATGCCTAAGGAACACATGCCGTGCTTATCGGGCGGCGAGACTTGGATAATAGCAGTATCAATTTTTTGCTCGCCGGAGCGAAATAACTTAGGCACTTCCGACAGGAAAATCGGCACGTAATCCGCATCACCACTTTGCAATAATGCTCGCGTCGGCACGCCACCGAAGAAACAGCGATGGCGTAAATGTCCCTGTAAACTCGGATGGCTTAAGGATTCAGCGCCCTCTGTATGTAACTGTAATAAGGTAAGATTGTCTTTAGTGAGTGCGTGCTGCGCCAACGCATCGAGTAAGATACGCGGCGTGGCGCCCATGGAATGCGTCCACAGCGTCTCGCCACTTTGAATTAATGCAACGGCTTCGAGCGCGCTATGACAAATGATTGCAGGCATAATGAATTCCCCTCCCTAAGCATGATGGCGGCAATGGCCCTAGCGGTAGTGTAAGGGATATCCTAATTAAGCAATATCGATTTCAATGGCTTAGCGCGACTGTTTATCTATAGTTTGCGCTATATCAAACTCTGGATTATTAATTGGATCTCAAAATACACATTCAACCTATTTTGGCACTAGAGGTTAATAAAGCCTCTGGCTAAAATGCTTTGCAACAGTTTGATTAGGGATAACACCAATAAGCCCGTATTAGGTTATCCCCATCAGCACTCAGCCTTACCAAATATATATCACTTTACCAATAATCAAGTCTTGAGGAATAAACCCAAAATATCGACTATCTAAGCTATTGTCTCTGTTATCACCTAAGACGAAATACTGACCAGCGGGAACTAACCATTCACCCCTTAATGTGTTTTCCTGCACATAATAGCGATCAACCAGTTCTTTCTGATGGCGGAGTAATAATACCTGATAGTGAATGTTATCCAGCGACTCTTGGTAAACGGCTTGAGTCTCAGTGCTCAACTCGGGTAATAAATTTTTATCGATACGTTCGTATTGTGAGTCCAATTCTGCACACGCTTCCCTCGATACATCACAGGCTTTCTGCACAAAAATGGTTTTATCACGATAGATAATCCTATCGCCGGGTAAACCAATGACACGTTTAACATAGTCAATTTTCGGGTTTGCAGGGTATTGAAATACCAATATATCCCCTCTTGCGGGTGTGACCGATGGCGTCGACTTAGCCAGTTGAAAACCTAGATATCGATAGTTACCAAAACCATATTTGCTCACCAACACATGATTGCCGGGCGCTAACGTCGGCTTCATGGAAGAGGCCGGAATACTAAAAGGCTCAAAGAAAAAACCTCGTAACACAATCTGCGGCAACATCATCAAAGCGTAACTTGCTAACACTATCCACCAACGAGCATACCAGCGGCGGGGTTGAGTAATATCGTAACGATGGGCGATCATAAACCCGTGAATGGGACAAATAACAATAAATAACCAAGAGAGGTAAATATGTTGAAGCCAAGCCATATTCCCCGATTTAAATGGGAAATAATTTGAGTGTAAAAATACATCCACGGCCGCTATAATCAGCGCAACAATACAATATCGAATAAAATATTTAAATTGATTAACGTATAAAAATACAAACGGCTGAAAAAATATACCTAATAATACTGCGAGCCAAGTTTTTGGCTTCCATTGAATATCCAATTGAACTCCGTTTCACCCTAGATTTGGAAAACGGCATCATAATTCACAGCCCAAGCTAGCACAACCTCATTCCCAGTCGCTGATAGCCTGTCATGCGGCTATCAGCATGCTGTTAACAATATTAATCTAGACGCTTAGAGAATCTCATACTGGCGATAAATAGCCCGACACAGGTAAAACCTATCATCCACAGGGCATCAAATTGCAGATCCATCACTTGAGCATCGCGTAGCACTATGGCCCGTGACATGCGCATAAAGTGGGTTGCGGGTAAGGCTTCGGCAATCCACTGCGCCGCGATGGGCATGGCCTCATAGGGGAACATAAACCCCGACAAGAGAATCGATGGCAGCAGGATAAATACCGTCATTTGCATCGATTGCAACTGGGTTTTCGCTATGGTCGAAATCACTAATCCTAGAGTTAAACTAGCGCAAATGAACAACATAGCGGCAAGGGCGATGGAATCAAGCCCGCCACGAATCGGCACATCAAACAACAAATGCCCTGCGCTCAGGATAATGGTCACTTGCACAAAGCCGACGATCACATAGGGCACGATTTTACCCAGCATCAACTCCAGCGGCCGTACTGGCGTAGTGATCAAAAACTCCATATTGCCCTGCTCGCGCTCACGCACTATGGCGGCGGAGGTGAACATCACCATGGTCATAGTCAAAATCACCCCCAGCAGGCCGGGCACTATATTGACCACAGAGCGTTGCTCAGGATTAAAATATTGCACCACTTCAAAACTCGGCATCACGGCTTTTTGCGCTCTCCCTGCGACTTCATCCAGCGGCATTTGCCTAAGGCTACGAATGGTTGAGGCGACAACCGTATCAGAACCGTCCACCAGCCATTGCCCTACTGGCTGAGCTAAATATTGCTGACCCGCAAAGCTTGGGTGACGCACTAAGCGCTCATCGAGATCGGCGGGCAAATACAGCACAGCTTTAACTTCGCCGCGAGTGATCGCCGCCTCTGCCTCGGCCGCACTTAAATAACGCTGTTTGAAATCCACCACCTGCGTCGCTTCCACCGCCTGCACCAATGAGCGGCTGTAAGCAGAATCGCTCAAATTCACCAGCCCCGCGGGCAGATGGCGCGCATCGGTATTGATGGCATAACCAAACAACATCAATTGCACCAGCGGGATCATGACTATCATGCCAAAGGTCATACGATCCCGTGATAATTGCCGCAGCTCTTTGACGACAATTGCAAAAATTCTACGCCACATGGTCAGTTGCTCCCTTGGACACCCCAGCCAAACGCTCGCCGGTGCAAGTGACAAACACATCTTCTAGGCTAGCGCGCACTTCTTCCATCGTCCGGCTGGCAACCCGAGGTTTAAGCCAAGCGAGCGGATCTTCAATATCGCTGCGCACTAACACCCGTAAACGACTGCCGATTTGCGCCGCCGATAATACGGCAGACTCGCTGATCAATGATTGCTTTAAATTGCGTAAATCATCCCCTGAAATTTCAACCACCCGAGCGCCCATCGCCGCCATCAGCTGCTGGGGTGAACCGTCGGCGCGTTTTATCCCCCGCTCTAAAATCGCCAGACCGTGGCAACGCTCGGCTTCATCCATATAGTGAGTCGACACAAGAATCGTGGTGCCTTGGGCGCAGAGATCGAATAAGCGCTCCCAAAACTCGCGCCGATTCTCGGGGTCGACCGCCGAGGTCGGCTCGTCGAGAAATAACAATTCGGGGTGATGCAAGGTCGCCGCCGCTAAGGCCAAACGCTGCTTCTGGCCGCCACTCATGGAGCCCGCCATTTGTTTTTCACGGCCGACTAAATCGTATAGTGTGACTAACTCGGCTATCCGCAGCTTTGAGGCTCGGCGGTTCAAACCATAAATTTGCGCGACAAATTCTAAGTTTTCCCGCACCGAAAGATTGTCGTACAGGGAGAATTTTTGCGTCATATAGCCGATGCGGCGACGCAGTTTTTCCTCGGCGCCGGGTAAGGTTTCACCCAAGACGCGGATTTCCCCCGACGTTGGGCTCAGCAGCCCAGTCAACATGCGAATTGAAGTGGACTTTCCGCAGCCATTGGGGCCAAGAAATCCATAAATAGTGCCCTTGGGAATGGCGAGATCGAGGTTTTCCACCGCATTGACGCCGCCAAAGGCGCGGGTCATGCCTTGGGTCTCGATAGCAAAATCGGTGTGGCTCATGGCAGCTCCACGGCTAATGCCATGCCCGTCGGCAAATCCTGACCTTCGGCAGAAATAGTAATATCAGTCAGATACATCAACCGTGCTCGGTCACGTTCATTAAGCGCATAAAACGGCGTGTAAGCGGGTTGACTGCGGATATTGCGCACTGTACCAGCAATCGGCATTTCGCGGCCATCCACTCGGATATTGACCTTATCGCCCGCCTTCACTCTATCTAACCAAGTCGCGGGCAGATAAACCCGCACATAGGGATGCTCGCTCGCCAACAAACCAATCAACTGAGTACCCGCCGCAATGCGATCGCCTACTCGCCAAGGTAGGGTATCGACTACGGCGTCACGCGCCGCCACTAAGCTCAAGTCGGCTAAGGCTTTTTGTTCGATGGCGACACTGGCGCTGGCGGCGGCTACCGCTGCTTTGGCTTGTTCTAGCTGCTCACTACGGGTGCCATTTTCTAATAGGCGCAGGCTTTGCTCCGCCTCGGCTTGCTTGGCTAAACTGGTATCCCGCGCCGCACGGGCGGTATCTAAATCCGCTTGGCTCAGCACTTTAGTGGCATACAAACGGTTGGTACGCTCAAACGCACGCTGCGCTTCTTTCACGCTGGCATTCGCCCCATCGAGCACGGCCTTAGCGCGTTCTATATCCTCTAAACGCGCACCAGTCACAGCCTCAGACAGCTTAGCCTTGGCTTGTTCAAGCTCGGCTTGACGCAGGGCAAGGCGCGCATTGGCCGAGGTCGAATCGAGTGTGAGTAGCACTTCGCCCGCCTTAACCTGCTGACCTTCAACCACATTCACCCGAGTAATCAACTCACCCACGGGCGCGGTAAGCGTCAGCCTGTCACGCTCGACTGTGCCAAGGACGCTCGGCGGCGCTTCGCTGCAAGCCGCTAACTGCAGCAGCAAACAGCCTAAAACGACACCTGTCATGATTCGCTTGGCTAATGCAATGTTGTTGCTTAACTGACTGCCATTTAACAAGGTCAACCCCTTCGTTGGGCTCATGACTGGCTCCTTGGATCACGTAAAAGTCCCTGCGTAAAAACCTGCATATTGTGCAAGGCCAAACGCTGTAAACCGTCGGTATCGGCACTAAAAAAGCCGAACTGACGCATCAATACGGGCGGGGCAATAAGCGGAAATACCATAAGACTCACAAAACTTAGCCGTGCTAAATCGGGGTCGACACCCTCTTTTAATAATCCCGAATTAACTAACGTGGATTCGAGCCATTGCCGCGACAAAGTTAACACTTGCTCAAACACAGACAAGATAATCCGATAGGGTTCCGAGCCATCGCCCTCCTGCAATACCCGTATAATCAGCCGTGGCAAGCCAGGGTTGGGCGCCATAACGCGATAGTAGGTCTGCATGATTTCGCCGACATTATTCGGCGCTTCAGCCGCGGATATTTCGCGTAAGCGGGTGAATACGGGCTCAAGGGTTTCCCGCACCATTTGTTCGAACAAACCCGCTTTCGAACCAAAATAGTAACGGATAAGCGCAGCATCGACCTCGGCTTCGCGGGCGATTTCACGGGTAGACACAGTAGGATAACTGCGATGACTAAAGAGACTTAAGGCAGCGGTAATTAAGCGTTGGCGCGCGTCTGAGCTCCCCTTCGGACGACCGAGAATGGGCGGCGATTCAGGTTGGGCGCTAAATGGAACGACGCCCCTAGGACGACCGGGAATAAGCGACATGGCAGGCTCCAGCAAAATTCATCTACTGATGAATATACTGAAACGCAGCGTAAAAAGGCAGCAGTTAAATTCCTCATTTTCATGGGTATTGAGGAATTTAACTCTAAAATACCAAGACTAAAATTTATCCACCTTTGACTATGGCGCCTAAACGGCTAACAAATTGCTGCACGGCTTCGACTGTGTCAAAGCTAAAGGCAAGGCCATAGTGGGTTTCGGTCAGACTCTTATGCAAACGCTTAGGAAAACGGGTCATCTCCCCATTATGGAAATAATCATATTTGGCATGCACGCCTGCAATGGTGGCGAGTTCGCCAGAAAAAACCTCAAATGCGGGCCGAATAATCAAGTTCGGTGATTTACCGTCGAGGTGTAAATAGAAGGCCTCTTTGGTGTCTGGGAGCATGTATTCGGTAATGTTTTTTATGCTGAAGTTAGTGCGGCATTGCAATCCACTTAAGCAGCTCACCATCTCATTATGTTCTATCGCCAAACTTATTCTCCCTTATCCCTGTAAAAACTACCCAATTTGTCTTTATCACATTGATACTACGTTAACTCAGCTCAGCCTAATCGGTTTACGCTGTAAATGCACTAAGCTGATGTCGATCTCACAAAGCGAGTGGCTAAGTTTAGCGAATTTATCCAAAAAACCTTTATATACAGAACGATAAACCGATTAACTCAAACGCAAAGCCAATGTCACAGAAAATTCTTTTTCGTAATCGAGCCATGATTTCAAACACCATAAAACACAGTACCATTTATTAGTCATTGCTTATCATCACCTTATCACCCTCGATATTAATATTAAAACGCATGCTTTAAAATGCTGCCATGCTATTCAATTATATGGTGATTTTTTACTTGCCAGCTAAAAATGTTACGTCTAGGTTAAGAAGTTTGAGTTAAGTCCTGTTGATAATGGCTAAGTTACGGCAATCACATCGGCTGCCAACCTAAACTAGCGCATTCACCCTATCCCGTCGTATTCAGGCCTTAAATCATGTTCTACCCAAAGTGAGTAACCCGCGCCTATGGCGCATATAACCCGAGCCATGTCAGCCGATTTAACGCTAAATTACGGCAAATCCTCAGCATTAACCGATTTGCCCTAAACAGTCACAACGGACTACGCGGCCACTATCAACAAGACCAACAACACGAGATATACCCATGAAGATCAAAAAAGCCCTCATGCTCTTGGGTCTGTTAGCTGTCAGCCCAGCGACATTAGCAGCAACCGGAGTTGCCTTTATCCACGGTACGGGTCACCAGACCAATGCCTTAGCCGATTACTGGACGCCCGAATTTGTTAACTCAGTGCGCCAAGGTATCCCAGTGCCAAACAATTACACAGTGATCAACTGCGACTTTGACCAATATATGTGGGAAGAAAGCGCCGCAGGTTGTCTGGCGACCCAGCTCAATAGCTTTATCCAAGCCAAAAATATCGATGACTTAATTCTGCTGACCCACTCCAATGGTGGCAACGTAGTGCGGTGGATTTTATCTAACCCCACGTGGGACAGCCGTTATCCTGCGGTGATCAACGCCACCTCAAAGGTTATCGCCCTCGCCCCATCCAGTGCTGGTACGCCGCTGGCCGATGCGGTGAACCAAGGTAATGTGTTCGAAACCAGCTTAGGCTGGCTCTTAGGATATGGCAGCAATGCGGTGAAACAACAGCAAGTGGGTTGGATGGCAAACTACAACAACACTATGCTCTACGGCACTGCAGGTCGCCCATCGCTGGGTAAACCCTTCGAGGTCGTGGTGGGCTCAGATGTTGATTCCGCCATTTGGGACAGCGACAGTTACTGCGCAGGTTATCAATACCAAGTCGCGCTCGAAACCACCCAAAACTGGCTTGATAGCTGCTCCGACGGCTTCTTAAATTGCAGCTCGCAAAAGGCAGCTGGCACAGTCTGGTTTATCGATAAACAAAAGACCCGTGGCCAAGAGCCCCTAAGCCATCAGCAGAGCCGCCGTGCGTGTTTCAATTTAGACACGCTGATCCGCAACCACATTTAAGGAGCACTAAGATTCATACACTCAGCAAACTTGCCAGTGTCTTGGCGCTAAGCGGACTGCTCGCAGCCTGCCAAGATGAAGCCACACCCATAGATCCCAAAACCAATGCCAGCCCAATGTACGCCAAAGGGTTAACCCTAGCCGCGCCGAGCAATACCGATCTTGTCGATAGCAATATTGCCAGCCCAACACTGGCGCCCATTAACACCAGTACGGACTACATTAGCTTTATCACCCCTTTGTATGGAGAGTATCAGGCAAGCGCGCCGCAGCTTGAACAAGCCAGCCAAAGTGACGAGTATTGGGTCAATGTAACCGGCGCGCAGCTTAATGCGGGCGTAGGCCTCACCATGAGCCAAGCGTCAAGCCTAGTGCGCATTGCGCCTCGGGGCGATACCAGTTCTGGCGCCTTAATGCATGCAGAGGCTATTGCCCCTGAGCGCGTACAAATTCAGCGCGTTAGCCCTAATCAGTCACCCCAAGGCAAAGCGGCCAACAGCAGCGGGATAAACACCAATGAGTCATTGGTCAAATCGATGGCCAACGCCGATGCCCTTGCTAGCGCAGGATTAACCGATGATTCCAGCGCACTGCAAATGTCGGCGAAAGCCACACCGGGCCAATATCGCCTGCAGGTCAGTCAGCCGTTAACGCCAAGCGCCAACTACTTAGTCAATGTGAAGGAAAAAGGCTCGCCCTATCAACTGAGTGTCAAAGCCTCCTCCGCTATCGCGGCTGATGCGCAAACCCTTGGGCTTGAACTCGCACTCAGCCAAAGTGATAACACCTTCGTGCCGCAGGCAACACTCAAGCAAGCCGATGGCGATATGCAACCAATGACGATGGTAAAACAAGGTGAGACATGGCAAGCGGTGATCCCCGCGGGCGTGGCACTTTCGAGCAGTAATGCGGGTTTCAGTGAAGTTGAAATTACAGTGCAAACCCAAGTCGATGGCCGTCCAGTGCAGCGCACGGTCAAATCTGTCTTTAAGTCCTATGTCAATTCGGCGAGCATCAAGCCCGAAGTGCTCACGGTTTGGGATAAAGGTCTGCCTAACCAAATCAACTTTGAGTTATCGGTCGCCGAGGCGGGACGTTTTGGCTTAAGTGGTACGTTAACCGGCACCAATGCCGAAGGTCAAAAGGTGGCGATTCTACGTACCCAAGCTGCTAATTGGCTGACCCCAGAGTCGCCAAAGTTAAAGCTGATGTTAGATCCTAAGCTCATCCAAGCCTCGGGTTTACAGCCGCCATTCGAACTCAATGAGTTAGAACTGCAAGATCAAGGGCAAATGGCCAGATTAAGCTATCAAGCCACGGCATTGATCTTAACCCGCTAACATTAAGCTGCTGATATTAAGGGGCAGATAGAAGACGCGGGCTTTAAATGCCAATGTAAAACCAGAGGCGAGGCTCATCTGCTCAAGTTAATCGGCCCGAGTTTCCTCTCTCATTGCAAAGTGCCCATAGTGGGCACTTTTCCATTGTTGATGTTTTGCTAATAAACAGCCAAAAGCCGCCGCGTTATTTAACATGCTGCGTAAAGCACAAACTGTTGACAGAAAAATGACAAGCCGCAGATGATTCCCCATAGCTGTCACGAATAAAATTTACATTGATTATCAAGGGCTATTCCTTTTAAATAACAAATGTAATAGGCATAATGTCAAGGCTTTGACATCAAACCTTAGGCTGACAACAGCCCAGCACTTACCATAAAAAAATAACAAAAATATAACTATAAGAGTGGTAACTAACGGTACGTTTTCCCACAGTACGCTAGCCAATACTCAATAAATGGACATCGTTATGAGTGACAACACATTTTTCTTTGGTGAATGGCAAATCAATCCCAGCGCCAATAGTCTACTCCTTGGCAAACAAGTCAAACAACTTGAGCCCAAGGCGATGGATGTGCTGTTGTTTCTCTGTCAACGGGCGGGCGAAGTCGTCAGCAGTGATGAAATAGTCAGCCACTGCTGGCCGGGTGTTGATACTGGCGACAATCCACTACACAAAATTATCAATCAGTTACGTAGAGCATTAGGCGATAGCGCCACCGATCCCACCTATATAGAAACCATACGCAAACGCGGCTATCGCACCTTAGCCGAAGTGCGTTTTCCTATCGGCCACGAAGCCACCGCCAGCCCGCAAAGTTGGCAAGGCGGCTCGCCCTTTCCGGGTCTGCAAGCCTATAGCGCTAACTATGCCGAGGTGTTTTTTGGTCGCAGTGAACAAATCAGCACTTTGCTTAACCGGATAAGCCAACAAATCCTGTTTGGCCGTGCCTTCTGCCTGATCTTAGGTCCAAGTGGCAGCGGTAAATCCTCCCTGATTAATGCGGGTGTTGTGCCCAATTTAATGAAGGGCGACGGCTATAACGGCATTGGTGTCGCGTCATTCAGCAGCTTGGATTTTGCCGATGTAAGTAAAGGGCAACTGCTAACCGATCTTGCCAGCGCTATGCTCGACTGGGAAATCAACGACACGCCAGTATTCGAAGGCATGAGTGCCGATACACTGGCGGTTCAACTTGTCGAAGATATCCAAGGCGTAATCAACCAGTGCACCCAAGCACTCAAGGTTCAGCCCTTTACTCAGCCGTTTTTTGCCTTGTTTATCGACCGATTAGAAGTGTTGCTCTCATCACCGCTATTTAGCGACACCGAGCGCACAGTATTTGTTGAACTGCTGGAACAACTCGCCACCTCTAAGGCTGTGATTATTATCAGTGCCTGTCGCAACGATTTTTATCCTTTATTGGTCAATTACCCAAGCTTAATGGCCGGCAAATCCCGCGGCGCCCACTTTGACTTAGCGCCGCCGACACGCACTGAACTGTTGCAAATGATCCGCCTGCCTGCGGTGGCCGCCAACTTAAGCTGGGAAGTTGACAGTGAAACCGCAATGCCGCTCGATGAAATGCTCTGCAGCGACGCCGCCAGTAACCCAGATGCACTGCCCATGTTGCAATACACGCTGCAGGCCTTGTATTTGCAGCGCAGCGCCGACGATAAGTTATTAGTCTCGGTTTATCATGCCCTTGGCGGTATTGAAGGGGCGATTGGTAAAAATGCCGAGCAAGCGATTTCCCATTTAAGCGATGCCGAAAAAGCCAGTCTGCCACGGATTTTATCCCTGCTAGTCACCTTGCGCGAAGATGAAAAGTCCATCACCAGCCGCACTGCCCGCTGGTCGCAGCTGCAAAGCACCGCCGAAACCGCCCTAGTGCAAGCCATGGTCGATAGCCGCTTATTCGTGTCGCATCTGCAAAATGGTGAACCCTGTTTTAGCATCGCCCACGAAGCCCTGCTGCGCCGTTGGCCACGGGCGACGGCTTGGATTAGCGAACATAGTGACAGTTTGAGCATTAAGAGTCGCCTGCAGCATCTTTCAACACGCTGGCTCAGCGAAGCCAAACACAGCGCCTATCTACTCGCTGAAGGTAAACCTTTAAAAGAAGCCCAAAGCCTCAGCCAAAATCCGTTATTCGATTTAGACGATCCCGAAACCGCCTTTATCACAGCCTCCACCAAACGCGCAAATATGCTGCGCTGGACGAGGCGCTTAACCGTCACCCTATTATGTGTCCTCACCCTCATCTCCATTATCATGAGTGTGCGCAGCATAGAAGCCGAAAAACTCGCCCTGCAAAAACGCCTCGCCGCCGAAGATTTACTCGGTTTCATGGTGGGCGACTTCGCCGACAAGATGCGCGGCATCGGCCGAATGGACTTACTCGACGGGATCAGCAATAAAGCACTGGAATATTTCAGTGATTTTTCTAATGACAACGGCGATCAACATCTGAGCCTTGAAGCTCGCCTACAACATGGACAAACACTAGAGGCAATGGGTGAAGTCGCGTATTCACGCGATAAGCTAGATGAGGCCAAGACAGCGCTTCTCGCCGCTCAAACTAAGCTAACCAATCTCTATACTGAGCAACCGACAAACCTAGAGTTATTAAAAACCTTAGGCGCAAATGCATTTTGGCTTGGGCAGATAAAATACGATATGAGTGATTGGGAAAGCGCTAAGCCCTACTTTGAGCAGTATCTAAGTTATAGCCAGGTCATGTATAAGCTAGCTTCCGACGATAAAAATGCTCTCATGGAACTATCCTACGCTAACAATACGCTAGGTTCACTAGCAATGAAGCAACAGCAATTTGATAAAGCTACAAGCTACTTCGATGAGTCACTCAGACTAAAATTATTAGCTCTGACTCAGGATCCTAACAATAAGCAACTGCAGGCAGATATAGCAGATACTCGTTCTTGGCTTGCACGAACGTGGCGTTCTAGAGGTCAACTAAACTCTGCTATATCTATACATAATCAGCTTCAAACAGAGTTGAAGTCTATTACAAAAACAAATAATACGGATGGCTATCTACTTGATCGATATGCCAGCAGTTTGAGGACCAGCTCTACTTTGTTTGAATACCAAGGCTCAATGCTTGAAGCATTCAATAACGCCTTGCAGGGTGAAAAACTGATGCAACAAGCAGTAATATTAGATCCTAAAAATACCGCTTGGAAAACCCAGCTTTATTATCTCAAATTCCAATTAATGTCACTTAACGCAACACTCAAAGATCCACGAAGTTATTATACACCTGAATATTTGCGAGCTGAGCTTGAACAAGAGAATAAGGCTTTCATTAACAGCCGACGCCATAGTGCACTCAAAGCAATATTCCTCAAAAATTCGGCACAGTACTATTTTATAATGGGAAAAAGTCAACAATGCAAAGAATCACTTAAGGAGGCCTCACTCATATTAAATGAAATAATAAAAGACGCACCCGATGATTTTAAGTATCTTGCCAGCTTTGCTGAAGTTGAGCTACTTAGCGCCAAATTATCTAAACAACGACAAGATATGCCTGCAGTTCAAAAAGCCTGCATTCAAGTCAAAGAAATGCTAGAACCGATCCAACAAAAAGATAGAGATCCTCAGTACCTACAACCCTACGCTAAAGCGCTAGATTGCCTCGGAACATTGGAGAAAAATCAAACGCTGCTAAGTAGTTTAAAGACTATGGGGATAACCAACTTCAATTTTTAACCTGATTTATAAGTAATAAGTATCTTTGTTATAGTAAATAAAAATAACTGAAAGTCGTAATAATTAAACACAAACATAAGGAAAAGTTTATGAGCCAATTTCAGGCAACCCGAGATCCTTTGATTAATCTTTCTATACAAATTAATGACGGTCAAGCTGTATTTCGTTACTCCAAAGATGGCGAGCCCTGCCATGGAAATGTCGAGGTTTATAAAGCAGAAGCTATCCGCTACCAATTAATCGATACCCCTGACTTAGTTCAGTTTGTTGGTGTTGGTTTTCTAAATCCTTTTAATGGCAACATAAATAGTGTGTTGATTGAAGAGGGGGGAAGAGTAGTAACCATTAATGATTTGCATAAAACAGCTGGAATTATCAAATTCCAATTAATTCTAAAATATGCTGATCACTCTGTATGGCTTATAAGTCCAGACCCACAAATTATTGACCGAGAAGATTAGATCTTTCTGAAATACTGGGAAAAGCGGGGACCGCCATATCTTTTCGAAAAATCGGGGACGAAAAATCGGGGAAAAAAGCGGGGACAGCCATGTCTTTTTGTGCTTTGTCCCCTCTTCTACTAGTCTTTAGATTATCTTCACCTTGTCTGTTTGGAGCGAGTCATGACCTCGGCCAGAAGAATGCTTATCGATGCCAATACAACGCCCTTCTATCATGTGATAAATCGCTGTGTCAGAAGGGCTTTTCTGTGCGGTGAAGATAAACTCACAGGCCGCAGTTATGAGCATAGACGTGGCTGGATTGTCGATAAAGTCAAAGCATTATCCACCATCTTTTGTATCGACATTTGCGCCTATGCAGTAATGAACAACCATTACCATTTAGTACTTAAAATTGATGTTGAGGAAGCAAAAACCTTAAGCCCAAAAGAGGTTATCAGCCGATGGTGTCAAATCACCAAAGGCCATACTGTCGCAACTAAGTATATGAATGGTGAAGCCTTAATTGACGGTGAACGCATGCTGCTCGATGGGTTAATTACCGAATGGCATGAACGTTTATCCAGCATATCTTGCCTTTGATTTGAAGAAGAGGTGCGCTGCCTGAACGAAGAAATTGCCCGTAAAGCGAATCGTGAAGATGAGTGTAAAGGCGCGTTCTGGGAAGGACGTTTCAAATCCCAAGCTTTGCTAGATGAGCAAGCCTTACTAGCCTGCATGATGTACGTGGATTTAAACCCTATTAGAGCAGGGATTGCCGACTCTTTACAATCTTCTGATTTCACCTCGATTCAAGAAAGAATTAGTGCACTCAAGCAGGTAAATAACATCATCATCTCACCGCAAGCACCAGTCCAATCCGCAAAAAATAAGCCTCAAACGATAAACAAATCTCTCGCCAAGTTCGATGCGGCGACACACTCTAGTCAACAAACGGGCATCCCTTTTCATTTTGCGGATTATCTGGAACTTATCGATTGGACTGGCCGCGCCATTCGCCATGATAAAAAAGGCTTTATCGATAATCAGCGACCAAAACTGCTCAATGAGTTAGGGATTGCATCAGATGCTTGGCTCAGCTCTGCTAAAGATTTTCGCCGCCAGTACAGCGGCATCAGTGGTCGTTGGGATGCGATGTGCGCTTTTAAACTTCAGCAAGGCGGTAAATGGTGTAGGGGAAAATCAAGTAGCGAAGCTCTGCATCCAAATCAACCTTTAGGGTGAACGAGCCGTTTTCCACTGTTTATCTGCGGTTAAATTTCGACACTAACATCCTTTGCGCTTGCCGCTTTATAACCAAAAATCCACTCATGAGTGCCACTTTTCAACTTAGCCATACCCCAAAATCTCGCACATTTCCGCTAAATCTGAGAATTTATCGTGAGAAGAGTAAATTTAAAACCTTTACAAACAATAGATTAAATCGGAAGGTAAGCAGAAGGTATCTTTTCTTTGCAGAGAATAAAGTCATCATCAGAAAAGCGCTTAGCGCAGATGACATTAGGTTCACGGAGAATGATAACAATGACAAGCTCACCTAAACAGACTCGCTCACAACATCCATTATCACTTGTGGGTGAACACAATGGCTTACAGTGTACTGCGCAGCAAGGCTTGGTCGAGCCCGCATTGCCGTTAACCTTCTTCGAGCATGACTCGATTGAAACGATTCAACAGTTTATTCAGCATCTGACCGAGCCGGTGATTATCGTCAATGCCCAAGGTTACATTTACTTTAGCAATAGCAAAGGTGCTGACTTACTGACGTGCCCGCAGGCCAGTTTGAAGGGACAAGATTGGCGCAACTTTTTGACTGAACACCATCAAGCTCGCTACGACAATCTGCTGAGCAATGATATTAAATTAGGCAAAAACTGCGGCATTCCAGTGCAGCACTGCGCCGAAGAAATCACCCTCATTACCGCCTCAGGCAAAGCAAAAGATGTCGAACTCTCCATTTCCTACATCCCCAGCCATGAACCTCTGTTCGTGATGATGATGCACGATTTAACGCAGCACAAAGCGGAGAATCAAAAGCTACGTAAATTGGCCGCCACAGATTCACTGACTGGGTTGGCGAACCGCCGATACTTCGACGAAATGCTGCATCACTATTGGGAAGAATGCACAGGTAAGCTGCGCCCTATCAGCGTGGTGATTATCGATGTGGATTATTTCAAAGTGTTTAACGACCAATTCGGCCATATCCAAGGCGACGAATGTCTACGTAAGATTGCCAAAGTGATTGCTGACATAGTGCCAATAGACATTGGCCTGGCAGCGCGTTACGGCGGCGAAGAATTCGCGCTAATACTACCAAGCCACAATGCCAAAATGGCACTGACGATTGCCCAAAAAGTGCAGCAAGGGATTAATGACCTGCGCTTTACTGAGCAAGGCCTGCGCGACTATGTCTCTGTGAGCGCGAGCCAAGGGATTGCGAGTGAAATCAATGGCCAGTTCCGTACCTCACTCGCCATGCTGTGCGCCGCCGATACCGCATTGTATCGCGCCAAAGCCGATGGCCGTGACAGGATCAATACATCGCTTTAATACCTATTAATTGGCGACTTGTTTGCCCGCAACTGATTTACCCAAAACTGATTGACCCAAAACATAGTTACCCGCGACTTAGTTACCCGCGATGGATTAACCACGGGATGAATTACCCCAGTAGCGCTTTAGCGCACTGAGGTAAAACACGCAAAGCACACGAAAGGACGCACGAATATGAATAAGCTTGAGGCATCAAGAAATATACGGGCAGTGATTGAAAAAAGCTTACCCGTGAGCACGTCACCCCTTGCCATATTTACTTACCAGTGCTGGGTAAAAACCAGCGCGGGTGGGCGTGTGTTCCATTATAAAACCGATCGAGAAGATACCTATTTCGCGGTGGATATTAATTCACTGGGGCATATTGAATGCGTGATTAATACCACCTTGCTGCGGGTTGAGGCAATTTCAACCTTAGGTGGACTCAACGATGGCCAGTGGCACTTATTGTCTATCTGCCATGAATACCATGAAATCAATTGTTATGTGGATGGTGAAATTACCCATACACAACTCAATAATTTGTCACTGGCTGCCGACAATGAGTTTTTAATTGAAAACGTGTCATTACCCAATCACCGCGACACACATTTCGATGGTGAAATATTTGGCATCACTTTACTTAATCGATTATTAACCCGAACCGAAATCGTCGACTATTATCGTAATCCGGCGCAACAAAAATCGATTACCGAAAATAACCTTTACATTTATCAGCATCAAGATGTATATAATTTTCGTGATGAAAACGTTATCCCACTTCAAAGACAAAAAGTGCTGCTGGTCATATTTAATGATACTGAATATCAATTCATAAAAACCACCGCGGATAGCAACGCCTATAATCAACAACTGCCTAAGATTATTCCGCCCCACGAACGCCGAGCCTATATTATTGAGTGTGACTATAACACTTGGCCTAATTTTAATTATGTCGTTAATTACGCGGTGAGCAATCAAGCGGATATCACCCTCAATATCGAAGTATTTAAATCGCTAACGGCCTATCGCTCGAATATTAAAGTGACTGTCGCAAATGAACTCGAACGGGATTGTTTGATTATGCAATCGACCGAAGAAGAATTAAGTGCGGAAGTGCGGATCAGTGAAAACTTAGTGATCACTCAAGCCAAAAACTTTGTTAATTTCATCAATGAAGTTCGCGCACACATTCCGGCCGACAATATTATTACCGCTGGCCATTATTATAGTGAACAGCAATTCTCAGTCAGCACGGGTAAACAAATGATTGCCTACCAACAAGCTTGCCAGTTGTTCAACCGCAGGTTACAAAAAAAGCCTCTGGCGATCATCAAATGCACTTCCACTGAAGAAGTCAAAATCGCCTATAAAGCGGCTATCGATTATAACTTGCCGATCAGCGTGCGCTCGGGTGGGAATGATCACGAAGGTGAAAGCACTGAAACCAATACCATAGTGTTGGATCTGCTGAAGATGGATAGCCTCACTTTAGATCCCATCACAGGTATTGCGGCCATTGGCCCAGGCAATCGCTTTATCAATCTCACCACTGCCCTTGCAAAAAAAGGCGTGATGATCCCCCATGGCACCAGTGGCAACGTTGCCTTAGCGGGATTTATTATGGGCGGCGGCTCAGGACCTTGGACCCGCAAATACGGCATGTGCTGCGAATCCCTATTACAGGCAGAAATTGTCCTCGGCATTGGTGAAACCCAAGTCGTCTCTGTTGCCAATAAACCTGAGTTACTCTGGGCGCTCAAGGGTGGCGGCGGATTAAGTTACGGCATAGTGACCCGCTTTTTTGTGCAAACCTTTCCACTACCGCCTTGCCTGCTCAAGTTTGAATTAGAGTGGAATTGCTATGATAAACAAACCCAAGAACTCATTGAGCACACCCCAACCAAAGACATTTTACAGCGCTGGGAAGCCATCATTAATGCCGACAGCACAGGCTGTTTGATTGGTACCAATCTCAAGATAAATGCCAAACATTTACCCGCAGAACAACACAAAACGCCTGACATAGACACTGAGTCGATTAAGCATAACTGCTTGATGTATGGCTTTTGGGAAGGAAATTCAGCCAGTCTGAATCACTTTATCCAGACACAATTTAATGAGTTTGACCTAGTGCCCAATGAAATTCGCATCGAGGGGATGGGCGGACTTACCAAAGCCTACGGTGAAAACTTAATGGCCAATTGGGAAAGGGAATCTTTTCATCATCTGCAAGCGGACTTACAAGGCATAAACCGCTCACCGACGCCACCTGATTTGGATGAGCCCGCGCCCCATAAAGTCACCTCGCGCTTAGTGAATCAAACGGGACTGAGAGATGGTTATAAGCCACTGCTCGAAAGCTTAACCTCTCGCTATGTGCTTGAAGGTAATCGTCAACTGGGGCTATTTACCTATGTCACCCTTGGCGCCATTGCGGGCGATTATTATCGCACTATGGGCGAAGAGCAAAAGAGCCGCAGCGCCTTCCCCTACAAGGACAGACAATACACGATTCAATATCAAACTTGGTGGAATAACGCGCTGCAAGAGAAACAACAATTGCAGGATAGCCAAGTGTTTACCCGCATCAATCGTGCACTCGATTGGATTGATGCCAGCCGAAATTATGACATCCCCAACACCTCGGGCGCCTATATCAGCTTCAAAGATAAAGCCATCCCCACTGATGTGTACTTCGACCATAACTACGCCGCGTTAAAACGGATTAAGGCGGCCTACAGCCAAGATAGCTTTAACCATTTCCGCTCACGTAAAAGCATTATTTAGTTAATATATCGGCATAGCCTAGGGTGAGTTTTTAAGGCAAAATCGACGCCGTCCACAGGACGGTGTCGCCCCTTAACTCTCTGTTCACTCTGTTGTAGGTTATCTATGCCAAGCTCAGCTTTAGCTATCATTTTTGCCCTATTGGCGGCCATTCTTATGGGCACAATCGGTGTATTAGCGCGCTTTGCCGCCCTGCCCGCCGAGCACATTACCTTCTACCGCTTACTGCTCGGTGCCCTATTCTTATTGGTTTATATGCTGCTCACAGGTAAAGGCCAGCAGATTCGCCATAGACCCAGCAAACGCACCTTAGTGAATGGTGCTATGCTCGCGGGTTTTATGGCGTTTTATATTGAAGCCATTCAGTACACCCAAATGGCCAATGTGATCATGATCATTTACTTAGCCCCAGTGGTGTCGGCTATTTTCGCCCATTATTTCTTTGCCGAGAAACTCACCCGCTTAAGCATGGCAAGCGTGGTAGTCGCGCTGATGGGCTTTATGTTAATGATCCCTACAGGACCGCAGCAAGCGAGCAATCACACTGAATTATTAGGCTATTTTTATGCTTTACTCGCCCTTTTAACCTACTGCGGATTTATGTTAATCAACCGAAAACCGAGTCTGAGTTCACCCTACCAGAGCACTTTAGTCCAGCTTTGTGTCGGCGCTTTATGCCTGCTGCCCTTAGTGATAAATGCACCGCTGACGCCAAGTTTGCCGCAAATTGTTTGGTTGATCGCGATTGGATTCTTCCCCGGATTTTTAGCGATATTACTGGCGGTAAAAGCCCTGCGCCAATTGCCAGCAGTCACCTTTGGCACCCTCGCCTATGTGGAACCGGTTATCGTAGTGACGCTGGCATGGTGGATATTTGGTGAAAGCTTGAGCCCAATGCAATTAAGCGGTGTCGGCTTGATTATTCTGGCCGGCATTAGCCAAGGCTTTATCAGTCAGCGCAAAGTGCAGGTTGCGAGCGAGTAACCCACAAGACTGTCGCCGACACGACTTTAAACAACAGAACTTTAACAAACAGAAGCCAAGTTGCTGAAATAATATGAAGAAAATAGTGTAAGCTCGACAGAGGATTGATTGAACATTTAACTTAAGATGTGCAACTAAGATTTGGGATCAGGAGGTCAAATTGAGAAAGCTACTGTTAGTCATCAGTATATTTTTGCTCAGCGGTTGTTTAGGCATGCCTAAATTGGTTCAACCCGTTAATGATTTTGAGCTGAATAAATACTTAGGGAAATGGTACGAAATTGCGCGCTTAGATCATTCATTTGAAAGGGGGTTAAGCCAAGTTAGCGCAGAATACAGCCTGAAAGACGATGGCGGTGTGATGGTCATTAACCGTGGATTTTCAGCGGCTAAAAACGAATGGAAAGAAGCCGAAGGTAAGGCCTATTTTGTCAATGGGGACTCAGAAGGCTATTTGAAAGTCTCCTTCTTTGGGCCATTTTATGGATCGTATGTGGTCTTCGAATTAGATCATGAAAACTATCAATACGCTTTCATCTCGGGACCCGACACGGGTTATTTGTGGCTACTGGCTAAAACCCCGACTGTGCCACCCGAGGTGCTGCAAAAGTTTGTTGAAATGTCTAAAGCCCGCGGTTTTGATACCGACAGTTTGATTTATGTGCAGCAAGAGTCTGCGCAATAACGAGCGTGGCTAATGCGCTAGAATCAAGTGCATATAAAACTAATCGCTAGATAATAGACAGATAACAGATACAAAAACGCCGCAATGCATTGCGGCGTTTTTATTGATGCTGCATTTAGATGCATGCATTTACACATGCAGCTAAATCAAGAATAACCTTAGACTTCGATGCCTTTGCTGGCAAGGAACTCATCGTAAGTGCCTCTGAAGTCATTCACACCTGTGTGAGTCACTTCAAGGATACGGTTAGCTAGCGATGATACGAATGCACGGTCATGACTCACGAAAATCAAGGTGCCTTCGTACATTTCCAGTGCATTGTTTAATGATTCGATCGATTCCATATCCATGTGGTTGGTCGGTTCGTCGAGCACTAAAATGTTGGCTTTTTGCATGATGAGCTTGCCGAATAACATACGACCTTTCTCACCACCAGACAGCACTTTGACTGACTTTTTAATGTCGTCAGAACCAAACAACATACGGCCTAAGATGCCACGTACTGATTGGTCGTCATCTTCTGGTTTGCGCCATTGGCTCATCCACTCGAACAAGGTCATTTCGTTAGCGAAATCAGACTCATGATCCTGTGCATAGTAACCAATGTTGGCGTTTTCAGACCATTGGATAGTACCTGCATCCTGCGGGATGTCGTGGATCAGGGTACGTAACAGGGTCGTTTTACCGACGCCGTTTTCACCCAGTACCGCAATGCGCTCGCCCACTTCAACTATCAAGTTTAAGTCTTCAAATAGCGGCGTATCGTAACCTTTAGTCAGGTTTTCAATCACTAAGGCATTACGGAACAGTTTCTTCTCTTGCTCGAAACGAATGAAGGGGTTCACACGGCTAGAGGCTTTTACTTCGTCTAACTTAATCTTGTCGATTTGACGGGCACGTGATGTGGCTTGTTTCGCCTTAGAAGCGTTAGCCGAGAAGCGTGCGACGAAGGTTTGCAGCTCAGAGATCTGGGCTTTTTTCTTCGCGTTATCAGACAATAAACGCTCGCGAGCTTGAGTAGCCGCTTGCATGTATTCGTCGTAGTTACCTGGATAAACGCGCAATTCGCCGTAGTCTAAGTCAGCCATGTGAGTACAAACTGAGTTTAAGAAATATCTATCATGCGAAATAATAACCATAGTACTGCTACGTTGGTTCAACATGTCTTGTAACCAACGGATTGTGTCGATGTCCAAGTTGTTGGTAGGTTCGTCGAGCAACAGCACGTCTGGATCAGAGAACAGGGCTTGCGCTAATAGTACACGCAGTTTTAAACCCGGTGCGATTTCAGACATCAAACCAAAATGGCTGTCGATACCGATACCCACACCTAACAGCAATTCACCGGCGCGAGATTCGGCGGTATAACCGTCCATCTCAGCAAAATCCATCTCTAGGTTGGCTACAGTAATGCCGTCTTCTTCACTCATTTCAGGTAAAGAATAAATACGGTCACGCTCTTGCTTTACCTTCCACAGTTCGCGGTGGCCCATGATCACTGTGTCGATCAGGTTGAATTCTTCATAACCGAACTGGTTCTGGCTTAGTTTACCCAGACGCTCATTCACATCTAACGAGACGTTACCGCCGCTAGGATCTAGATCACCACACAGGATCTTCATGAAGGTCGATTTACCACAGCCATTTGCGCCGATAAGACCGTAACGGTTACCACCGCCAAATTTAACTGAGATGTTTTCAAACAGTGGCTTAGCGCCGAACTGCATGGTGATATTTGCTGTTGTGATCAAAATGAACTTCCAAATCGAGTAATGTTGGCCGAGCCAGCTGGCGCCGCTTTAAATAAGCATAAACCAAATAACGCTATGCCGAAGGGGTAAAAATAAACGTGGCACTATAGCAGTTTGGGCTAAATTATCAACTACCAAGGCTGATCAAAAGCCAGAGGGAATGCCGAAATCGCCGCACAATGCCTGCGTGAGAAGCGTAAATAATTTTACCCTATTGGCTTAGCTTTCAATGTATTCGAACAGAATGACAATCTGATGACCTTTAGCGTCGCAAAGCTTGCCGACGCTAAAGGCTTATGTAGACATAGCCCTAAGCTAACTCAACATACAAATTCAACATTTTGAGTTAGCTTAGGTATCGACAGCTTATAACTTCTGCCGTCTTAAGCGGTTGGCGTTCGTCACTACAGTGAGTGAAGACAAGGCCATGGCGGCACCTGCGATCACAGGGCTTAATAACATGCCCGTGAGTGGATAAAGCACGCCAGCCGCAACCGGTATGCCTAAGCTGTTATACACAAAGGCGCCAAACAGATTCTGCTTAATATTGGTAATCGTCGCCCGCGACAATGCCAATAAGTTAGCAATCACTATCAACTGCTGCGACAGTAAGGTGATATCCGCACTTTCAATCGCCACCTCAGTGCCCGATCCCATAGCAATCCCCACATCGGCGCTCATCAGGGCGGGCGCATCGTTAATGCCATCCCCTACCATAGCCACCACATGTCCTTGCTTTTGCAAATCCAGCACATGCTGTTGTTTTTGCTCGGGGAGTACGCCGGCAATCACTTCGGTAATGCCCACTTGGTCGGCCACCGCCTGCGCCGTTTGTGGGTTATCCCCCGTTAACAGCACCACGCGAATACCCCTTTGCAACATGGCCGCGATGGCGTCTTTAGCATCGGGTTTAATCGGATCGGCAAGCGCAATAGCAGCCACTAGCTTGCCCGCTTTGGCGACATAAATCGGAGTTTTACCTTGGTTTGCAAAGCTTAATGTCGCTTTTGGATCTAAGGCGCTACCATCGGAATTGACAATATCTAATGCCGTCATCAAGGCGAGATTACCAATCGCCAGCGATACGCCATCGACCTTGCCCTCAATCCCCTTACCTTGATGGTTCGTAAATGCCTGTGTGTCGGGTAATTGTAACAGGGATCCCTTGGCATAACTGACAATCGCCCCCGCTAACGGATGCTCAGAGTGCTGCTCAAGGCTCGCAATTTCACCCAGCAAAGCTTCTTTATCGGCATCACTCAGCGTTTGCACTAAATTAAAATCAGTGACTTGCGGCTTGCCTAAGGTGACAGTGCCGGTTTTATCCAGTACCACACAATCGACTTTACTGGCGGTTTGCAAGGCCTCACCATTTTTGACTAACACGCCCATTTGGGCGGCGCGGCCAACGGCCACCATAATAGACATAGGTGTCGCCAACCCCAGCGCACAGGGGCACGCTATGATCAGCACGCTCGTCAGCACGACTAATGCATGGCTTAAGGCGGGTGCTGGCCCCACAAAATACCAAATTGCCGCTGCCAACAGCGCTATCGCCACCACAGTCGGGACAAATACCGCTGAGATTCTGTCAGCCAATCGACCTATGGGCAATTTTGACGTTTGCGCTTGCTGCACCAGTGCAATGATTTTGGCGAGTTTGGTGTCTTCTTGCCCCGCTGTTACTCGGTAAACTAAGCTGCCGTTGCCATTGACTGTGCCCGCGCTCAGACTATCTCCCCGATTTTTAAGGACAGGAATAGGCTCACCAGTGAGCATGGCTTCATCGAGTAGGGATTGCCCTGTTTCGACCTCACCATCGAGGGCAACTCGGTCACCGGGGCGCAAACGCAGCTTATCGCCCAGTTTCAACTGACTTATCTCAACCTTTTCATCGCCTTTATCCGTGATCCGAATCGCAGTGGTGGATTGCAATCCAAGTAATCGCTGCACCGCTTCACTGGTTTTGCCCCGCGCTTTAAGCTCGAGTCCGTGACCTAAGTTAATCAAACCTAGAATCATCACACTCGCCTCAAAGTACACATGGCGGGTATCCATAGGGAATGCGCTCGGCATAATGACCACCAGCATGGAATAAGCCCATGCGGTACTAGTGCCCAGCACAATCAGCGTATCCATGTTAGTGGTGTTGGCCTTGAGTGCCCGCCACATGCCTTGATAGAAATGTCCGCCCGTAGTGACAAGCAAGGCCAAGGTGACCAGTCCCATAATGCCCCAGCCAAGCTGCATCGCTGGACTGTTGATCATCATCTCGCCGCCCAATAATCCCCACAGCATCATGGGCACGCCCACAACGAGCGCGGCTATGGCTTGGCGCATCCGCAGCCGATACTCAGTGGCATCTTCTAGGCGTTTTTCTTCGGCGGCGACTTTTGCATCCACTACTATCTGCGCCGGATAACCTGCATTTTCCATCACAGTTAAGGCAGTATCGGCGCTCATCTTGCCTTCTACCGTCACTTGTTTATCGGCGAGATTCACACGCGCTTCGACGCCCGCTTGGGCGGCAAACGCCTTTTCAATTTTCGCAACGCAGCCAGCACAATTCATATTGGCGACATAGAGTCTGGTCATAGACATGGGAGATCCCTCACTTGATGTTTTACACTATAGGTCTAAGATAAAGTCTCCCATTGCGGGAGAGTCAAGGATGAATTTGCTCAATGTGATCACATCGACAATTAATTGCTGGGCGAAATGGGTAAGACCATTCAGTTACTCAAAGAAGAGGTCAAGATGAAGATAGGCGAAGTGGCGAAGCAAACGGGCTTGAGCGTTAAGAGTATCCGTTATTACCATGATATTGGCTTAGTGTGCGGCGAGCGCAATGAGGCAGGTTATCGGGTTTATCGCCATCAAGATATTGAAGCGCTTAAGTTTGTGCATCAATGTCGCGACTTAGGTTTTAGTCTAGAAGATTGCAAATCCTTGCTTGGCCTTAAGGGCAATGAAAGCCGTAATGCCGAGGACGTTAAACAGCTTACCCAAACTCACCTTGCCTATGTCGAAGAGCAAATTAATAAGTTGCAACAGCTTAGGGCGCAATTACACCACATGGTGACCCTATGCCAAGGCGGCGAACAACCTCACTGCGCCATTATCGACAGCCTGAGCCACGAGGACCACGATACTGACGATGACAAGTGCCAAAAAGACCAAAGCCTGCACGATGCAGGCTCTGAGTGTTGCGCTAAAAACCTGAAGTAATAACGACAAGTAAGATCAATAACCACGAGTTGCGCGGGGATGACCTTTCAAGACGGGCGGCTTTAACGCCGCAGCATTATCCAGCACCAGTGTGGCCAATTTGCCCGCGGGAATGAAATTAAACACTTGGCCATAAAATGCGAGTTCGGTCTCTAATCCTGCGGCCCTGTGTTCGGGTTTCCAACCTCCGTGTGGCTCATCTTGATAGGCGATATAAGCCGTTGGCACACCTCTGACTTTTAACGCCTCATAAATTTTTCGCGACTGCTGTGGTGGCACAATTTGATCCCGCAGACCTTGAAAAATTAACAAGGGCTCATTCAAGCCTTCAAGATGATACAGCGGCGACAGCTCCCTATATCGGGCTTGATTATTCGCATAAGGCCCAATGAGTTGATCTAAATACCCAGTCTCAAACTTATGGGTACTCTTGGCTAGCTGTTCAAAATCACTGATCCCCGCGTAACTGACACCCGCTTGAAACACATCATAAAAAGCCAAGGACGACATCACAGTTAACCCGCCTGCGCTTACGCCTCGAATCGCCAGTTTTTGTCCATCAACCCAACCTTTATCAACCAAATAACGGGCCGCATTGACCGCATCTTCCACATCTGCCTGGCCCCATTTTCCGTAAATACTCTGACGATAGGCGCGGCCAAAACCACTGCTACCGCGAAAATTAACATCGAGCACCGCAAAGCCACGGCTGGTCCAAAATTGAATGTCACTGCGATAAGCCAGACTCGCCCGCGCCGTTGGGCCGCCGTGCAACATCACTATCAGCGGCGGGCGGGTATCATGGGGCGCTGTATAGTTGGGGTTAACCGGCCCATAAAAATAACCGTAGGCTTGCTGGTTAACGCCGGTTTTAAAGGTAATATTTTTTGCCCGGGAAATATAATTGGGATCAAGCTTTGGTAAGTTAGGCGTATACACCAACTCAGTGCCACGGCCGATGACTTTATAAATACCTTTCTCTGGCGTTGCCTTAGCGCCAACAAAATAGACGGCATCTTCGCCCCTGA
Organism: Shewanella sp. SP2S2-4; assembly: GCF_031932025.1. Lineage (NCBI taxonomy): Bacteria > Pseudomonadati > Pseudomonadota > Gammaproteobacteria > Alteromonadales > Shewanellaceae > Shewanella > Shewanella sp. SP2S2-4. Next base: position 150,042 of record NZ_JAUOER010000002.1, read on the forward strand.
TCACTTGGGTGATTTCGCCGAAATCCACGGCTAAGGACTCGGTCAAACCCGAATCCAAATGCAGCCGAATTAACGCCGCCTGACTGCCAAGCATATAACTGGCAATGATGGTTTTTTCGGATTCGAAGGCGTAGTTGTGATTGCCTAAATACCAATCTGCCACGGCAAACTCGGCTTTTTTGTTCAGCACTGGGGCTAAGGTATTTTGTGCCGTGACTCGATAGATATTCCACCAGTTACTGATATCCGACACGACATATAATTGTCCATCAGGGCTGAATAATGGCTGCGTCACGGAAGAATCCGTAGGCGTGTTGACCTTACGAATATTGTGCAGTTGCCCTTTGCGGTCGAGATCGCCAAGCCAGAGAATACTGTTATCCCATGGCATATAGGGATGTTCCCACGTGGTCCACGCCAGTTGGCTGTTATCGGGCGAGATGGCAGGCGAAGAAATAAAGTCATGCCCCGAGACAAAGGTATCGCCTTCACCAGCAAAGTTAAGATTGATTGTTACTAGACTCGCCTTGGGCTCACCGGGCTGGCGATGATCCTCGCGCACACAGATAATCCGCGACCCTTTAGGATAAGCGATACAGTCGGCATGACGGGTGCCATTAGGCGTTAACGGCAGTGGAGGTTGATTAGGGGCGAAACGATAAAACAGTTGATCCTGTGCCTTAGTGGCAAACAAACTCTGGCCTATCCCTAAAAAGGCGGCGCCGCCGTATTCATGGACGGCGGATTTAACATTAAAGCTTGGCGGCACGACGTCGGCGATATTGCCCTTTTTATCGAGACGCTTAATCCCTACTTGGCCTTGCTTATCACCATCAGATTCAGAGAAATAAATCGCCCCATCTACGCTTTGTAACTCGGCGACATTATCGGCCTGTTCAAATACATCATTCGCCGATAAGGGAGACAGCCAACTGCCATAGGGCGCAACAATACGCCCACCATTATCACTAAGATGCGGTGTTTCTTTGTTCGAGCGCTCGCAAGCCCCCAAACAAAACAAACTCCCTAGCACCCATAAATATCCATGTAACTTCATTGTTTCTCCCCAATGTTTGCCAACTGCACAAACCGAAACAAAATAGGAACTTGCAGAAATTGGTTATTTTTTAAATTTTTTTAAGAACCAATTTACCACTTGCACTTGCTGTACTTGCGTTAAGCCAAAATAAATACACACCCAAGGTGAGATAAGGAAAAACCACGGGATCACGGCCACAGAGCGACCACTGAAGAGCAGAAAAAAGAACCCGCAATAGATCACAATCAACCCTAGGACACCCACGATTAACATCATGCGTTTAGTGATTTTCTCAAGCCAGAGGGCTTTATCCTGCCAAGACATCCGCATGTTAAGCTCCATTACATGCGACAAACATGTATGTAAAGTTATGTAAAAAAACGGGAGGGCGATTGTTGAAGGTTAACAACTAAATGTCAACTCCAACAGTGAAATCTAAATAAATCCAAAGACTGAGTTTAAAAAACCACTATGTTTCTTTACGCAATAAAAAACCGAGCCTCAGCTCGGTTTTTATGAATATCAATAAGATACCGCCATTATAGACGGATACCACCATCGATTTCGAACACGCGACCATTGACATAGTCGTTCTCGATAATAAAGCGTACGGTAGAGGCTATCTCGTCGGCATGACCCAAGCGTCCTACTGGCACTAGCTTCTCTAAACGCTCCAGCGCCTCAGGTTTCATTGCCGCTGTCATCTCAGTAGCAATAACGCCCGGTGCAACCGCGGCACTACGGATATTGTAACGTGCTAATTCCTTCGCCCAGCCAACAGACATGGCCGCAACGCCCGCTTTGGAGGCGGCATAGTTCGACTGACCCATGTTGCCCGCTTTCGCTAGGCTAGAGATGTTGACAATCACGCCCGCTTGACCGGATTCAATCATGGCCGCTGCCGCCTCACGACCGCAGAGGAAGCTGCCCGTCAAGTTCACATTGATCACAGATTGGAATTGCTCATAAGACATACGGTCGGTGACTTTGCCGTCTTTGGCTTTGACTAACAGGCCATCACGCAGAATGCCGGCGTTGTTCACTAACACGTTCACTTGGCCAAAATCTTCGAGAATATAGGCAAAACCTGCCACGACGTCTTCTTCGTCGGTAATGTCTAAGGCATAACCTTGAACTTCAGTGTCCGATCCAAGCTCAGCACAGGCTCGCTCGAGTTTTTCTTGGTCCACGTCGATAAGCGCTATCTTAGCACCCGCCTGCGCAAAATTTTGCGCCATTGCTAGACCTAAGCCACCCGCGCCGCCAGTAATGACGACAACCTTATCTTTTAAATCCATCTGGTTATCCCTTGTTAACTATGTCTATTTTTTAAGTTGTGCAAATTGTTCAAAAATACTGGAAAAATCTCGGCGGCCGTTGCCTTGTCTTGCATGATTCACATACAAGCTGCGGGCTAAAGCGCCCATTGGCGTGCTGGAGTTGCTCAATAATGCGGCTTCTTGGGACAGACCGAGATCTTTAACCATCAAATCTACCATAAAGCCGCCCTGATAGCCCTTAGAAGAAGGTACAGTCTCCATCACACCTGGGCATGGATTATACTTTTCGAGGGTCCAGTTACCACCACTGCTAACCTTCATAATGTCGGACAAGACTTTAGGATCGAGACCATGGTCAATGCCCATTTGCAACGCCTCAGAAGTGCCGACCATCAACACAGATAACAGCATGTTATTGCAGATTTTAGCGACTTGTCCCGCACCTGGGCCACCAGCATGGAATATGTTCACACCCATAGCTTTAAGCACTGGCTGACCCCGCTCAAAAGCGCTATCGGAACCACCACAAATAAAGGTTAAAGTACCCGCCGCCGCGCCTGCTGTGCCGCCAGAAACCGGTGCATCCATAAACTCTATGCCGCTTTTAGCCGCTTCGGCCGCTACCAATTGCGCGCTTTGCGCATCTATGGTCGAGCAATCGATCAGTAAGGTATCACCCGCAACCACTTCGAGCAGTCCTTTGTCTGTGCCATTGCCTAAATATAAACTTTTCACATGCTTGCCCGCAGGCAGCATAGTGATCACCACATTGGCACCCGCCGCCGCGCCGCAGGCCGTGCTAGAAACAAAAGCCCCTTGCTCGGCAAGGCTGTGCATGGCTTCTGGGACTAAATCAAATACACGAACCGTCATGCCCGCTTTTAATAAATTGGCCGCCATTGGGCCGCCCATATTACCTAAACCGATAAATGCTACTGTACTCATGCTGTCACTCCTGTGTGCTGTTCTTTTTTTAGTGTAGTGATACTGCTAGTCCATTGATTATGCTGTCGTTATCACAGAGTAAAGCGAGCTTGGCTGAGCCTATACACTCAGCACTATTCAAATCTGTACTAATCAAGTCAACGCTTAGCCAACTCTATGCATAATCAACTCAACGCTTAGCTCAGTTGGCTAAAGGGATGCGACTCGCCCCAAGGGGAAGTCAATATTTGCTCAAGTACGGCGGTAGGCACTGAGTTAACATCCTTAAAGCGCCACTGGGGTTGTCTGTCTTTATCAATCAAGAGTGCGCGAACCCCTTCGCAGAAATCACCATGGGCACACACGTTAACGCTGGCGGTTAATTCCCATTTAAAACATTCAGCTAGGCTTAAATTAGTGCCTAGTTGTGATTGGATATTAACCAGATGCCAGCTGATAGGACTGCCAGCAAGGAAGGTGTCGCGCGCCTTCATTAACCAAGCATCCTCCGACGCTAACGTCGACATACGGGTGACAATATCCTCTAAACTCCCCGCCATCAGTCGGTCGATATTATCTTGGCTGTCCGCCAATACACTTTCGCCCTTAGGGATATCCACTTGATTAGATAACTCGTTGATCATGCTATCTAAGCGTTGATGATTAAGCGCCGGTGTATCGCTCCAATCTAAGGTGGCCATGGCATCGAACATCAGTTCTTTGTCATCACGGTTCAGGTAATGATCGGCAAGACCCACATAACAGGCATCGGCAGCATTAAGTTGATAGGCAGTGAGCCCTAAAAACAGTCCCATTTTGCCCTGCATACGATTAAGGAAATAGCTGCCGCCCACATCTGGGTACAGGCCAATCGTCACTTCAGGCATAGCAATGCGCGAAGTTTCAGTGACGACTCTGTGGCTTGCGCCCGCCATCAAACCGAGCCCGCCGCCCATCACAATGCCGTCGCCCCACACCAACACAGGTTTGCCAAAGGTATGCAGTAGATAATCGAGGCGATATTCCTCTTCGAAGAACACCTTTGCCTCCTCAGTCACTTGTCCTTTAGCGGCAATGGATGCATGGTATAAGGCGCGCACATCACCACCCGCACAAAAGGCCTTTTCACCGCTGCCATCTAACACGATACAAGCGATAAGCGAGTCTTTCTTCCATAGATTGAGCTGCGCCGTCATAGCACGCACCATGTCTAAATCTAAGGCGTTGAGGGCTTTTTCCACATTGAGTGTCACCACCCCAATCAACTTACCGGACGCGGTGGCTAAGGTTTGAAAAACCACGTTTTGCGTGGTCGTGGCCTGATTTACGTTATCTACTACATTAGTCATTAGCGGTTCTTCCAATCAGCTTTACGTTTGCCCAAAAACGCATTCACGCCTTCGGCCTGATCTTCGGTATCAAATAACCCGACAAATAATTCACGCTCAATCGGCAGCGCTTGGCTACGCGCCATAGTGCGGCCCGCTTGAATGAGTGTCTTGCACGCTGTGACGCTGCTTGGGCTTTGGTTAGCGACTTTTACGGCCAACGCAATTGCCGCATTGAGCGCTTCGCCCGTTTCGACTACTTCTTCAACTAAACGCAGATTCAATGCCTGAGTCGCATCGACGCGCTCACCGCATAAAATCATCCGCTTAGCCCAGCCTTCACCGACTAATGCGGTCAGATTCTGAGTGCCACCTGCGCAAGGTAATAAACCCACGGTCGCTTCAGGCAATGCCATCACAGCTTGAATTTCGGCGATGCGAATATCACAGGCCAGTGCGACTTCTAAGCCGCCGCCCATGGCATAACCGTTAATCGCGGCAATCGATACACCGCGAAATTGACTTAGGGTTTCAAAGGCTTCACCGAAGTGCTTTGCCATCGTCGCCGCATTGCCTTTGTCGCCGTCACTAAACAGCTTTAAATCGGCACCGGCAGAGAAGAACTTTTGCCCTTGGCCCGTTAACACTAAGGCATAAATTTCTTTATTCGCGTTCAGCTCAAGCACTTTAGCTTTGAGCGCCTGCAAACTCTCGGCGGTCCAAGTATTTGCCGGTGGATTATTCATCGTCAGAATGGCCGTATGGCCTTCGATACGTTCTACTAAATATTCCATCTGTATAGACTCCTTTTATGTTATCGCCAACCGATAAGTCACACTTCTTGCGAGTGGACTTAGAGGATTTGTCCTGCATTTTCATCGAGTAAACGACGGGCGATAATTAAGCGCATAATTTCGTTGGTGCCTTCTAAAATTTGGTGTACGCGCACATCACGGAAGTGACGTTCCAGCGGGTACTCCCTTATATAACCATATCCGCCATGAATTTGCAGCGCCGCATCACAGACTTGAAAGCCCACATCGGTGGCAAAACGTTTTGCCATGGCGCAATAGGCTGTGGCTTCAGGATCGCTGCTGTCGAGTTTAAAGGCCGCAAGGCGCACCATTTGGCGGGCTGCGACTAACTCAGTTGCCATATCGGCGAGCTTAAATTGTAGTGCTTGGAAAGCCGCTAAAGGTTTACCAAATTGCTGACGCTCATTCATATACTGAGTTGCACGTTCCAGCGCCGCTTGCGCAGTGCCTACTGAACAGGTCGCGATATTGATACGACCGCCGTCTAAGCCTTTCATCGCGAAAGCAAAACCTTGGCCTTCTTCACCGAGCAAATTCGCTACTGGCACGCGCACGTTTTCAAAGGTGATTTGACGTGTCGGCTGGGCATTCCAGCCCATTTTATCTTCGGCCTTACCATAGATAACACCAGCGGCATCTGCTGGAATGGCAATGGCAGAAATACCCTTAGGTCCAGCTTGGCCTGTGCGGCACATCACTACCAATAGCTCGGTAGCACCTGCACCTGAGATAAACATTTTAGAGCCTGAAATCACATACTCATCACCGTCGCGCACCGCTTTGGTTTGCAAAGATGCCGCATCTGATCCCGCGCCCGGCTCAGTTAAGCAATAGGACGCTAACATTTGCCCTGTGGTTAACGGCTCAGACCAAGTCTGACGCAGGGTTTCAGTACCCCAAGTCGTTACCATCCAAGTGGCCATATTGTGAATGGTCAGCATGGCCGTGGTCGCAGTGCAGCCCTTGGCGAGCTCTTCAAAAATAATCGACGCATCGAGGCGCGATAAGCCCATGCCGCCTTCAGATTCGGGCGAATACAGCGAGCAAAAACCCAGCTCACCGGCTTTTTGGATCACGTCTTTGGGGAAATGATGTTCTTCATCCCACTTGGCGGCAAAAGGGGTTAATTCTTCCGCGGCAAACTGGCGCGCAAGATCGGCAAACTGGCGTTGGTCATCGTTGAAATTAAAATCCATTTGGCTCTCCTATGACTCTGTGGTCACTTTTTTATTTAATAAATTGGGCGCCGTAAAGACGCCGTAGTTTATCGATTAATCACTGAGCTTGACGTACGAGCTTAGCGCAAGTTAATGCTCATGTTTGGCGTAGACGCCACGGCGATATCGGACTCAAACCAGCGTGAAGTGATGGTCTTAGTCTCGGTATAGAAACGTACCGCTTGCTTACCGTAAGCATGTTGATCGCCGTAGAAACTGCCCTTCCAACCAGTAAATGAGAAGAAAGGTAATGGCACAGGAATAGGTACGTTAATTCCCACTTGGCCGACTTCGATTTCGTGTTGATATTTACGGGCCGCCGCGCCGCTGGCGGTGAAGATAGAAGTGCCGTTGCCGTAAGGGCTAGCATTGACTAATTCGATGGCCGCTTCTAAGGAGTCCGACTCCATGCAACACAGTACAGGGCCGAAGATTTCTTCCTTATAGATGCTCATCTCTGTGGAGACTTTATTGAACATGGTTGGGCCAATCCAGTTGCCTGACTCATAACCTTCCACAGTAAAGTCGCTGCCATCGAGCAAACACTCGGCGCCTTCATCAATCCCCTGCTTGATAAGCTTGAGCACGCGTGCCTTAGCCGCAGGGCTTATGACAGGGCCGTAACCTGCTTCTTTATCGTCCCATAAACCTGGGCGAACCTTGGCTAAGGCTTCTTTGAGTTCTGGGATCCACTCTTTAGCTGCGCCAACAAACACGGCAACCGAAATCGCCATACAGCGCTGACCCGCCGCGCCCACAGAAGCGCCAACTAAGTTATTGATCACTTGCTGTTTGTTCGCATCAGGCATAATGACGCAGTGATTTTTTGCGCCCGCAAAGGCTTGTACGCGTTTTAAATTATCGGTACCGGTTTTATAAATATACTGGCCCACAGCCACAGAACCGACGAAGGAAATGGCTTTAATCGCAGGGTCTGCCAGCAGAATATCCACGGCAGTTTTGTCGCCATGCACTAATTGCAATACGCCCTTAGGTGCGCCCGCTTCAACAAACAGTTCAACAAGGCGCTGCGGCGTCATAGGATCTTGTTCTGAAGGTTTTAAAATGAAGGTGTTACCGCAGGCAATCGCCAGTGGGAACATCCATAACGGGATCATCGCAGGGAAGTTAAATGGCGTAATACCCGCACACACACCCAGTGGTTGAGTGTAGCTGTAGGTGTCGATTGAACGCGCGACGTTCTCAACGGTTTCGCCCATCAATAATGACGCCACGTTACAAGCGTGTTCAGCGACTTCAATACCGCGCCATACATCGCCCTTGGCATCTTCGAAGGTTTTACCCGTTTCTTGGGCAAGAATAGTCGCAAGTTCGTCGTGATGTTCTTTTAGCAGATGTTGATAACGCAACATGACGCGCGCACGTTCAGAAACTGGCACTTCTTTCCACGTTTTGAAGGCGGCTTTGGCGCTAGCAATGGCTGCGTGAACTTCTTCGCTAGTGGCAGCATTAATCACGGCAATCGGCGAGTTATTCGCGGGATTGGTGACAATAATCTGCGATGTGCCCATACCTTGGGTAAACTCACCGTCAATGTAATGCTTTACTTGTGTGGTCATGTTGCAATCCTTTCCTTGTAGAGTGATGGGCTGGCGGTGCGATATTATGATTATCCTCAAGGGAAGTGATTGCCCTTGCCAGCCCCGTCTTGTTGATTTAACTAAACTGTTGCGATTAAACCTCGATGGCCATCGCCGTCGCTTCACCACCGCCGATACACAGCGAGGCAACACCGCGCTTCAGGCCGCGGGCTTTTAAAGCATGAATTAAGGTCACCAGCAAACGTGAACCCGAGCAGCCAATCGGATGGCCTAAGGCACAGGCGCCGCCATTAACGTTTACCTTAGCGATATCTAAACCTAGCTCAGACACAGCAAGCATAGTCACCATCGCGAAGGCTTCGTTGATTTCGAATAAATCCACCTCGTCCGTTGACCAACCGACATTGGCCAGCAATTTCGCCATAGCGCCAACCGGTGCAGTAGTGAACAATGAAGGCTCTTGGGCGTGAGTCGTGTGGCCTTTAATAGTCGCTAATACAGTTAAGCCTAAACGGTCAGCTTCGCCGCGTGAGGTCAGCATCAATGCCGCTGCACCATCGGAAATCGAGCTAGAGTTTGCCGCTGTGATAGTGCCATCTTTGGAAAAGGCTGGGCGCAGCGTAGGAATTTTTTCAGGGCGGGCATTACCGGGTTGCTCGTCGGTATCGATAGTCACATCACCGCGACGATCACTGACTGTGACGGGGGTGATTTCGGTTTTAAAGGCACCCGAGTTAATCGCGGCATTGGCTTTTTCAAGCGAGCTTAAGGCAAAAGCATCCATCTGCTCGCGGGTGATACCAAATTCATCGGCAGTTTTCTGGGCGAACGTTCCCATAGCACCGCCCGTGTAGGCATCTTCAAGACCATCTAAAAACATGTGATCTAACACTTTACCATGGCCCATGCGCATGCCGCCGCGGGCTTTATCGAGTAAATACGGCGCTTGGCTCATGCTTTCCATACCGCCTGCAATCACCACTTTTGCACTGCCCGCTTTAATCAAATCGTGGGCTAACATTACCGTCTTCATGCCTGAGCCACAGACCTTGTTCACTGTGGTCGCACCAACGGATAAGGGTAATCCCGCACCCAAAGTTGTCTGACGCGCAGGCGCTTGACCTAAACCTGCGGGTAATACGCAGCCCATCAAGACTTCATCGACATGCTCACCCGCCAATTGTGTTTCCGCTAACAAGCCTTTAATGGCCGTCGCGGCTAATATGGGTGATGCTACGGATGATAAGTTGCCTTGAAACCCGCCCATTGGGGTGCGTTTAGCAGCAACGATAACGATATCTTGATTTAACTGTTCAGTACTCATGAAGGCTCCAACCTAAATTGACCACGAAGCCTAGTACCAGCCTCGGGACGTTTAATAAAATCGACAATAAAACCACTCTGACGTTTACGCGAACGTAAAGCAAGTATTCCTTGGTCTAATGTGCAGATTTTATCAGTGGAAAATGTCAGTAAGGATTTACAGTAAAAATGGGATGAAGAACAACAAGGGGCGGTATCGATAAGGCGGTCACGGTGATGACTGAGATATAAAGGCATGCGCAATCCTAGCCAATCCGTTGAAGTAAAAAGTGGATGTTGGCTCAGCATAAACGATAGAGCCTATCCAGCTCATGCGCTTTTATTACGCTGAGCCAACCTTGCTAAGCTAATTTAATATTAGTGAGTGATATCTAGGGCGTGTTGTCACTTAACGTCCTAGCAGCGAATGATTTATGCTCGCCATCAAGAAATGAACACATGAACTTGACGACCAAACCAGTTCAAGTGGACAGACCTGTTATAACATCGACATAAGGATTTGGTTGTTATCTATAAAATCGCTATGCTCAACTACACAGTTAGCATGTTATTGACCCGCTTACATAAATCCATAGTGTGCAAAGTGGGATACCTTAACTGGGTACTGAAATTTAAGAATAAAAATTCAAGCTATTGTTCCTATATTAATAATGCCAAATTATCTAACCATAAACATCCCAACCAGATAACCCTAAATAAAAGTAGGAAGGAAAGACATGCTAAATCAGATGACGCTTAAGACCCAGTTTATCGGGGTCATCGCTATTCCCTGTATTGCTCTTATCTTAATCAGCTTAACGGCCATTCAAGGCTTATCTGGTATGCAAGATCAAACTAAAACACTCGCCGAAAATACCAGCGCGCCATTACGGTCGATGGCGGAAGTTGCGTCCCGTATTCCTCGTATGCGAGTGGGCATTGATATTATTATCTTACAAGAAATCCCGACGATGAAGGATCAAAAAGGCGTATTAACCCGAGTAACAGAAACCCGTGCTGAGGACATTCCAGAAATGGATGCGGCATTAAAAGCTGCCCGTGACGCTCAGGTAAACCCCATTACCCGTGCCGAAGTACAAAAGTTGATCGACCTCTTTGATAAAGTCAAAAGTGACGAACTCGCGCCTATGCTTACAGCGATGGAAAAGGGGGAAGTGGCAAAATCGCAAGAAATCTATCGTAACCAGTTCGCAGCTAGCTACAACATAATGAGAAAGAGTACCGATGCCATTCTTGACTCATTGCTACAACAAGGCAACGCCAGCTTCGTTGACAGTCAAAAAAACTACCAAGAAACACGCATGGAAATGTTTGTTGTTTTAACCATCGCTTTGATTATTTCAATATTTCTAGGTTTTATGATGCTGCGTCGTCTACGACTTCGCGTGGCATCGTTACAACAGCATATTTCTTCTGCCAGTGACAAACTTGATTTGCATAATATGATCGAGTTAAAAGGCCAAGACGAACTCAGTGATATTGCTCTGCACTTTAATCAGTTTGTGTTGAAGATACGTAATGCGATTGAAGCCGTGGCTGACAACTCACGCCAACTCGCCCATACGGCAAACGATGTCGCCAGCAAAGCCCAAGCAACCCATAGAAATTGTATTAACGAGCGCGATCGCACCACGCAAATCGCAACGGCAATCCATGAGATGGGCACCACAGTGGACAATATTGCTGGCAACGCAACCCAAGCGGCTAATGCCGCCAAAGAAGCAGATAATCAAGCGCATAATGGCGCGAGTGTGGTCGCCAAAGCTCGCCAGGGTGTCAGCTCGTTATCCATCGAAATTCAGCACATCAGCACTGACATTACTTCGCTCGCGACGCAAACCAATTCTATCGGCAGTATTTTGGATACCATACGCAGCATTTCAGAACAAACTAACTTGCTAGCACTCAACGCAGCCATTGAAGCTGCACGTGCTGGCGAGACAGGTCGAGGGTTTGCCGTCGTCGCCGATGAAGTCCGAAACCTTGCCAGTCGTTCAGCGTCATCGACAGATGAAATTCAAACAATGATTAACAAGCTGCAGGAGCAATCGTCCAAAACAGTCACCGCCATCAAGCGGGGTCACGAACAAAGCGGTATGGTCGTCAAGCAGGCAGATGATGCCAATGACTCCTTAACCCTGATTACTTCGCATATTAGCCAAATCAGCGACATGAACATTCAAGTCGCCACCGCAACAGAAGAGCAGTCTATGGTGGTAGCGGAGATAAGCCGTAACGTCGAAGAAATTAATCAGTTAACGACTGAGACATCGGAGATTGCCGACGAGTTAACGGCATCCAGTGCAAACTTACAAAAACTATCGGTTCACTTAGATAAATTAGTGACCCAATTTAAGTTATAAGCGGTAAAAGTCATCATATACCGCAGGACGCTTAGTGCATTCAATCAACATAATGCTTCAAAAACATAGTGACTTTAAAAAACAGTGTCTTAAAACAGTTACTTAAAAACACAGTGCTTTAAAAACAGTGCCTTAAATCAATAAGGCACTGAAGCACTAAGCGCTATTCTGACGAGAACTCACAGAAATAACTGCGTGAATTAACGCGACTCCCACGGTGTCATCGCCGTCATATCGCTTAAGTCGTAAGGGGTTAACTGATAGACGTAATAGTTGAGCCAGTTACTCACCAGCAAGCTACCGTGGCTGTGCCAGCGGGCAATGGCGTCGGCTTTAGGATCATCATTGCGATAATAATTCTGCGGCACATTCGGGTCTAAGCCTTGGCTTAAGTCTCGCTGATATTCCTCGTTTAAGGTCGACTTTTGATATTCAGGATGACCCATCACAAACAAGTTACGATTGTTACGACTCAACACCAAATAAGCCCCTGCCTCATCGGACTCGGCCAATAATTGTAGCTGTGGATGCTGTCTAATTTCTTCGACATTCATTTCGGCAAAACGGGAATGGGGCGCAAAAAATTCATCATCAAAACCGCGCAGTAGCGGGAAATGCTGAGAGGTACGGCGATGCACGAATACGCCAGAACGCTTCTGTTGCAATATTTTTCGATTTAAACCATAGAGGTGATACAAACCCGCATGGGCCGCCCAACATAAAAACAACACTGAGGTGACATGCTCTTGCGACCAGTCGATGATTTCACGGATATGATCCCAATAAACTACATCTTCGAAATCGATTTGCCCAAGCGGCGCACCTGTGATGATAAGGCCGTCGTAATTTTTATGGCGCACGGCTTCAAAGTCACGGTAGAAAGTATTCATGTGATCGATGGAAGTATGCTTGGATTCTTTGTCGTGAATGCGCAATAAATCCACATCGACTTGTAAAGGCGTGTTGCCCAGTAAGCGCAGTAACTGGGTTTCTGTCTCGATTTTGTTCGGCATCAAGTTCAAAATCAGCACCTTCATCGGCCTGATATCTTGATTCGCCGCCCGCGTCTCGGACATAACGAAAATATTTTCTGACTCTAACACTTCTGCTGCGGGCAGATGATCTGGAATTCTAACCGGCATACCGCGCCTCTTCTGTTCGTAAATACCAACGGATTCGGCGCGTATGTCAGCTCACTTCTGAGCGGGCTAACTAGCCACCGACTTTCTCTAGCAGTATCGTCATTGGCTCAGTCGAATTGAGGTCAATGTGATAGGCTTGAGTATTAATAAACAATAACTTATCACCGAGCATTATCCGTGCACCTATGGCATAAGTGTGCCCGGGTTGGAACTGATCGCTGCCAATCGCAAAACTGAATGGCGTGGGTGTTGCTGCACCTTGTTGTACGCGCTCCGCCATCACTATGGCTGGCACATCCATTTTTGATACATCGAGCAGTTGCACTACGACCTTAGCCTCGGCGGGCAGAGCAATCCGTTCGCGATACAAGGTCTCGCCTTTTATCTCCACGATAGCATTGGGTGTCGCACAACCAGATAACACACCCATTAGCGCCATTAATGCTAAAGCGGTTAATCTCAACGCGCTTAAACGCAACCATTTGTTCATTTTGTTTCTCCTAATCATACATAAAGACTTCTAGATGTCCATACGCCCAAGCTATAAATCTTGTCTTGGCGAACATATCTTCCTATCATAAGCCACCATTTCGTTGCCGAAAAACCTATGACCCAAGCAACTGCAATAATTGTGGGAGCTAGCTCACAATTAAGTCGTGAAATTGCAAAGCAATTGGCAGATCAACAGGTTGAATTAGTCTTATTCGCCCAAGATCCAGAATCACTCCGCGATTTTGCCTTATCCTTGCCAACAAAAGTACAAGTATTTTCACTTCAAATTGAACAGCCTCAAGCCATCATCACTCAACTTGAATCCGTCTGGCAGAGTCTTGGCGGTGCGCACTTAGTCTTAGTCAATACAGGCCTCAATAGTTATGATCCTGAGCTGCCTTGGCTGCCAGAGCAAGACATTATCGATGTCAATGTGCGAGGTTTTGCCGCTATCTGCAATACGGCATTTAGACTATTTCGCGAGCAAGGTTATGGACAACTGGCGGCAATAAACTCTATCGCAGGTTTGCGCGGTGGCCCAAGTGTGGCCTATCACGCCTCAAAAGCCTTTGGGCAGAATTACCTTGAGGGCTTATGTATGCACGCCCAGCGCCTCAAGTTGCCCATTACGATTACCGATATCCAACTCGGTTTACTCGATAAAGCCGCCATGCAGCAAAGTGCGATGTGGTTGGCACCATTGCCACAAGTCGCAGCGCAAATCATCAAAGCAATGAAACAAGGCAAACGCCGCGTCTATGTGACTAAACGCTGGCGCCTCGTCGCTTGGCTCACCGTATTATTACCCGAATTTATCTATAACACTCGTCACTGGAAGGCTAAAAAGCCAAAGCGCTAAATCGGCTTAGCCTGAGTGGAACATGCGCGATAAAAAGTGCAAAAACGAAAAAGGAGCCTAAGGCTCCTTTTTTACGCTTATCTGATCCGTAGATTAGAAAGTGTAACCTACGCTGACCATGTAAACCCATGGGTCAATATCGGTACCAATAACCACAGTGTCACCCGATAATTTAAACTTCACATCGCTGCTAATTTGCGCGTACCACACGGAAGCGTTCACTAACCAGTTTTTGTTAACCTGATAATCAACACCCGCTTGTGCCGCTAAGCCCCAAGACGTGGTCATGCTCAAGTCGGTTAACGCACCACCTAGATCATTGGTGAACTCATTATCGTAGAAATTAGTGTAATTAACACCGACGCCAATGTAAGGGCGAACCACTGATTGAGAATTACCGAAATAGTACTGTGCCACTAGCGTTGGCGGCAGTTGCTTAGTTTCAGCAATTTTAGTCCCACCCAAAGAAACGTCATGGCTAAAAGGCGTTGCTGCTAATAGCTCTACCCCAAAGTTATCAGTCAACATATAACCAAAGTTCAAACCCAGTTGAGTGTCGTTACTGATTTGGAACTCGCCTTTACCAGCAACATCATCGCTTGATTCGTTTGGCGCGACAACGATGGCACCCGCACGAACGATAATGTCACCTGCTTGGTGAGCCGATACAGAAGCAGAAAAACCAGCAGCTAAAAGGGTGGCAGCGATCAGTGTAGAAACAGTATTTTTGTTCATCATCATACTCCATATGTACAACATAGGTTTTTGTTTTAAATTACATCCTTAACAATTGACGCCTACACTGCCAGAGAAGCGCGACCACTTTATTGATCCAAATCAAAGTGAATAGCCAATACTCATTTCTAGGTACTACCCATGGGATCTAAATCACGAAATTCAAACATTTATCGACAGTACACCTTTGTTTTCTGTGAGCTAAGTTCTTTATTAGTCATCACTAATGACTACAGCAAGAGGTAGAGAATATTAGTAAAATAAACATTTAAGTAACAACAAAAAGCACTTAGCTGAGGGGGATTTGGCCATTAAGTTCAAATTTATGGGACTAGATGAGGAAGAATAGAAGCAGAAAACGGCCGAACCCAAACGGCTTAAGGATGATACCCATACTGTTAGCGGTCTAAATTAGTGAGTAACTATATTGAATCGCTATATTGAGTCGCTAAATTACATGGGACGAATTGAGTCAGATGCTTGAGTCGGTTTAGGAGTGAATGTGAGATAACGTGGGTGAATGAGAAAATCAGCTTGTGCGGCAACACTCAAGCAAAGGATACCGAGTAAGCCAGCCCTTAGTCTCGACTCTGTGATCAAACACGGTTAATGATCGCTTTGGATTAGCGCTCAGTTTGAGTGCAAACAGGGAGTTAAGCCCAAAAGGAGCCACCAGCTCAATATCGTAAGACGCGGGATGATTTTTCATCCCAACACAAGTCTGAGTCCCAGTCTTAGTCTGATTATCAGATTCTGTATCGACAGCTTGATAGCTTACCCCGATTGCGGTTTCAAGTTCTGGCCAATGGGCCATCGCATCAACACAAGATGTGTAAGCCATGTCTTGATTTCGAACATGCATGCGCGCCTGATTCTTCACCGACCAAGGTAACTCAGGGGCAAGCTGATTAAGATAGGTTTCAATTACCTGATCCCGCTCGGGGCTAATATTTAACGGGCAAAAATAGATCAGATCGATATCGTTCAGTGGACTCAACTCAAATCCGTGCAAGCGATCCCAGACTAGATTACGGACAAATCCCGCCGCAAGGCACCACTGCGGCATTGAGTGTACTTTGGCGCATTGGAGCGCAAGTTCAAGCGCCCTTACCCGCTCGCAGTCTTGAGCTATCCATTCGAGTAATTGATGCTTTAGTTCTGCTTCACTCATAGCATCATCCATAACTTTATTCATAACATTACTCTTAACATAATCGTCCGCTTCAATGTCAGAAAACACCACGGAAATGACATTCCGCTTACTCCACTTATCCATCGGTTTCTGAGCACTTTACGACCCCATGACAGAGTAGAGAAACGAGACTATAAATAGGTGCCATCACCGCCAAATAAATCCAAAACCCATAGACATCTTTGTCTAAAAAATTAACGCTAACCGTAAAGATGGGCATGAACAGTAGCATCCATTTTATTACATTGAGTTTGTACAGTATCGGCTGTTCACAGTGGCAGCAGCGTCCTTCCTTAATCGGCACATCCTTAGCGCCGAGTTTACCTTTGCAATACGGACATTTTTTACTGAAAAGCATTGAAACCCCATCGCTGAGATAAGACTCGTAAAGCAAGCCTCATTATCCATTCTTTCTATTTGTAAACGCTTCATCAGTGCGATTCGTTACACCGCATCCGCTTGGCGCTCTGGGGCCGCATCGGCAAAGGCTTCAAGCTGATTACACTCAGCCCACACGCGCATGATATTGGGATAAGGCGTTAAATCTACATTAAAACGCTGGGCGTTATACACCTGCGGCACTAAACATAAGTCGGCTAATGTCACTGTATCCCCAAAGCAGTAACGACCGCTGTGCCTTACCAACAAGGTTTCTAGGGCTGCAAAGCCACTCGCGACCCAGTGGTGATACCAAGTATTTTTAGCCGCTTCATCGACCCCTAAGGTTTGGGTTAAATACTGCAATACCCGCAAATTGTTTAATGGGTGAATTTCACAGGCTACCGTGAGTGCCATGGCGCGCACATGGGCACGCTCAAGAGCCGATGCAGGCAATAATGGTGACTGAGGGTGTATCTCATCAAGATATTCGATAATGGCTAAGGATTGCGACAATGCATCCGCATCCAGCTCATCATCCAACGTTAAGGTTGGCACTAACTCCAGCGGATTAAGCGCACTGTAGGCCGCTTTATGTTGCTCGCCGCCATCACGTACAAGATGCACAGACAACTGCTCGGCTGAAATCCCCTTAAGATTAAGGGCGATGCGAACTCGGTACGCCGCGCTTGAGCGCCAATAACCATAAAGTTTCATATTTTCATGTCCTTATAAAAGTCTGTATAAAAACGGGGCAATTAAGCCCCGTTAGTTTGAGTCGATGTAGCCCTTTAAGGGAAAGCCTTAGGCTTTGTATTCAACCACTTTTTGATCGATAGAACCGAAAATCGTTACATCGTTGTCATCGAGCATTTCGATGCGCACAGTGTCGCCAAAACGCATAAATGGCGTAGTAGCTTTGCCTTCAGCAATCACTTCTAACATACGTTTTTCCGCTAAACAGCTAGAGCCTGCGCTACGGTCATAGTTAGAAATAGTACCTGAGCCAATAATCGCACCAGCGCCCAATGGACGGGTTTTTGCAACATGTGAAACTAACTGGCTGAAATTAAAGGTCATATCGACGCCCGCATTCGGACGACCGAATAATTCACCGTTTAAATGGGTGATCAGCGGTAAATGCACTTTAGAATCTTCCCAACGTGCGCCCAGTTCATCCGGCGTCACTGCTACAGGTGAAAAACTGCTCGATGGCTTAGATTGGAAGAAACCAAAACCTTTTGCCAACTCACCTGGGATTAAGTTACGCAGTGACACATCGTTCACTAACATCAACAATTTAATATGCTTAGCCGCATTGTCGCTGCTCACCCCCATAGGCACATCATCGGTAATGATCGCGATTTCAGATTCGAAATCGATACCCCAGTCTTCACTCGCCAGTGGAATATCGGCTTTAGGGGCAATAAAACTGTCTGAACCACCTTGATAGAACAGCGGATCTGTCCAGAAGGTTTCAGGCATTTCTGCGCCGCGAGCCTTACGGACTAGCTCAACGTGATTCACATAAGCGCTGCCATCGGCCCATTGGTAGGCACGCGGTAGTGGCGACAAACACTTAGCTTCGTCAAACGCTTGCGCGTTATCTAACATGCCTTCATTTAACGCGTCGTACAATTCTTGCAATTGCGGTTTCAGTAAATCCCAACCGTCGAGTAATTGCTGCATAGTGTGGGCAATAGCAGGAACGGCAACCGTTTTAGTGAGATCGCGGCTAACTAACATCAACTGACCATCGCGGCGACCATTGTTATAACTTGCAAGTTTCATATTGGCTCCAGTGCTTCTAAGGCTAGGCGTACAATTTTATTGTGCTGGAAAACGCGCGGCGTCATCCAGCTTATATTCGGCGATTTTAATCGGACTTTTTGACTCATTAAGGGCACACACGTTACGCAGTCCGCGCCAACAGAGGCATGCCCTTTTGCTTGCTTTAACGTATTTGTTGCGCGTAGAAATACCCGAAGCTGGCGCAGATTCCTATAGCGTGACCAAAATCACATTTAGGTCAATTATTTCACATTTCGTAAACTAATCATTACGTTTATAACCTAGTTGCCGCTTATCAATATCTCGGTAAGCAATATGCCTGAAAAGTCGGCAACTAAGTGGAACGAAACTGTTACATCTATCGCGTCAAGCCAGCAAGGCTCGGCTTAACGACGCTTGGCTATCTTGTACTCACGCAGCTTATTGGCAATAGCGGTGTGCGACACCCCGAGCTTTTTCGCTAACTGTCGAGTGCTCGGATAGGCAGGATATAATCTGCGCAACAGACTCGCCTCAAACTGCTTCATTGCATCGTCGAGATTGCCTTCAAACTCATTGTCAAAGTAACCAAAACCTTCGGCGTAGGACGGCAATTTTAATTGTTCGACCGTCAACTCAGCCGAACCGTCCCACATAGACACAGCTCTAAATACCGCGTTCTTTAATTGGCGTACGTTACCTGGCCAAGCGTAGGTGAGCAAATGATCGCGGCACTGAGCCGAAATCCGCCGCACTGGGCTAGACAACTGTTGGCTGTAATGTTCGAGGAACATTTCCGTCAGTGGAATGATATCGACCTTACGCTCGCGCAGTGACGGTATGTGATAACTCAGCACATGGATGCGATAGTACAAATCTTCCCTAAACTCACCAGTTTGGCACAGTTCAGCTAAATTCTTCTGGGTTGAGCAGATAATTCGCACATCGGCGCGGACTTCTTCATCGCCGCCTATGCGTCTAAAGGTGCCATCTTGCAATAGCCGAAGCAGCTTAACTTGGGCAGCCTTGGACATTTCCGCTACTTCATCGAGAAATACTGTGCCGCCCTTGGCTTCTTCAAAGAAACCCCGTTTAACGACTTTACCTTGGCTGACATAACCGAATAATTCTTCTTCGGCGGCGCTGTCGGGCAGAGCGGCGCAGTTGATGGCAATAAAGGGTTTCTCGCGGCGCATGCTGGCATCGTGGCTGGCTCTGGCCATTAATTCTTTGCCAGTACCCGTTTCACCCGTGATCAATAAAGGCGCATCGAGCTGGGCCATACGCCGCGCTTGCTTTAGCACTTCCTTCATTTTGTCACTACTGGCTAATACATTTTCAAAGCCAGTGGTTTGGTTCTGCAGCGCGTTAAACTGTTTTCCAACCCGCGCGGGGGATTTTAGCGACACCACAGCGCCAACTAAGATGGTTTTTTCATCCTCATCGGGCAGGTAAATCGGCAGCATTTCGGCTAGATATTCGTTAGGACCAATTTGTACCCTCGCCGCTTGCGGTAAGACTTGGCTTTCACTCAACCAGCGGCTGAAGTTAAAACCTTGCACCCAATGATTGAGCGACTCTTCGAGCACTTCGTGCTCACCCATGCCGATATTGAGCAAGGCAGACTCGTTAACGATACGGATACGCGCTTTAGCATCGATGGAGAAAACGGAGTCGGGTAAGGTTTTGAGCAAGGTTTTAAGGGCGTAATGTTCCTGCTCTGAGGGCATAAACGACACAGTACGCACATCGTGGACACTTTCCACTTTGCGGATCTGCGGCATCAAGGCACTTAAGGTTTCAAAACTGATTTCGGCAAATTGTAAGTACAGGAAACCTTGGTTACTGGCATCAATGGCAATTAAATTAATACCATAACGCTCTAACACGACTAAGATATCTTTGGCTAAACCAACACGATCCTGACAGCTGACTTCCAAGCGCATAATGACTGATATTCCCTTTTTTGATTCGAATTTTGGGGATAAACCGTGCAGAGCTATTTTTCGCCTTGAGCTTTACAACAAAAATGACGCTTGCTAGGCAAGTCGTTACCTTAACGAAAACGTCAGCGATGAGGGGAAATAGCAGAGCCCGTATACGTTAGAAGGTTAAACAGAAAGTGGCAAGCCTAGTTTACAGTTGAATTGTAACAGGAAGAAAAAATCAGCATCAAAAAACAGGTTAAGATGCTGATTAAATTGGTGAATTAACTAAACCAATAACTGGTCTGTCTTGGCGGCCATGATGAAGTCATTCTTATGTAGGCCCTTAATAGAATGTGACCACCAAGTGACGGTTACTTTGCCCCATTCAGTGAAAATGCCTGGATGATGGAATTCTTCTTCCGCTAAATCCGCCAGCTTATTCGTGAATGCCATCGCCAGTTTAAAGTTTTTAAACTTGTAGACACGCTCAAGCTGCATTACGCCGTCACGTACTTGCACGCCCCAGTCGGGGATCATACGAATAAGTTCGGCCAATTCTTCATCGGTCACTTTAGGTGCGTCGGCTTGGCACGCTTCACATTTCATATTCGATAACGCTGTCATACATACTCCTGTTGGCAACATTGGTAGGGATATTCTGTTGCACTTTACTCATTTTCTATTAATAGCTTAAATCGCATGACTCAATATCAGATGGCTAAATTAGACGCCAGCCAAATAACGAGTCAACTCATCAAACGAATCGTGACTTAACTCGCCTTAGCTTTTGGCGGAAACTTAGGGGCAAATAAACCTAACTGACGGGCCTTAGTGACATAAGCCATAATATCCATCTTGGCAATTTCATCCAGCATATCAATGTGCTCAATCACATAATAAATCGGCTGCATAATGTCGATGCGATATGGGGTTCGCAGCACATTCAATAAATCAAAAGGTTGACGTTCTGGCGCGTCACTTTCCATTGCATACAAGGTTTCACCGGGTGAGCTTAAAATGCCGCCGCCATAAATACATAAGGGACCGTCTTTAGGCTGTAGTAAACCAAACTCAACCGTAAACCAGTACAAACGCGCTAAAAATACCCTTTCCTCTTTGCTGGCATGTAAACCTAACTGCCCATACATGTGAGAGAAATTGGCAAATGAAGGGTTGGTGAGCAAAGGGCAGTGACCAAAAATCTCGTGGAAGATATCTGGCTCTTGCAGGTAATCAAACTCTTCCTTGCGGCGAATAAAAGTGGCCACAGGAAACTCTTTATTGGCCAGCAATTCAAAGAAACGACCGAAGGATATCAGCGCAGGGACCGCCGCCGTTTTCCAACCAGTGGTCGCTTGTAATACCGCATCAATTTCGGCAAGTTGCGGAATGCGATCCTTTGGCATCCCTAAGGCATCGAGCCCTTGCAGATATTCCTTGCAGGCACGACCAGGGAGATTAACGGCTTGACGGGCGTAAAGCTGACGCCAAATATCGTGTTCTTCTTGTGGGTAATGGATAAACCCAGTGTCATCGGCTCTGCGAGCGATGTACTCTGTTCCTTTCGTCATAATCTTCACTCGGTGGCTAACACTCATGGCTCCATAGTGATCTAAGGCTTTAAATTTGTTAACTCCCTCACACTTTATTCTTGTGCCTCCACTGTGACGTAAACGTAAAGCAAATATTACAAGGTCATTAAAATCACCCTGTTGCTGCACTCCATGGGTGCTGGATTAGATCCACTGTGCTACCTTTGCTAAAACTTATGCCCGAATTTGCCGTTAAAATACTTAGATTTCCTCATTTTTTTAGTGTTTGTAAATAGCTTTTCTGTGCAGGTCATTTACAATATTGGCCATTAACCGCATCTCCTTGACCTAAAAGGTTCGCAATGAAACAACATCAAATTCGTAAAGCCGTTATTCCTGTCGCAGGCCTAGGCACTCGTATGCTTCCAGCGACCAAAGCGATTCCAAAGGAAATGTTACCGGTTGTCGATAAACCATTGATCCAATACGTGGTCAGTGAAGCTATCGCTGCTGGGATCAAAGAAATTGTCTTAGTGACTCACGCCAGTAAAAACTCTATCGAAAACCACTTCGATACCAGTTTCGAATTAGAAGCCCAACTCGAGCGCCGTGTTAAACGTCAGTTACTCGAAGCCGTGCAATCTATCTGTCCTAAAGACGTGACTATCATTAGCGTGCGTCAATCTCAGGCGAAAGGATTAGGCCACGCCATTTTGTGTGCAAAATCTGTCGTCGGCGATGCACCATTTGCAGTATTGCTGCCTGATGTGATCATCGATGAAGCCAGCTGTGATCTGCGCCGCGATAACTTAGCCGCTATGGTTACCCTGTTTGATGAAACCCAAGTGGGTCAAATCATGGTTGAAGGCGTGCCACACAATGTAGTTAACCAATATGGTATTGCTGATGTGAATGGCCATGATTTACAACCTGGAGAATCAGAACCATTAGTCGAACTGGTTGAGAAACCAGCCGTGGATGAAGCGCCGTCTAACTTAGCCGTTGTAGGCCGTTATGTGTTACCTGCCAGCATTTGGCCACTACTGGCTAAAACCCCTGCAGGCGCGGGCGATGAAATTCAATTAACCGATGCAATCGCTATGTTAATGAAGCAAGAAACCGTAAATGCTTACTACATGGAAGGTAAGAGCCACGACTGTGGTAACAAACAAGGTTATATGCGCGCGAACGTTGAATACGCCCTGCGCCACAGCGAAATCGGTGAAGATTTTGCGCAATATTTAAAAACCGTTGTAAAAGGGATGAAGTAATGACGATTTTAGTGACCGGTGGTGCTGGCTATATTGGCACTCACACTGTGGTAGAACTGCTCAATGCAGGCAGTGATGTGATTGTGTTAGACAACTTGTCTAATTCGAGCATAGAAGCCTTAAACCGAGTCGAGCGGATAACAGGTAAATCGGTCACTTTCTATCAGGGCGATATTCTTAATAAAGCCTTATTACAAAAAGTGTTTAACGATCATGCTATTGATTCCGTTATTCACTTTGCTGGATTAAAAGCAGTAGGTGAATCCGTCGCTAAACCCCTTAAGTATTATGAGAATAACGTCACAGGAACTCTTATCCTCTGCCAAGTTATGGCGGAGTTTAAGGTGAAAAATCTCGTTTTCAGCTCATCGGCTACTGTATATGGCGATCCAGCCAGTTTGCCAATCACCGAAGACTTTCCCACTGGGGCGACCAATCCCTATGGCCAATCTAAATTGATGGTTGAACATATACTGGCAGATGTACACAATGCCGATCCGAGCTGGAATATCGCTCGTCTGCGTTATTTTAATCCGGTTGGCGCCCATGCCAGTGGCTTAATCGGCGAAGATCCTAATGATATCCCTAACAACTTAATGCCCTTTATTGCGCAGGTTGCCGTGGGTAAACGTGCCGCCTTAAGTGTGTTTGGTGATGATTATCCGACTCATGATGGGACAGGCGTGCGTGACTATATCCATGTGGTGGATTTAGCCAATGGCCATTTAAAAGCACTGGCAAAATTGGCCACTAAACCGGGTCTGGTCACCTATAACTTAGGCACAGGCCAAGGATATAGTGTTTTAGACATGGTTCACGCCTTTGAAAAAGCCTGTGGTAACACCATTGCCTACCAAATTGCGCCACGTCGCCCTGGTGATATTGCCGCCTGCTACGCCGATCCAACCCACGCAAGGGAAGATCTTGGCTGGCAAGCAACACATACGCTAGAAGATATGGCCAACAGTAGCTGGCATTGGCAATCGACCAATCCCAATGGTTATAACGGCTAACAAATTGAATGGCTTGTGGAAATATCCCAAGCCATTTTTCTTTATCACTGTGAATACACCCATCACTTTAAATAATTAACCGTTCGAGGAGCAACATGACTCAAAGTATTAATCACAGTCGTCGTAACCTCTTTCGCCGCCGTAAAGATAATGCCTTGAGGCCGCCTTGGGTGCGTGATGATATCGAGTTCACCGATGTGTGCACGCGCTGTTCAGCCTGTATTGAGGTGTGTGAAACGCAGATCATCATCAAAGGCGATGGTGGATTTCCTGAAGTGTCCTTTAAGGACAATGAGTGTACTTTTTGTACACTGTGCGCTAAGGCATGCCCTGAGAATATCTTCGATTTAGCCCAAACACCTTGGTCGTATCAAGCCCATATTCAACAGAGTTGTTTAACCTTTCAAGGGATCTGGTGCCAAAGTTGTAAGGATGCCTGTGAGCCTAGAGCCATCAGTTTTGTGTTCAATATTGGCCAAGCTCCACGTCCGCAAATAGACCTTGAACTTTGTACCGGATGCGGCGCCTGTGTGGCTCCCTGCCCTAGCAAGGCCATTGAAATAACCCGACCGACTTAATGCAGCAAAGCCATCACATTAACCCATACAGAGCTGTGCATATCATCGATTTTACGCTAGTATCGCGCCTCTATTGAACTCTGTTAATCCCTTCTCGAATTAAGTTAATTTATGATGATGTTTGTAAAAAAACTGTTCTTCCCCCCTAAACAAAGTCCCTCTTTTAGTTTTATTTCTCGAGGCACTAAACTCACGGGGAATATCGAATTAACGGGCGATGTGCTTATTGGCGGTGATATCCAAGGTCAACTGCTTTCTGAGGCTAATATCACTATAGAACAGGGCGGTACGATTCAAGGCGAAGTCAAGTGCCATGAGTTTGTCGTGAACGGACACTTCAAAGGCAGACTCATTTGTGAACGCTTAGTGATCCAGCATAATGGTGTTGTCGATGGCGAAGTGGCGAGCACTTCAATGCAAATTTTTGAGGGCGGCCAGTTTATTGGCATGCGGATTAAAGAAGATGCGCCAACCATTTATTCCCATGCAATTGGCCACACACCTGTAACAGCCAATGGTAACTTATCGCACGTACAAAACGATGTTATAGAATCTCGCTAAAACAGCGAATAAATGACACTCGCAAGCTCACCCACTTAGGCGAGCTTGTATTTTTAACGCATTATTTACTCAATTTTTTTAATACCCCGACTCAAAACCCTTACCAGCCAAATAACTGCCTGCGAAGTAGCACCCTTTACAATAGTTAAATAATTGTTATTTTGCCGAGAGTGATCACAGTTAATCCGCACGACTGCTGTTAATCTCACGGCTAATAGCGATGTTAGGGGGATAGCAAGGAGCAGAGTCAGGGCCACAGAATGCCCCTAATAACCCCGCAAAAAATAGTTAAGACTCATATAGGGCAACATACAAAATGAGCAACGTATTACTCAAACAAATCTGTGAACTCGATGTTTTTACCTTACTGGTATTTAAAAGTATTTTCGACACTGGGCACGCGAACAGTGCCGCCAAAGCGTTGGATGTTTCTGCACCGAAAATCAGCCGTTGTCTCAACGCATTACGCCTGACCTTTAACGATGAACTCTTCTATCGCCGACAACAGGGGCTAAAACCCACTCCTTTAGCAGAAAGCCTGTATGTGGCGATTTGCCAGTTTACTGAATCGGTTTATCACCTCGAACAATCTGCAACTCAGATACAAAATGCAGCCATCAATGCCGATTTACCACTACATATCGCCGCCTGTAATGGACTATTGAGCTTTTTAGCGCCGCAATTAAGCACGCCTGAAGTCGCCCAAGCATTAGGACAAATACGTTTACATAAATGGCAGGAAAATAGCGCAGAGTTAATTCACGCAGGTGTACTGGATTTTGGCATCACCTTAGAAAGCGCTGAAAATAAAGAATTAAGTTACACCAAACTTGGCACAATCAATGGTGTTTACATCGTTGCCACCAAACAACATCCTCTGTGGCAGATTGAGACCGATATTACCTTAGAGCAAATCTGTCGCCATCCATTCCTCTACCAAGAAGTGAAGGGCTTTAATAGCAAAATTGACCCCTTAGAATTATTTTGCCAGCGCCAAGGCCTCTTGCTGCCAGCGGTGGATAAAGTCATCGACAGGGAGGAGTGGTACGCCCATTTACTCACCATGAAGAGTGTGGCTTTTTGTTCCAGCATTGATATGCACACAGTAAAACACATGCCCGGATTACACTTAGAACGCCTAAGCGATACAGAGCTCAATCGACTCCACGATACTATGATGGCGCCACAATATTATCTTATTGAAAAACCAGCCATTCATCGGCGCTACAGCCAAAGTCAAAGCGCGCTTGTCGTGCGTTCCTTACTTGCCGCGCTCGACCCCGCACGCTAACACGAGACAATAAGCTCAGCCAAGCTCGTGGATATATCATTCACTAAACCTTGTTTACATCATTGCGATAAGTCGATGTTAAACGGGGTTTAGGTAGTAAAATACCGAAGTTTAAAACAGCAAAATTTCATCGATATTTTCTCTCTTAACAAGGCTTATCCTCAGATGAGATTACCGCTTATTTCCCCTGTCGCTTTAATGCTTAAAACGTCAATTCCATCACTGAGATTTAGGCTATCTTAGCCTCAAGCATTTTGCTTAACCGAAAATGA
Source organism: Shewanella sp. SP2S2-4 (assembly GCF_031932025.1). NCBI lineage: Bacteria > Pseudomonadati > Pseudomonadota > Gammaproteobacteria > Alteromonadales > Shewanellaceae > Shewanella > Shewanella sp. SP2S2-4. The sequence goes on from NZ_JAUOER010000002.1 coordinate 176,907, forward strand.
ATTCTTCACTAAAGCCCAAGTTGAAAAATATAAATTGTGATGCCCATCATGGCTTTCCAGCTGAATTTCATTATTTAAAATATCAAAATGCAAATTTTAGAATTCCCATTCGCGTTTGTTAAATCATCGTTCACATATCAGATACAAACTTGCAAATACCACTTTATAAGTAGGTGAATCCTCCTATATTAGAGGCACTGCACACGCAGTCTTATAGAAAGAAAAAGGGACGCGATGATGAAAAACTACAATAAATCTCTACTGGCACTGGCTCTCGTCAGTACCTTAAGCCTTACCGCCTGCGGGGACGGAAGCGATGGTCAAGATGGGGCACCTGGCACACCAGGTACACCCGGAACACCAGGCACTCCCGGAACACCAGGTACACCGGGAACCCCTGCGGGATCCTTCGCAACGACAGCTCAATCTATTACTGATCTGGCTTTCACTTTAAGTCCAGCTGACATTAAAGTGACCAGCAGTGAAGGCTTCAGCGTTAAATTTACTGTTACCGGAAAAAATGCTAACAAAGATGTTCCTTTTACAGGACTCGATAAAGTTGCGCTTTATTCTTTAACGGCAAATGAAAATACCTCAGGTACTGGCGCCCCTATTCAATGGCAAAACAATGCCATGGCGAACGCCGCCGGTACTTCGCTAACTTGTACCTTAGATGGTCTTAACGGTACTAAAAATGCTTGTACTTTAACCGAAGATACAGCAACACCAGGCACTTACACTGCAACTTGGGCACATGATGGCGCAGCGCCAATCATTAATCCCAATGATAATCCAAATGCAGTACACAGAATATTTCTACGTGCTTACAACGTCACTGACAGTGCAGGCGTAGCCTTATCTGACAAGATTTTATCTGTACCCGTTGACTTTATCCCTGCCACTGATGAACTTGCATCATCAGGTAAAGATACCGTCAGTAGCGCAGCCTGTGAAAAATGTCACGGTGAAGCAGATGGCCATATCGCCAATATTTCAGCCCACCATAACTACCAAGGCGTTAAAAATTGTGTGACCTGCCATAACCCAGATCAAATCCCAAGTGATGCAGATCTAGCCGCAGGTTTGATATTTGACTTTGCACCTATGATCCACAGGATCCACTCTGGCGCAGAAAACGCAGCAAACTTCGATACTAGCAATAATACCGCTAAAGAATGGAGTGAAATTGGCTTCCCATCTGATCTGAAAGAATGTACGACCTGTCATACTACAGACCAACCTAGCTATAACACTATTTACGCCCAAGCTTGTGTAGGCTGCCATATGACAGTCAACTTTGCGACCGGTGAAAACCACTCTGAATTTGCCCTAGCTCAAGCAGATGATACTCAATGTAGCTCTTGCCACGGCACAGGTAACTTGTCACCTGCGATGGTACATAGTGTTGGTAAACGTGCAGAGTATGCATCTCTGTTCAAAGTTGACTTCACCAGTGCTACAACAGTTCCATCAGCGACTCTAGGCATGAAAACCTTAACCTTAACAGCCAATGTCACCTTAAATGGTGCGCCAATTGCTGATGGTACATCGTTAAAAGCCTACAACGCGACCAGTAACCCAACAGCGATGTTTGTCGCTAATGGTCTATTGATCGGTAATGTGGCCACTGACGGTACTGTGTACTCTTGGAGAGATGTTAAACCTGCTGCAATCAGTATTAAGCTAGACAGTGGAACACTTGCTGGTGGCGTGTTAACTATCGTTAAAGATATCCCAGATGCGCAAGCTGTGGGCACTCTCTACGTAGGTTCAGAAGCCAACTTCTGTGCTAAAGCGGGTAAAGTGGTTAGCTGTAATACTACAAACTTAGAGTTTGGTCCAACTAGCCCTATCGGTAACGAAGCTGCAGTGAAATTCTATAGCCCAGATGGTAGCGTAGTCACTAAAGCCCGTATGACTGATCCTACTCGTATCACAGTCGCAGAAACTAAGTGTAATGCTTGTCATGGCACTTTAGATTATGCAAAAGGTTCAAGACACGGCGCTTACACCTTCGACCAATGTATGCACTGCCATAACGACACCACTGGCGCTTCTGGCCACGGTGCAACTGGCTATAAAGGCGATGATGGTAAGTTAGTTGTTAATCCTGAAGTGACTTTCAATAACAAAGACCTATTCACAGTTGCTCACCGTTTCCACAGCGGTAACTTCGGTGTAGTAGAAGGTATCTTCCGCGATGCGAAAGGTGGTTTGTTCGGTTATCCAGCTGTTGAAACAGATTGTGCGGCTTGTCATAAAGACAATGCCAAACTGTTTGCAACTGACGGTGGTTTAACTTCAGGCAAACGCTCAATCAAAGTAGGTGCTTACTACATTAGCCCAGTCGCTGAATCATGCCGTACTTGTCACGCTCACTCTGATGCGGCAGCTGTCGCTCACTTTAGAAGTAACGGTGCGGTAGTAGAAGCGGATGCAATGACAGATCCTAACCTACCAGTAGAATCTTGCGCGACCTGTCATGCTGAAGGAAAAACCTACGGCGTAGATAAGGTACACGCAGAGTAGCACTGCAGTACTAGTACCTTTGGGTTGCCCCTGCACAACCCAAACTTCATCTCTGCAACTCATTGGGGACCCTTCGGGTCCCCTTTTTTATTACCGATTATCTTCAATCAATCGTATTAATAACTGCGGTAAAGCTTAATCCGCTAAGCGACTGGCTTGTGCAATACGTTGTCTAAGCAGCTTAATAAAGTCCTTAGCTTCTCTGTCCAAACTGTCGTGGGGAATATACAAGTGATAACCTAAACGCGTATCTAACATCACGCAGCGATGCCCAAACATCGCCAATACACCGCGATAACGATCCCCTTCTATCACCAAAGGACCAAACTCTGCGCCGAGATAAGTTTCTAAAGTCGCTAAGTCTTCATCTTGCGAGGCTGCAGTTACCAATAAAGGCCGCTGCTCTGTTAATAAGCCGGTGGCTAAGCGCAGGGAGATATTGTCCAAAATAGGATTTAAGTGTTTTAGCTTAATGCCTAAATAAGATAACTCTATGGTATCTAATCCATTGGTCACACGCGGGATATCGACCCTTTGAATATTATCCCAACCGATAGACACTTTGCCGCGACGATGAAAATAGGTCAGCCCCTTGTCATCTAATGCTAGGGTCGTTTCCGGCTCATACACCTTAGCTAAACCGAGAATGAGTGAAATCGCGCCTAAGCTAAAAAACATCAAACCCGCGGCAAACAAGGCCGGCCACGTTAGAAAAAGTCCCAACCCCAGCAGCAGACTTAAACCGCCCAGCCAAGTTAAGGTTAACCCATTTCGTTTTGATAAAGGACGCACTGACACTATTTCTGACTCAATTGTCATTGTTCATCTTCCTGTTAACACTCACTATCTTTAGATTGAAGTCGGAAACCACACCCTTAACTTGCCATTTTTAACTTACGGTCTTTAACCATAACCACAAACGGCCAATGTATTCATGAATCGCCCGCTGAGAAGCCACTAGATTATCCGCCGTCAAACGCCACCAAAAATCATCTCTCCCAATAAAATCCGTTGGTGCGGCTTCAGGATGTAAACCTTTAGCGGTGAAGATAGCCATAGCCCGTGGCATATGAGTGGCCGATGTGACTAAGCGAAAAGGTTCTTCGCCTAATTCCCACTGTAAATATTGCGCTTCTTCTATCGTATCTCGCGCTAAAGGGAATTGAATGATCCGACGTTTATCAACGCCCAGTTCAACTGCGGCATTCGCCATCATTTCAGCATGGGAAACCTGCGTGAGTTCACCGCCCCAACCGCTGACGATCAACCTGCATTCTTGGCCTAAGTTAAGTTGTCTGACACCTTCACTAAGCCTTGCAAGCGCTACTGCAGACAAGGATTGCACCGCAGTCGCACCTTGAATATCCGAGTGCGCCGAACCTAATACCATCACAAAACAAGCGCCAGTGATGGGTGTGGAATTAATGGGGTAAGCCGATTCTAATGGCCGCACTAAGGTATTCACACCCAGTTGACTGCTTAAAAAGAGTAAGAGAAAGAAGGCGCAAGATACTAAGTATTTCGCCATGCTCCGACGGCGCCATACCAGAAAAGAAATCAGTAATAACAATAGGATAAAGGGAATAGGCATAACCCCCTGTGAAACAACTTTCTTAATCCAAAACATGATGTCCATGCCAAGCAACCCAAAGGAGCGCAATCATAGCATCAAAATACGGCGAAACGCACAGCAGATAACATTAGCCCAGCGTTTTGCTGGGCTAATGTTTATAAAACGTATAAGCCATTAAGCATTGATCTCAAAGCCGAATAAGCTCACTAGATGAGTACAGATATCCAAGCGAAGATTACTTTTCCCACAACCAAGCTGCGCCGCGCACACCCGATGAACAACCGTATAGATTCTGCACCACAGGCGTATGGCACTCACGCCCCACCACATAATGGGCCAGCAATGCCGGTAATCTTGGGTAAATCGCTGCGACATTCGACATTCCGCCACCCAGCACTATGGCATCGGGATCGAGCATATTGATCACATGGGCGAGTGAACGAGCGAGTCTATCCATATAACGATCAAATGCAGCAACCGCAATAGCGTCACCCTCATCGACTAACAACATAATATCAGCACCTGATTTGGCAGCAGTACGCACTGTACCTGCAGCCGTCAAAGCCGCATTATAATCACGCACAAAGCCAGTGCCAGAGATAAAGGTCTCGATACAATCGGGATTGCCACAGAAACATCGGGTGGTATTGAACTCTTCCTTGGTCATCCAAGGCAAAGGATTATGACCCCATTCACCGCCGATACCATTACCACCACCGTGCACTTTGCCGTTAATTGCCACGCCAGCGCCACAACCAGTACCAATAATCACGCCAAACACCACAGATGCACCAGCGGCAGCACCATCGACCGCCTCAGATACCGCAAAGCAGTTGGCATCATTGGCAACCCGCACTTCACGCTGCAACAATTCCCCTAAATCCACATCGAGGGGATGACCATTGATCCACGTCGAGTTAGCATTTTTGACTAAACCTGAATAGGGCGATACCACACCTGGAATACCCACGCCGACTGTGCCTTGCTCGCCGAGTGTCGCTTCCGCTTCCTTGACCAGATTGACCACCGCAGCTAGCGTGCCCTGATAGTCACGTGGCGTCGTCACACGTTTGCGAAATAGCTCATTGCCTTCATCACTCAGTGCGACTAATTCTATTTTTGTTCCGCCTAAATCGACGCCCATGCGCATCATGAATACTACTCCAGTGTTTAGCCCGCCCTTTCATCAACGAATATCGATGCTAGACGGTCGTTATTTCACCCAGCCTGGGGCTGTGGCAATAAAGTAAGGGTTTAAAATGTCAGGTTTTTGATTATAAGTTAATGGTTCACCTGAGTCATAACAGACAACTGTGCCGCCTGCACTTTCGAGCACAGCTTGCGCCGCCGCAGTATCCCATTCGCTGGTAGGACCCAGTCTGGGGTACAGATCGGCACTGCCTTCTGCCAACATACAAAACTTAAGCGAGCTACCCACGCTTAAGATGTCATGCTCGCCAAACTGTTGTAAATATTGCGCTAAACCAGGGCTCAAGTGCGAGCGACTGCCAACAATCATCGGCATCGCGCGTGGCGCTTTAGCGCCCAATAAGGGACTTTCTTGACCCGCTTGTTGACGCCATGCACCTAAATGCTTAGCGCCGTAATAATAGGTATCGAGCACAGGCGCATATACCACACCTGCGATTGCAACCCCTTGATGGATAAGCGCAATATTGACGGTAAACTCGCCATTGCGCTTAATAAACTCCTTAGTGCCATCTAAAGGGTCAATTAACCAATAGGTTTGCCATTGACGACGCTCATCCCAGGCAATATCCGCCGCTTCCTCAGACATAATAGGAATACCGACAAACTGCTTTGCCAATGCCGCCACTATCACGTGATGCGCGGCTAAATCGGCGGCCGTCACGGGACTATCATCGCCCTTATGGCTCACCGAAAAGTCATCTTGACCATAAACCGTCATAATGGCATCGCCCGCCGCTTTGGCAATCGCGACCACTTGCAATAAATCTTGTTTGGTCAATGTCTGTGCTATTGTCGTCTTGTCTGTCACTGAAACGTCCTTAATGCATTAAATATTCTGGCATTATGCCATTGTCATCCAAGGGGAATTTAGAACAAATTCATCATACATCAAGCAAAATAGACTAAGACTCACGGCTTGAACCGCTGCGCACAAAACCACAGATAAACAAAGTGATTACGATACTAAGGCAAGCCATCGGTGCTGAGAAGAGCCTTGAGTCCAGCTGCATTCGTATTCACAGCCCATGTTTTCATACGGATAGTCTAAAGCCGTCGCTTAAATCTGATTATTGGCGGGCTTATTGTTTTCGACAGCGTTAATCACTCAGATGACGTAAACGCTTAAAGCGTGATTAAAGCAGCCTAAAGCAAAATGTGAGTCACGCTCATTATCGTCAAGATAACCGCCGCAACATGCAATTCAGTTGCTGACGCCAATCTTGCCACTCGATTTGTTCAGGCATCGACAGTGCATTATGGGCCACCAAAGTGGAGCGTAATTTACCACTGTTCAACACGCTATAACTCGGCCTTTTTGCCAAATTCACGCCGCGATTTAATGCTTGTTTAGCATAGTGAGCGCTGGTCATCGGCTGGATAACTACTGGCAGACTTAACAGATTTAGCGCTAGGGCTTGTCGCTGGATTTCACAGGCAAATTCATACCAACTGCACTGGCCTTGAGCGCTGTAATGAAATACGCCCGAACACTGTTGCATGACTAATTGCCAAATCACCTTAGCAAGTGCATCACTCCATGTCGGGCAGCCGATTTGATCGACTATCACCTGCAAGCTTGGCTGAGTGCGCATCAAGTTGAGCATGGTTTTGACAAAATTATGCCCATCTTGACCGTAAAGCCATGAAGTGCGCACAATCGTTGCCCACTCACCCAAGACCGCCAATACCTTCTGCTCACCGAGCAACTTACTCTTGCCGTAAGCAGACAACGGCTCGGGAGCATCGAGCTCAACAAATGGCCTTGGTAAATGGTTTGGATTTGAATTTGGAGCTAAGTCAGGGTTTTGATGCTGTTCAAAGCCAGCTTCTCTATCATCACTTACCGCACGTTCAGTTGCATGAGCAATACCACAAACAGCATGACCACCAAACACATAATCGCTCGACACATGCAGTAAGCGCGCGCCCGACAGTAAACATTGCTGCGCCAGTAACTCAGGGCCAAGTGCATTAACCCGATGCGCTTCGATTGCATCATGCTCAGCAGCATCCACCGCATTATAGGCCGCGCAATTGATCACCCAGCTTGGTCGATATTGAGCAAATACGGCAGCAATATTGGCGGCATCGGTAATGTCTAACTGACTGCGACTTAACGCATACAGCTTCAGCGGTGCGCCTGTGTTTGCACTTATGTTTGTGCTTGTGTTTGCGATGCTATTTAGGGCTAGCTCGCCAATATCGGCAGCGACTCTCAGCAAGGCCTCTGCGAGCTGACTCTTCGCGCCCGTGATTATTACCACTTGAGGAGTGTTAGCGTCTGTGGCTCTCGTCTCAACACATTGAAGTGGCTTCACTTTAATTGCCACTATTTTCATCACGGATCAACAGCATGGCTCATCATCACTAAATAAGGGGATCAAATCGGCGACGGTTTCATGGCCACGGGCGGCTAGAAAGGCCAAGAGTGCAGAAGGACTGCGATTAAGTAAGCGTGATGGCGGATAAGCCACTTCCTCGATGATCGCTTGCGCCCGCGCAAAACCGCCCAAGCTGAAAGCCACATGGGAATCAGAGCCCATAACTAAAATAGTGCCAAATTCCTTGGCCGCTTTAGCAATCGCAGTGCAATTGGCTTCGCTGCCCTTACGGGATACTTCAAAGGAGGAATTGTTAATTTCAAGCGCTACACCGTATTCTGCAGCGGCGCGGGCAACGGCTTCAATATCAATTGGATAAGCGGGGTTACCCGGATGAGTAATGATATCGACCTTGCCGCTCTTAATCGCATTAATCATGGCCTCTGTGTGAGTTGCTTTATCTGACGGAGGATAGACGGGCTCATGGAATCCCGCGAGCACAATATCGAGCTGCTTTAAATAATCGCCAAAGAAATCAATCTCGCCGTCGATATTTTTAATATTTGCTTCGATACCACGCAAAATCCCGACGCCATCGACCATACGCGGCAACACTCTTAAATTCACAAAGTGCCAAAAATGCGGTGCATCGGCCATCGCAGGCCCATGATCTGTATTCGCAAATAAGCGAATCCCCTTTTGCTTTGCCACCGCTAAGTAGTCATGAATCGTGCTATAAGCATGGCTCGAAGCCACAGTATGGGTATGAGTGTCGACTTGGTACTGCATGGTTCACCTCAGTCAAATGATTCAATCAATTTAGAAAAACTGGCCACGATTAGCTAAAGAGCGATAACAGTTCATCGGCGCTTCCTTGCCATGTGCCCTTGCCTTTACCTTCGAGAATACTGTCCGCCAGACTTTGCTTATGCTGCTGCATTTCTTGAATTTTTTCTTCTACTGTGCCTTCGGCAATCAGCTTATAGACAAACACGGGCTTATCTTGGCCGATACGATGGGCTCTGTCCGTTGCCTGCTTTTCCGCCGCTGGATTCCACCAAGGATCATAGTGGATCACAGTATCCGCCGCGGTGAGATTAAGCCCAGTGCCGCCTGCTTTTAAACTGATTAAGAACACAGGCGTATCGCCCTCTTGGAACTTATCTATCTGCGCTTGGCGCAGGCGAGTTTGCCCAGTGAGCTTACTGTAATCGAGCCCCGAGTCCACCAGCTCTGCTTCAATCAGGCTAAGCATGCTAGTGAACTGGCTGAAAATTAATATCTTGCGCCCCTCTTGCACCATCTCGGGCAAATTCTGTTTTAGCCAGTCTAACTTAGCATTACTCTTCACTTTTTGCGCTTGCTCTAACTTCACTAAGCGCGGATCGCAGCAGGCTTGGCGTAGCTTAAGTAAAGCATCGAGAAACTCGATATGGCTGCTAGCAACACCTTGAGAGGCAAATAAATCCCGCAGTTTTTTCTCCATCACCAGTCGAATACTCTCGTAGAGATTTCGCTGATCTTTTTCTAACTCTAAGCTCTGGGAGATTTCGGTTTTAGAGGGTAATTCACCGACCACTTCATCTTTGGTTCGGCGCAGCACAAAAGGCGCAATCCGCTGGCTCAAGATTTGCGCTTGATCCCTATCGCCATAACGTTCAATTTTGTGCCTAAAGGATTTGTTAAAGAAGGCATTCGTGCCGAGTAATCCGGGCAAACAAAAGTCCATCAAGGACTTAAGTTCACCTAAGTGGTTTTCAAGCGGCGTACCCGACAGACACAATCTAAACGGCGCTTTAAGAGCTTTAATCACTTGAGTCACTTTCGCCTGCGCATTTTTAATCTGCTGCGCTTCATCGAGCACGATATGTTCAAACACCTGCCGTTGGTAATAGTCACTGTCGCGCACAATCAGCGGATAGGTCGTCACCACAATATCAAACTCACCTAAGCGCTCGAGCAAAGGCTTACGCAAGGCGCCATGAATCACGACAAGCTTTAACGAAGGTGCAAATTTCGCGGCTTCTTTTGCCCAATTACCCACTAAGCTCGTTGGGCAAATAATGAGGCTTGGAGCATGGTTAGCCCCTACGGGTTTTAGCGCTTGCTGTTTGAGTAAAAAGGCCAAGGTTTGAATGGTTTTCCCTAGCCCCATATCATCGGCTAAAATACCGCCAAGCTGATATTCCTTTAAAAAACAGAGCCAATTCAACCCTTGCTGTTGATACTGACGTAACTCAGCATTTAAGTTGTCTGGGACTGCAACCTCTAACACGCCGTTAAAGTTTTCAAGTTTAGTTGCTAAACTGCGCACCCGTTCACCATTAAGCAGGCGAATATCACTGTCGGCAAAATCATTTAATAGGTGGGCACGGTATTTAGGCAAAGACACGCTATTGCCTTTGTGACTGTCAAACAGCTCTAAAATAATGCTGATCAGCGGCTTAATCACGCTAGCTTTGACTTTTAACCAATCGCCATTTGGGCTGGGCAGCAGTAATTCTGCATCATCGGCGGGCTCACCATACTGCTTAAGCCAAGTGGCAATTAAGGGCAGCATAGGCACTATTTGACCATCGATGTCAGCATTCAGTGACAGAGAAAACCACCCCTCTTGGGTATCATCCAGTTCAATCGCCAGCGGAGTATCAATCACATTCAAACTGAAATGGTCGGCAAAATGCACTTGGTAGCCTAAGACCTCTAGCGCTGGGATTTCCTGTTGGATAAAGTGCAACCAAGCATCAATGGTTTCTGGCAGTGGCCCTACCCCCCAAATACTGGCATAACTGCCGCTATTCGAGATAAAAGAAGGCGCCAGTTCGACCAGTTCCAATGTCATCAAACGATTAATGGCATCCATTTCCGCATCGAGTTGACGCGCGACTTGATAGGTTTTGCCTTGATGGGTAACTAAGGACAAGGGCTCATCGGGATATTGGCCGCCAAGCACCACGTCTTGATAAACAAATTCCAGCAGCACTAATGGCTGCGCCATAGCAAACTCGGGTAACTCCTGCGCGGTTAAGGTCAACCTGACTTGCAGCGGCACTTGCAGCTCGACAAAATCAATCGAAGCGGGCGTAGGTACGGTTTTTGCCGAAAAATGCTTAATCAGTTTGTGACTCACCATTTCAATCTGCGAGCTAGGCACTGGCGGCATCTGGCTGAGTAACAAGAGTTTTTCAACGCTGATCTCTGTCTCTAATGCGCCTATCTTAAAATAATCTAAATCGATATAAGTCGGCGGTTCACAGGGGATTAGCTCCCAATTGTCCTTATTGGGCAGCGTTAACTGCATCTGCTTGTGCTCGGCATCCTTATCCAGCCAAATAAATTCAGGCTTTAACGGTTCACCTCGGGTGAGCGCTAAACGGCTCTCTTCCCAAAAACATCGCCCAGTGACGAGCATTTTTTCCAGCGCCATAGCGCCTAACTGAGCTTTAAGATACAGACGCGAGGCACCGTGGCGGCGAGTCGACATAATAAGATTGATGATGAGCACGTCTTCGGCGCCAATCCAAGCGGGCATGTAATATTGCACATCGGATAACGCGATTTTAGAGCCTTTGTTATAGCCGCCCTTCTTCGCCAGCTTGCCTTTTCTTAGTTCAAGGTAAACGCCGTTATCATCTTTGGATAACACGTACAGCACGCGATCGTCATAGAGTAAATCGACATTTGAAACCGTGAGATCATCACTTTCGTCTAGCAGATGTAACCACTGAGCAATACGTTGTTCTTCAACGGTTCTATCACTCAGTAAACTGTAAAGCACGGCGGCAATATGCTTGCAATGCCCAGTTGCGGGGCATGAACAGAAGCCATTCATGATCAACTTATGATTCACACTCACGAGGCGAATATCTTGCCGATAGGGCTGGGATTCCGTCCCCATGACGCGACCTTCAATATGACGAAAATCGGCATTCGCTTTGGCGCTCAAGACCCGTCCTTTCATCACATAATCACGGGCGCGCATTAAGGTTGGCGGCGTGAATAATGACTCAATCGTGGTGCGAGTCAATTGGATAGGATCTTGGGGGGACAAGCGATTCATGTAAAAACCTTGAAACTAAAAATATCGATACCTAACAATAGCAAGCCATTGCCGAGCGACATTTATCAATGAGTTGTGTGGGATTGTATTGAAAGCCTTGGCCGAAAGCCAGAATGATAGCCTCTATCGATAAACCCACCCTGCCTGCAAGATTAAGAGAACACACTTATTCGCAGACAGGGTATGGATTTGAAATCGCATAAGCCATTGATAAATTAGGTGTTAGCCTTGCATTAACCACTAAGCGTTAACGGTTGCAACCAAGGGCTAAACTTTAGCTTTAGACTTTTACTTTAGCCTTTTGCTTTAGCCTTTTGCTTTAGCCTCAGCATTGTTTTTATCAGCAATGTAGCGATCGACTAATGTTTCTAAGATATCCAAGGGCACAGCGCCATTTTTCAGCACCACATCATGGAAGTCTCTGAGATCGAACTTATCACCTAAGGCCAACTTGGCTTTTTCGCGCAGTTCGAGAATTTTCATCATACCGACTTTATAAGCCGTCGCTTGACCTGGCATAACGATATAACGCTCAATCTCAGCCGTGACATCACGATCGGACATGCCAGTATTTTTCTTCATATAGTCAATCGCTTGCTCGCGAGTCCAACGGCTATGGTGAATGCCCGTATCTACCACTAGACGCACAGCGCGGAACAACTCTGCCTGCAAACGACCGATATTATCAAAGGGATCCTTTTGAAAACCAAGCTCCCACGCTAAACGTTCGCTATATAAAGCCCAACCTTCAATGTACGCCGTAAAAGGCGCCATCTTACGAATAAGTGGCATACCCTCTAACTCCATCGCCACTGCGATTTGGAAATGATGCCCAGGGATCCCCTCGTGATAAGCTAAAGTGCGCATACCGTATTTAGGTGTGGCCTTGATGTCATATAAATTGGCATAGAAACGTCCTGGACGACTGCCGTCTATCGCGGGCTGCTGATAATAGGCACCCGGTGCTGTTTTCTCTTTAAATTCAGGAATGCGCACTACTTCCATGCCCGCTTCGGGTCGAATACGGAAGGCATCACCGAGTCCCGCATTCACTTCATCAAGAATATGCTGATAATCAACCAGAATTTGCGCTCTGCCCGCATCGCTATCTTCGTAGTAAAACTTAGGATCGGCGGCTAATGCTTCAATCGCGACCGAGAAACCTTGGCTTATATCGTAACCTTCTGCGGCTAAGATAGTCATGATTTCACTTTGAATGCGATCCACCTCTGCCAGCCCTTTGGCATGGATTTCGTCAGCTGTGTAGTTGGTGGTCGTAAAGAACTTCAGCAATTGCTCATAGGCAAGGTCGCCATTTGGCAACGCCCAATAACCATCATCCGTCCCCGCTTTGGCTTGTAACTGGGAAAAATAATCGATAAATAATTGATACGCTGGATGCACATAACCTTTAATGTCCGCTTCCGCTGCTGCCAATAACCGTGCTTGCTCATCGGCACTGATATCCGTCTCAGCCAATTTGGTTTTGAATGAGCTGTATAGGATATTGTCTTGAATCGGCGTCGCGACAAAATCATTCATCTCGGTGAGCACCCGCTCAATCACGAACTTAGGCGGAATAATCCCTTTAGCTTCACGGATTTTTAAGCCTTCGAGAGTTTGCGCAAACTTAAGTTTCACCTTTTGTAAACGCGACAGATAGTTTTCAGCATCGCCCACCGAGTGGACTTGGTGCTGTGCCTGCATAAAGCTGGGATAACCGTTTTGCACACCAAACAACTGATTAAGCGGATAGTTATGGTAACGATACGGCTCAGAAACCAGCGCGAAATCGGCAAGATATAGGGCAATATCCTTGGAGATACGTTGATTTTCATCTAAATCCGCATCGGAATAGCTCAGCAAGGTTTCACGCAAATCTCGCACTTGCCCGAAAGTCTTATCCATCGCCTCTGGACTATCGTCATCCAACTCGGCGTTATGGCCTGTAATCCCTACCGATTCTAAGAAGCCCAATGAGGTCAAGGTTTCAGGGCTTTCGAAAGCCATCTTGACCACACTTCTGTCTAGAAACGCGCGAAAGAAAAACGGCTTTTTCGCAAACCATTCATGGGCGGCCAGCGCCACTAATAACAGCACTAAGACTAAGCTGCCGAGTCCAATCCGTTTTAGTAGTGTTTTCAACATCATTCTCCCTTCTTATTATATTGGGTCTACAGTTTTCGCACTGAATCTAAAGCTCAAGCACGCTGTTATTTTGCTGACGAGAATATCATCAACACAAATAAGCAACAATTTAATAACGTAACTAAGCGTGACTGAATCCTGTCTCTGGCATTCAGGTCGCCTTTCAACATCCACAGACACCTAATAGGCAAACTGTCACTAAGTCGCGACAAACAGACAAAATATTTTTACGCTCGATAACTTTCAAACTAGCTCCGTATCCAATTGAATATAAACAGTTATAAAGCATCACTTCCGCAATATCTTTCTATAACCCACTCTACAGACGAAAGGTATTTCAAAATAAAGCTATACAAACCCCTAGAGTGTGTTAATCTGCACTCCGGCCTGTGATTCAGACCTATTTATAAGCAATATTATGTATTTGAAAACCTTCGCTACGCCTGTAATTTTTTTGCTGTCATGAAGCTTTCCACTCATAACTTATCATCAATGTAAATAATTCTATTTCTGGCTAACATCCCGCATAATTGCGAATTATTTGTTTGAAAATTTTGGAGACATTCATGTCTAAAACTACTGGTGTAGTTAAATGGTTTAACGAAGATAAAGGTTTCGGTTTTATTTCTCCTGACAATGGTGGCGCTGACGCATTCGTTCATTTCCGCGCAATCGTTTCAGAAGGCTTTAAAACTCTTGCTGAAGGTCAAAAGGTTTCTTTTGATATCGAACAAGGCCAAAAAGGTCCTCAAGCTGCGAACGTAGTTATTCTGTAATTAGACTTTGTCTAATTTAAGTTAACAAGTTCCAGACAAAAATGCCGACATTATGTCGGCATTTTTATATCTGCAATTCAACCGTATCTAAAAAGCCAGTCTTTGGCTTTAGCCGTGCAAGAGTTTAGCTTCAGCTTTCTCAAGTCTTCGTGGTTTACCCACTATCAGTAAGATATCCCCTGCACGAAAAACCCAGTCCTGCTCAGGATGTTCCACTTCGGCGCCACTGCGACGAATCGCCCTTAACTCCACCCTCAATGTTTCCCACATGATCTCAGCAACGGTTTTACCAATCGCATCGGCACCACGCGGTAACGCCACCGCATGCAATGACTCTAAGGTGAAGTCGGTTTCTGTACCGGAAAAAAAACCATGTAAAAATTGATAATGATTGCGCCGCTCTGACTCTAAACGTTTTAAAATCCGCGCTAATGGTACACCGCATTGATGCAATACCTGTGACACTAACATCAAGCTACCTTCTAAAGATTCTGGGATCACTTGATTGGCACCCGCTTTTTTCAGCAAGTCTAGATCACTGTCGTCTTTAGTTCTGACTAAAATTTTAGCTTCTGGCGCCAATAACTTACATAAGGGTAGGACTTCTTCTAAACTGCGCGATTCACAAAAAGTGATGACGATCATCTTGGCCTGCTTAACGCCTATTTGTTTTAACATCGCCCGTTTACACACGTCTCCAAAATAAATCGGTTCGCCAGCACGGCGTGCCTCAGAAACACGAGTTGGATCGAGATCCATCACCAGATAAGGTACGGCTTCAGTTTTCAAAAAACGCGCTATGGTCTGCCCTACTCGGCCATAACCGAAAATCATCACCAGCTCTTGCTCATCCATTAAAAGTGGTACGACTTCATCCACGTGTTTTGCCTGCCGGATCCCCAACACCCACTTAGCAATGTCCACGCTATGGCGAACTAACCAAGGTGCGAGCGACATGGAAAGCACGGCGACCATGACCAACATGGTACTGATTTCATTACCTAAAAGTTGATAATTAACCGCTAAAGCCAACACCACAAAACTGAACTCGCCCACTTGGGCTAGGCTCATGGCCGTACTCATCGAAATTCGAAAAGGCTCGCCTACTAATCTTAAAATGCCATGAATGATCAGCGCCTTACCTAGCACAACCGCCACTAAAATCAGCAATATCTGCCACCAAAAACGCATCACTAAGGTAAAGTCCAGCATCATGCCTATGGAGATGAAAAACAGCCCCATCAATAGATCACGAAAAGGCCGGATATCGGCCTCAAGTTGGCGGCGGTACTGGCTTTCTCCCAGCAGCATACCCGCCATAAATGCCCCCAGCGCCATGGATAATCCCAGCCATTGGGTGAACGCGCCAGTGACTAAGGCCACCACCAGCGTTGATAACACGAACAGTTCGTTAGAGCGGGAGCGGGCAACTTCGTCAAAAATCCGCGGTAGTGCCCATTTACCGAAAGCCATTAAGAGGAAAAAGGCCAAAATACCTTTCAGCAAAGCAAAGGCGATATCCGCAACGATCAAAGGTTCGCCACCATTGGCCAGTAATGGCAATAAGATCAACAGCGGCACAACCGCTAAATCCTGGAACAATAAGACACTGACAGAGAGCTCACCGTGACGGCGCCTCAGCCATCCCTGTTCATTGAGTAATTTAAGGACGATGGCTGTGGATGATAAGGCAATGGCAGCTCCGATAACTAAGGCTTCTACCCAGTTAAGACCACATAATAGGGACACCCCCATTGTCAACAGGGTCGTTATTACCACCTGAGCACTGCCTAAGCCAAATACAGTGCGGCGCATGGCCCATAGCCGCGGCACAGAGAACTCCAAGCCTAAGGTAAACATCAGCAGCACTACCCCAAGTTCAGCGACAGATTGCATTTGATGCTGGGTAAACCAATGAAAACCGCTTGGTCCACTCACAACACCAGTGAGTAGATAAGCCAGAATTGCGGGTAACCCCAAACGACGCAGCACAGCAATGGCCACAATGGCAATCACTAGCATAAGTAGTACTTGGATTAAGAAGCTATGTTCCATTGGGGCTATGACTCCTGTCAAAATGCTGACGTGTCAAAAAAACTAACGCTGAGTTTTAAGCTTAACTGAATGACTAACAAAGACAAATTTTATTAACAAATATTGCGGCACGGTATTTGCTTAGACTAGGTAAGAGATGTATCGCACTAACATTTGCTGGAGTGATGATTATGGACTTTGGCCTAGCGACCGAGCTGTATCCCGACGAATATCGCTATCAAACAGAACATTATAGTCCCAATGATAATCCATTGGACTTAGTACAAGTGATCCAACAACTGCACGCCAGTTTAGATCCAAGGACAGTCTTTGCCTGCTATGGCAAAGTGCTGGGACAACACTTGCCGATCCAAGGTGTGCGCTTAAGTTATGGCGAACATAAATTAAGCTGGGGCAAACGTTATGGTATCAGCGTCAAACGACAGCTTATATGTGCAGGTTTGCCGCTGACGATCCAATACCAGTTATTGACGCCACTAACGCCTTCACAAGCTTCAAACTTACAGGATATTGAACCGCTGTTATTGCAACCGTTATTAAATGCGATGCAATATCAAGAAATGTCGATGCAGGCCATGTTTGACTCGCTCACTGGCTTAGGTAATCGCCATTACTACAGTCAAAGCATCAACAATGCGACCGCCAGAGCCCATAGAAAACAAGGTTCTGTTGCACTCATAGTGCTCGATTTAGATAATTTTAAACAGCTAAATGATAAATTCGGCCATAAATGCGGTGATTATATTCTGAAGGAATTTGGCGACATCATTCGTGCGACCATACGAAATACGGATCAAGCCTTCCGTATCGGTGGTGACGAATTCGTGATTATTGTCCAAGGTAATATTCATGCGGCAAGCCTATTGTGCGAACGGATTGTCTCGGCCATCAATCTGCACACTAGTTTCACTCAATTTGGGGTGAGCTGTAGCTTAGGTGTGGCAGAATCACACGATACCATTGAAGCCGAACAACTTTATGAACTTGCCGATAAGGCGCTTTATCAAGCCAAAGCCGCGGGACGTAACTGCTATAAACTCAGCCAAAATCAATTAGTTTAGACGCGCAGGGATGCTAAATGAAATGCGATAACAAACTCGCAGCGCGTAATCTGTGAAGGTTCAAAACGAAAGGAAAGTTAATATCTCAATGTAGATCTCAAGGAAGATTCGAATCAAACTGACGTGCTGCGACCTACTCTCTTACTTTGCTGCTTTCCTACTTAAAAAGAATAACGCCGCAACGACTCACAAAAACTCCAGCGACAACTCCCAACCCCTAGCTTCGCCAAACAAGCACTCAAACAGAAGTTTGAGAGACCTGCAAACCTAGTCCATTCAACTCAACAATAAAGCTTTTTTCAACCCACAGCCCAATCGCCATCACCAGCTGCTCGTTATAGAACATGAAACCGACCTTTTCACGTACCCAAGGCGGAACGGCAAACTCTTGCCACAGTTTCTTTAATTCTCGGCCCTTGCCACGGGAATGGGGATGACAGCGACATTGACCCGCAAGTTGATAACGCACGCTAACCACTTCATCTGGCCGAGGAAAGCGAGCTCTAGCCCCTTGCTTTGTCACTATCAGCCTAATCTGCTCACCATTTGCTAAGCCCGCTGGCGACACGACTAATTCGGCACTATCTCCCTGTAATAAAGAAATAAAGTCATGCTGTGGCAACGTCCAACTCACAGGCTGAGTGTGACGTTTGTGAGTTTGATACTTAAATAAATACACTTGATTGGCAAAGCGGCGGATTTCACACTCACCGACACGAATATGCACTTTGGCATCATCTTTCGCGGTTAACAGCTGAGTGATGATCTGATTAAGCAGCACCTTTGAGGGCAAGGCAAAACCTTGTGATTCGATAAATCCCCGCAAGAGTAACGCTTGCCAGTCGGCTGACTGCTCGGCAAAACCCTCGAGTTTAAATACACTTTGAGTATGGTAAGGCGCTTGGGTTAACCATAAAGGTAAACGTTCACTCACCTGTAAATCCAGCGTTGCCTGTTGCTCGGCGCACAATGCCGCGCTACGACTCGCGGTTGCAGCGATACTCGGCCAACGCGCTTTTAAACGGGGAATAATTTCTAAACGTAAAAAATTACGATCGAACTTATCGTCTTGATTACTTTCATCTTCGATATGCACTAAGCCCTGTTGTTTTGCGTAGGCTTCAATTTGCTCACGGCTGATATCCAATAACGGCCGCAGTAGTCTGCCTTGCGCTAATGCTTGAACTTGTCCCATGGCCGCCAGCCCTTTCGGCCCCTGACCACGTTTCAGCGCCAGTAAGATAGTCTCAAGCTGATCGTCTTCATGGTGGGCAGTTAACAACACATCATTGGCACTTAAATGCTGCTCAATCGCTTGATAACGCACTTTTCGCGCTTCGGCTTCAAGGCTCAATCTGGGCCCGTGATTAACTGTCACTCGTTCAACCGTCACGGGTAAACCATAATGCTGACCGCGCTCAAGACAATGCTGCGCCCAAGCATCAGCGTTATCACTTAGGCCATGGTGTACATACACTAGCTGATAATTAAACTTAGGATGTTGCCGCGCAAACTGACTTAAACCAAATGCTAAGACTTCGGAATCAACCCCACCACTGTAAGCCAGCACTAACTTGCAGTCAGGCGCTAAGGGTTGCGCAGCCAAAAAAGCACTGATATGCATGCTGAGATCGCCATCTGCCAATGGCTCGTCAAACTTAGCCGACATAGGTTAACTTCATCTGTTTGCACCTAAGACATTCACCAACATTAGAATAAAATTCTCACCTTGTTTGGCCCGAGTAGCGATTCGAGCGAAAGCATCAAGTCATCGGTCGGATTCACTCGCCAAGTATCGGCTAACCTAAACTGACCTTTGGCTTGGGCTTGAGTGTAGTTGATCACCACAGGCACAGCGCCGTTACGCCACGGGCTAAGGGCTTGCTCGAAGGTATCGAGGGCTGATGGCGTTAACTCACTGCCATCCATATCGATTTCAAGCGCCTTAGCAAAGTGACTTCGCGCCTCACTGATGTCGATAATGTTACGCGCCGTCATGCGGTTGCCGCCGGCGAAATCATCGTAACTCACCTCACCTTCACAAATGAGGATCCGGTCTTTTTCCAGCAGATGATTAAATTTTTCAAAGGCTTCGGTAAACAACATGA
Source organism: Shewanella sp. SP2S2-4 (assembly GCF_031932025.1). Classification (NCBI taxonomy): domain Bacteria; kingdom Pseudomonadati; phylum Pseudomonadota; class Gammaproteobacteria; order Alteromonadales; family Shewanellaceae; genus Shewanella; species Shewanella sp. SP2S2-4. The sequence continues at coordinate 196,750 of NZ_JAUOER010000002.1, forward strand.
TCTCAAGCCGCGCGCTCTTATCATCAAGCGTCAATAGGCCCATTTTCGAGCCGCGCTTGGTCAGCATCACTCGAGTTGCCACCACTAATCCCGCAGCCTTAGCGGTTTTACCGCGCTCGGTCGGATGCACATCTTTCAAACGACCGGACGTGTAATGCTTAAGCTCTTTTAAATATTGATTGATCGGATGACCGGTCAAATACAAGCCTAAGGTTTCACGCTCGCCTTCAAGCCAAATTTTATCCGGCCAAGGGGTGCATTCAACAAACTGCTGCTTACTATCTTCGGGTTCACTGTTGAGCAAACCAAACATATCGTGTTGACCAATCGCCTCAGCTTTAGCGTGTTGATCGGCGGCGCGAATCGCTTCGGGCAAGGTTGCCATCATAGACGCACGATGCGGTCCAAGAGTATCGAGTGCGCCCGCGCAGATAAGCTTTTCAATCACGCGTTTATTGAGTTTTTTTAAATCGATACGGGCGCAAAAATCGAATAGATCCACGAAGGGGCCATCCTTACGCGCCTCTAAAATCGATTCAACTGGACCTTCACCCACGCCTTTAATGGCGCCAATGCCATAAACAATGCGCAAATCATCATCAACGGTAAATTTGAACAAGCCTTTGTTAACATCCGGCGGAATAAGCGGCAAGCCCATACGCTCACATTCATCGACCAAGGTCACAATTTTATCTGTATTGTCCATATCGGCCGACATTACCGCCGCCATAAACTGCGCAGGATAATGGGTTTTTAGCCATAAGGTCTGATAAGACACCAACGCATAGGCGGCTGAGTGAGATTTGTTAAAACCGTAGCCGGCGAACTTTTCAACTAAGTCGAAGATCTTCATCGACAAGTCGCCGTCGACGCCGTTATTGATTGCGCCTTCTTTAAAAATGCTGCGCTGCTTGGCCATCTCTTCGGGCTTTTTCTTACCCATAGCACGGCGGAGCATATCGGCGCCACCAAGGGTGTAACCCGACAGCACCTGCGCTATCTGCATTACCTGCTCTTGATACAGAATAATGCCGTAGGTCGGTGATAACAGTTCTTTTAGTGATTCATGCTGGTACTGAGAATCGGGGTAAGACACTTCCTCACGCCCATGCTTACGCTCGATAAAGTTATCGACCATGCCCGATTGCAACGGACCGGGTCGGAACAATGCCACCAGTGCGATCATGTCTTCAAAACAGTCGGGCTGCAGACGCTTAATCAAGTCTTTCATACCGCGGGATTCCAGCTGGAATACTGCTGTGGTTTCATACTTTTGCAACAGGCGGAACGACGCAGGATCCGTTAACGGAATCGCTTCAATACGCACAGGCTGACGACCGTTTTTGACTTCGACCTTATTCACCATCTCCAGTGCCCAGTCGATGATAGTCAAAGTACGTAAACCCAAAAAGTCGAATTTAACCAGACCTGCAGTTTCGACGTCGTTTTTATCGAATTGGGTTACTGGGTTTTTACCTTCAGCGTCGCAATAGAGCGGCGCAAAATCGGTAATTTTTGTCGGTGCAATCACCACACCACCCGCGTGCTTACCGGCGTTACGGGTCACACCTTCTAGCTTACGGCACATGTCGATCAGATCTTTGACGTCTTCATCGGCATCATAGGATTCTTGCAGTGCAGGCTCAACCTCAAACGCTTTCGCCAGCGTCATGCCTGGTTCTGGTGGAATGAGTTTAGAAATTCGGTCAACAAAACCATAGGGATGACCCAGCACACGGCCAACGTCACGGATAACCGCTTTCGCCGCCATAGTACCGAAGGTGATGATTTGCGATACCGCTTCACGGCCGTACAATTCGGCCACGTGATCAATAACCTCATCACGTCTATCCATACAAAAGTCGACGTCAAAGTCGGGCATGGAAACCCGCTCTGGATTGAGGAATCGCTCGAATAGCAGATCAAATTCCAATGGGTCTAAATCGGTAATCTTAAGCGCATAGGCCACGAGTGAACCCGCGCCCGAGCCACGACCAGGCCCTACTGGAATACCGTTATCTTTACCCCATTGGATGAACTCCATTACGATCAAGAAGTAACCAGGGAACCCCATCTGGTTGATCACTTTGAGTTCGATATCGAGGCGCTCGTCGTATTCACCGCGTTTCTCGGCGCGTACTTCAGGATCGGGGAACAAAAACTCGAGCCGCTCTTCAAGACCCTTCCTCGAACAATCGACCAGAAAGTCTTCGATGGACATATCGCCCGTCGGGAAATTGGGCAGGAAATATTCGTATAAACGGATCGTTACATTACAGCGTTTAGCGATTTCGACACTGTTCGCCAACGCCGCAGGAATGTCGGCGAATAGTTCACACATTTCCTCTTCGCTACGCAAATACTGCTGTTCACTGTATTTTTTAGGTCGGCGAGGATCGGCAAGGGTAAAGCCATCGTGGATAGCGACGCGAATTTCATGGGCATCGAAATCTTCAGGTTTAAGGAACACCACCTGATTGGTGGCGACCACGGGAATCCCTTTCTCCTGCGCTAAGGCCACAGCCATGTGCAGATAGCGCTCTTCGTCTGGGCGTCCAGTGCGGATAAGTTCAAGAAAATAGCGATCGGCGAAATGGGTTTGATAAAACTCACATAAAGATTCGACTTGTGTGCCATTGCCCTTGAGCAGCGCCTTACCCAGATCACCTTCTTTGGCGCCTGATAACAACAAAATGCCTTCGTTATAGGTGAGTAACCACTCTTGGTCTATCACTACACGGCCGGCCACTTGGCCACGCAAATAGGCTTGACTGATAATTTGGGTCAGATTCTGATAACCGACATTGTTCATCGCAATGATGGTCAAGGCGCATAATTCGCCTTCAAATCCAGGCACTTGCATCCAAAAATCGGCGCCGATTATCGGCTTGATCCCCGCACCATGGCAACCACTGTAAAACTTCACCAAACCACAAAAGTTGTTTTGATCAGTCAGGGCGACAGCCGCCATTCCCTGCGCTTCCACCTGCGCCAAAATCGGCTTAACCTTGGCCACGCCATCGGTCATAGAGAAGTCACTGTGGACACGAAGATGCACAAAACGAGGATCGGACATAATTAGGATTATCTTTGAATAGCAGGTTAACAATAACTAGAAAGCAGCCTAACAAAGTCACGCAGCCAGAGCCAGTGACTTTGCAGGATAACGGCAACTATATACCCAAACAACCTCAAGATACCTATTTCGGCTTGTTTGGATCAAATGCTAAAAATCAGCGCTCACAGTCCCAGTAATGCTTTGACGGGTTTGAAACTTTTACGATATTGGTCAAATACCCCATGTTCGGCGATGGCCTCAAAATGTGCCTTTGTTGGATAGCCTTTATGCTGAGCAAAACCATATTGCGGATAAGCAGCATCGAGCACATCCATCTCACGATCCCGCGTCACTTTGGCGATAATCGATGCGGCACTAATACTGGCAATTAAACCATCACCTTTAATGATGCTGTGACTGGTAAGCGAGACGCCATTATGGGCAATAAAGATGGGGCTACGATTACCATCCACAAGCACAAGCTCAGGGGCAATATTAAGCCCAGCAACCGCGCGCTGCATCGCCAACATAGTGGCGTGCAGAATATTCAGCTCATCGATTTCAGCAGGACTGGCGCGGCCAACGTGATAACACAAAGCTTTATCACAAATCTCATCGAACAGAGTTTCGCGGCGCTTCTCAGTGAGTTTTTTCGAATCATTCAGGCCACTGATGGGCTTGCTCGGATCCAAAATCACTGCGGCAGTGACGACGTCGCCGACTAAGGGGCCACGGCCGACTTCATCCACTCCGGCAATCAACCCCGTCGAAAAGGCCAGCAAATCGGCTTCAGTTAAACTTTTATAGGTTGCCACTAATTAGCCTCCGGTAATTTAGCCTGAGTGTGTTTAGGCTCAACCAGCGCCATTACCGCTTCTGCAGCTTTTAAGCTCGCATCACGACGTAATACTTGGTGTAGTGCTTCAAACTCAGCTTTAAGCGGCGCAAAATCGCGATTGAGCTCAAGGGTCACGGCCGCCGCAATTTTCTCTGGGGTGCAATCTTCTTGGATAAGTTCTGGGACGAGATCTTTTCCAGCAAGCAAATTCGGTAACGAGAAACGCTCGACCTGCATCATGCGCTTAGCAATGCGATAGGTTATCGGGCTCACACGATAAGCCACCACCATAGGACGCTTGGCCAACATGGCTTCTAACGTCGCAGTGCCAGAGGCCAATAAAATGCCATCGGCCGCTGCCATCACTTCACGGGACTGGCCTTCAATCATGTGGATTTCAAGATCAGGCGCAAAATCCTTCAGTGCTTGCTCAAATTGGTCACGGCGTTTTTGATTCACCAGCGGGGTCACAAAACGTATATCAGGGAAGTTCTGTTTAATCAGTAAAGCCGCCTTAACAAAAGGCTCAGCCAGTTGCTTTAGCTCTCCACCACGGGAACCGGGCAGAATCGCTAAGTATTCAGCATCGGCATCTAATCCAAGCAAGGCACGGGCTGCAGCTTTATCACTTTGGAAAGGAATATCGTCAGCCAAAGTATGACCCACAAAGGTACAAGGCACCTGATGCTGATCGTAAAACGCTTTCTCAAAGGGCAACAGCGATAGCACCATATGAGTAGCCTTGGCGATTTTGAATATCCGTTTTGGGCGCCACGCCCACACTGACGGACTCACATAATGGACCGTCTTAATGCCGCGCGCTTTGAGTTTAAGCTCAAGACCAATATTAAAGTCCGGTGCATCAATGCCAATAAAACAATCGGGCTTAAGCGCGGTAATCTCTTTAATCAGGGAGGCACGTACTGTTAATAAACGAGGCAAACGGGATAGCACTTCAACAATTCCCATCACGGCGAGTTCTTCCATCGCAAACAGGGATTTAAAGCCAAGGGCTTCCATGCGGGGACCACCGATACCGACAAAATGCGCATCGGGATGAGTCTTTTGCAGCGCCGCCATTAAACCTGCGCCTAAAATATCGCCCGAGAGTTCTCCGGCAACCATGGCAAACACTAATGGAGTTTTATTGCTCATAAACCAATCATGTCTCATGAATGAATGACATTGGATGACGGGGCGAACAACAGCTAAAACGCATCATGCCAAGCCATACTGCTGTAAATTAATGATTAAGCTCATTGATGGTTGAATACACAAGGACATTGCTAACGACAACGTCTAACCACCCAATAGGCTTAAGCCAATAATACAAAAGGGCATAAAAATGCCCTTTTGTTGTCGTGTGGTCATCAAGTTAGCGAATAATGCCGCGATTCGATGACTTTACAAATTCAAGGAACAATTTCACTTGCTCATCGCTCTGCGCATCTTCAGCCAACGCTTCAATCGCTTCTTCAACTGTCAAGCTGCTGCGATATAAGGTTTTATAAGCACGGCGCACTGCCAATTGGCTTTCTTTAGAAAAACCACGACGCTTCATGCCTTCGCTGTTTAAACCGCGTGGAATCGTCGGTTGACCCGCCGCCATCACAAAGGGAGGTACATCCTGCAGCACTAAAGAACAACCTGCAGTAAACGCATGGGCACCGATATGCACAAACTGGTGAACACCTGTCATGCCGCCTAAAATCGCCCAATCACCCACATGTACGTGACCCGCGATAGAAGCGTTATTGGCCATGATCACATTGTCGCCGACCACACAGTCATGGGCGATATGTGCATAGTTCATAAACAGGTTGTTCGACCCAATACGCGTCTCACTGTTATCTTGGACTGTACCGCGGTGGATAGTCACGTTTTCACGGATGACGTTATTGTCACCAATGATCAATCGTGTGGGTTCGCCAGCGTACTTTTTGTCTTGGCACTCTTCGCCTACTGAGGCGAACTGAAAAATACGATTACCTTTGCCGATAATCGTTGGGCCTTTAACAACCACATGGGAACTCAACCAACAATCATCGCCAATTTCAACGCCTGCACCGATATAGGTCCAAGGGCCAATGGTGACGTTATTGCCAATTTTTGCATCGGGATGCACAAACGCTAATGTATCTATCACTGACTAATCTCTCTGCGGGCACACATGATTTCAGCGGAACAAACCACTTCACCATCCACTTTGGCCTCACCGTAGAAGACGCCAATCCCGCGGCGCTCTTTAATCATTTTGACATCAAAATGGATTTGATCACCTGGCTCAACGACACGTCTAAAACGCGCATTGTCGATACCAGCAAAGTAATACAACACCCCTGGAGGTGGCACATCACTGCTCATGGTTTTAAAGGCTAACAGGCCAGTTGCCTGTGCCATGGCTTCTAAAATAAGCACGCCAGGCATCACAGGCTGAATCGGGAAATGTCCCTGAAAAAATGGCTCATTTATTGAAACGTTTTTAATCGCCTGCAGACTGACACCTGGGGTGTAGTCAAGCACACGATCGATCAATAAGAATGGATATCTATGGGGTAGATATTTAAGTATTTCTTTAATATCCATAGTGTTCATTTGATTAGACACGAACCGAGTTCCTCAAATTGCCTTGGAGCAATTAATCTGGTGTTTTTAAATTTTTTTCCAACGTTTTAACACGCTGGAACAGTTCATCTAACTGACGGAAACGAACTGTGTTTTTACGCCAAAGTTTATTGTCCATTGCCACTGTGGCAGAAGAGTATAAACCGGGCTCACGCATATTAGTGGTAATATTCGTAGCACCAGACACATGCACACCATCGGCAATGCTCAAATGACCTGCGATGGCACAGCTACCGCCAATAATGCAATATTTACCAATAGTGACACTGCCTGCGATGGTCGTACTGCCAGCGATAGCGGTATTCTCACCGATAATATCGTTATGGGCAATTTGTACTTGGTTATCGATAATCACCCCATCGTGGATCTCGGTATGGCCTAATGCACCCCGATCTACCGTTGAATTCGAACCTATCTCAACCCGATCGCCGATACGAACGCCGCCCGTTTGTGGGATTTTAATCCACTGACCGCGTTCATTGGCATAACCAAAACCATCGGAGCCTAATACAGCGCCCGAATGGATAATACAATCTTGTCCTAAATGCACATCGTGATAGACGGTAACATTAGCCCATAAACGCGTTTTTGAGCCAATTACCACATCTTGTCCAAGCACAACACCGGCACCTATTTGGACATCTTCACCTAAAATAACGTTCGCACCAATAACCGCATTCGCCCCAATCGCAACACCTTCACCTATATGGGCAGAAGCGTCTATTTGAGCCGAAGGATGGATACCCACCGCCGCTTTAGGCGTAGTGTCCAAGTACTGGGCAACGCGGGCGAAACCAACGTAAGGATCTTTTACAATTAACGCAGTACCTTGATAATCCTGCGCATCTTTAGCTGACAATAACACCGCACTCGCTTGAGTTTCCTCAAGCTGAGAGCGATATTTACTGTTGGCTAAAAAAGAGATTTGACCTGCTTTGGCATGTTCTAAGGTCGCCACACTATCAATAATTAGCGTTTCGTCGCCTTGGATATCACCGTCTAATAACAGGCCTAGCTCTTTTAAAGTCACACTATTCATCTATTACTTGCCTTTGCTTAAGGCTTCAACCACTTTGCCACTGATGTCAGCGTTAGGCTTAACATAAATGACTGCACCACGTTGTAATACCAAATCATATTGGTCTTTTTCAGCGATAGTGTTGATGGCTTTCTGCACTTTAACTAACAGTTTATTTTGCTCTTCACCTTGGCGACGACGTAAGTCTTCATCCAATGCTTTGCCTTTTAACTGATATTCAGATTTTAGCGATTCCATTTTACGAACCAGTTCCGTTTTTTGTGCATCGTTCATTAACGCACCGTCACGTTGCTGCTTCTCCATCAGAGAGCGCATTTCTTCTTGCATTTTTTGGACATCAGCCATGCGATCGCCAAACTCTTTCTTCAGAGATTGAGAGATCTGTTCACGTTGTGGCAGCTGTTCGAACACAGCGCCCATATCCACTACGGCAATTTTCTCAGCATGTGCCATTAACGGCGCGCCTAACAAAACTAACGTCATCAGCGCGCGATTTACCATCTTGTTCAAAATAAACTCCTTGTTACCTTGTTACCTTGTTATAGTCAGCAAAACTTGCCGAGTGTATGCCTTTTAAAAAGTTTTGCCAATATTGAAAGAGAAGATCTCTGTTTGGTCGCCTTCGTATTCTTTAATCGGCCACGCTAAGCTAAACACCATAGGACCCATAGGTGATAACCACTGCACACTTAAGCCCCAAGAGGCGCGTAAACGTGCTGGATCACTATAATCCTGTAACTTAGCAAACTCGTCTGCTGGCAAGCTATTTTTATAATAATCGTAATCAAACTCAGTATCCCAGACGTTACCCGCATCAACGAAGAAGCTCGTACGAACAGAGTTAGTGTAAGCCTCATCCAAGAATGGCGTCGGTACAATCAACTCCATGCTCGCTGTCGCAAGGGCGTTACCGCCGATTGAGCGACCAGAACTCACTTGAATACGATCAGGATCCGGCTGAGGGAAATTGCAGCCGTCACCGGATGGATCGAAGCAAGGTTCGCTGCCACTATACATATAGAAGGAGCGAGGACCGACCGAGTTTGACTTAAAGCCACGTAGAGAGCTACTACCACCCGAGTAATAGTTTTCCCAGAAAGGCAGAATTTGATCGTTATCGTTAAACTGACCATAACCGTTGCCATAACCTAATCGACCACGGGCCAAAAGCACAAAGCTCTGACTACGGTTAATAGGGAAATAGAAGTTAGTGTCAAAGTCTGTCTTAAAGTACTGTAAATCAGACCCTGGCGAAGTCATTTTACCGTTCAAACGCTGAGACGAGCCGTCTGTAGGGAAAGTGCCACGGTTCAAGGTGCTACGATACCAACCCAGACTCAATTCAAAGTTATCGAAACTTAAGTCCGCATTTGGATCGTTATCACGATAGATGTTATAGAAACGACGCGCTTGCTCGTAGGCGGAAATTTCAGAAATCGTGTTATGACGATAGCCGATGCCACCGTTGATACGGTTGTATTCATTGATCGGGAAACCCGAGTTCAATGCCACACCGTAAGAACTGTTTTTATAACGTTCTAAGTTCGCTTCATTGGCGTCAAACTCACTCCAATAAACGCTCCCCCCTAAACTCACGCCATCCTTCGTCCAATACGGATCGGTATAGGATAAGTTAACGTTCTTAGAGTACTTGTTGGTGCTCAAACTCACACCAGCTTGGTTACCCGTACCTAAGAAGTTATTTTGCTGCACCCCAAACTGCAAGCTCAAGCCTGATTCAGTACCATAACCTACGCCAGCGTTGAATGAGCCCGACGGCTGTTCTTTCACTTTCACTGCGACATCGACTAAATCATCGGTACCAGGCACTTGAATGGTTTCAGTGTCAACGGTTTCGAAGAAGCCTAAACGGTTAAGACGCGCTTTAGATTGCTCAACTTGTGCTGAGTTTAACCAAGCCCCTTCCATCTGACGCAGTTCACGGCGCATCACTTCATCTTTAGTCACTGTGTTACCAGTGAAGTTAATTGCACGAACGTAAACACGTTTACCCGGTTTAACATTGATGTTTAAGGTGACTTCTTTGGTCTTATCATCAATTTCAGGATACGTTTTGACTTCTGGATAGGCATAACCGAAGCGGCCTAAATACTTGCTGTACATTTCTTCGGTGAAAGTCACATCACCGCCGTTGTACATATCACCCGCTTTGATCGGCAGAATTGATTTCATCAACTCTTCACGGCCCATCAAATCACCCGTCAGGTTTACTTCTTTAACTTTATATTTCTCACCTTCATCTACGTTGATGGTGATATATAAACCTTTACGGTCAGGTGTCATCGCCACTTGAGTCGAGGTGACTTCAAAGCGGATATAACCTTTATTGTGATAATAGGTTTTGATGGTCTCGAGATCGGCCTGCAGCTTTTGCTTCTGATAACGGCGTTCGCCGAACAGATCCCACCAAGCCACATAATCTTTAAGCTCCAGCATGCCAATCAACTCAGCATCGGTGAACTCATGATTACCGACCACGTTAATTTGGCGGATTTCGGCCGCTAAACCTTCGGTGAACTTAAATTTCAGCTCAACCCGGTTACGGGGTAAGTTGATCACTTGAGCTTCCACTTTAGCGCCGTATTTACCCACGCCGTAGTAAAAATCCTGCAGACCCTTTTCAATACCGGTCAACATAGTGCGATCGAGCGACTCACCGACTTTAACGCCAGAACCGTCCAGACTTTCCTGTAACTGTTCATCTTTAATGTCTTTGTTGCCATCGAATGTCACGGCACTGATGGTAGGACGTTCAGTGACTTTCACCACTAATACGCCGCCATCTCGGCTCACGGAGACATTTTCAAAGTTAGTCGATGCATACAAGCTTTTAATGGCTTGTTGAATTCTTAACTGGTCAACAGTGTCACCTACTTTTACTGGTAAGCTTAACAGGGCAGCACCGAGTGCAACTCGCTGCAAACCTTCAACTTGGATGTCGGTCACTTCAAACGGTTGGAAAGTATCAGCCAACACAGTCCCTGAAAACGACGCACCGACGAATAACATCGAGGCAAAAAGTTTATTCAATCTCATAGAGCACTTCTAATTATTAGTCTGTCCTTGCTCAGAGTCGGGCAAAATCATTGAAAAGCGCAATGCTCATCAACATCAGCAGTATTGCTGCCCCAAATCTGAATCCTATTTCCTGCACCTTTTCAGGTACAGGTTTACCAGTTATTACTTCAATAAAGTAATACAGCAGGTGTCCCCCATCGAGCACAGGTAAAGGCAACAAGTTAATGATGCCTAAATTAACGCTGATGAGCGCGAGGAACCCGAGAAAATAGACCAGACCATAGTTTGCACTACTGCCCGCACCCTGTGCGATCGAGATGGGTCCACTCAGGTTTTTCACCGACACATCGCCGGTAAATAATTTGCCAATCATCTTAAAGCTCACAGCAACAAGTTGCCATGTTTTATCCGCTGCGATGCCGAAAGAATCGATTGGTCCATATTCAAGTTGTAAACGCATATTGTCTGGCCATGGCGCTTGGGTTGGGCTCACCCCCAGCATACCTATCTCTTGGCCATCGGCGTTTTTACTGCTTAACGGTGTCACTGCCACGTTAAACTGCTCGCCATTGCGACGCACAGTTAAGCTCACAGGCACATTGGCAGAATGTTGAATAATGTCAACAAAAGCCTGCCAATCGGTATAATTTTTACCATTTATCGCCACTAAGGTATCGCCAACTTTTAGTTCGCTCTTGGCAGCGGCGCTGTCAGGGCTAATAGCAGCAATAGTCGGGACGATTTCGGGTCGATATATTCCTAAACCTAAGGTGGTAATCGGTGATTCTTTTTCAGGATCAAAATGCCAATTGCGGGTATCTAAGGTATAAGAGCGCGCGCTGGAATCTAGGCCCTGCAAACCGCTCAATGGCGTCAGCGATACACTTAGGCTTTCATCGCCTATGTGGCCCACTAAGGCTAAATTCACTTCTTCCCAGTTACGCACAGCCTGGCCGGAAATGGCCGTTATTTGCATGGGCTCAGTGACCTGGATTTGCGCGGCAGCAGTTCCAGGTGTTGTCGATGTGATCACAGGTTTCAGTGACGGCACACCAATCAGATACATAAAATACAGGGCAACGATGGCAAAAATAAAATTCGCAATCGGGCCAGCAGCCACAATCGCAATGCGTTGCCAAACGGTTTTACGATTGAATGCTTGATCTTTTAATGCTTCAGGGACGTCTTCGACGCGCTCATCGAGCATTTTGACATAGCCACCGAGTGGGATCATGGCTAACACGTATTCAGTGCCGTCTTTACCGACACGACGCCAAATCGCCTTACCGAAACCAATGGAGAAACGTTCGACTTTGACACCACAACGGCGTGCGACATAGAAATGGCCGTATTCGTGGGCGGTGATTAACAGGCCCAGTGCAACGATAAAAGAACCTAAGTTCCATAAAAAATCTAACATCCCACTCCTTACGTCATTGATTTAATCACTCAGCCATTGCTAAGCGATGCTTGCTAAGGTCTCACGCGCATAGACGCGGGTTTGCGCATCTAAGGCCAAAATATCTTCTATGCTGCCCATAGGGCGCTTAGGCACAGTCACTAAACAAGCTTCGTTCACTTTTGCAATTTGCGTAAAGCCAATTTGCCCCTGTAAAAATGCTTCAACGGCAATCTCATTGGCAGCATTTAACACAGTTGTCGCCTCTTGGCCTTGGGCACACGCCTCGATTGCTAGAGCCAAACAGGGGAAACGTTCAAAATCAGGTTCATAAAAGCTTAACTGTCCGACTTTGAAAAAATCTAAAGGTTCAACGCCAGAATGAATTCTTTGCGGATAAGCCATGCAATGGGCAATAGGCGTGCGCATATCTGGGTTACCCATTTGAGCAATAACGGAGCCATCACGGTACTGCACCATAGAGTGGATCACGCTTTGCGGGTGGATAACCACCTTAAGTTGCTCAGCCTGAGTGTTAAACAACCAACGCGCCTCAATAAACTCTAAGCCCTTATTCATCATAGTGGCGGAGTCGACGGAGATTTTAGGTCCCATGGACCAATTAGGATGTTTACAGGCCTGAGCTGGCGTCATGGCGGCCAGTGTCGCAAGATCCGACCGCAGGAAAGGTCCGCCAGAACCGGTTAACAGAATATGGGAAATACCCGATGCCGCTAAGTCACAACGGCCAAGGTTGGCTTGCACTTCTTGGGGGAGACATTGGAAGATTGCATTATGCTCACTGTCCACAGGCAAGAGCACAGCGCCAGAGCGCTTAGTCGCCTCAATAAACAGCTCACCTGACATCACTAAGGCTTCTTTGTTGGCCAGTAATACCCGCTTCCCCGCCTTTACGGCTTCAAGCGTCGGTACTAGCCCTGCAGCCCCAACAATCGCCGCCATCACGGTATCCACTTCGGCAGCGGTCACTAACCCGAGTAAATCGTTCATGCCTGTGGTGACTTGGATATTGAGCCCTGCAGGTAAAACGGCACGCAACTGTTTTGCTGCCGCTTCATCCACCATATGCGCCACTTTCGGTTTATGGGCCACACAGAGTGCAAGCATCTTATCAACGCTCGCGTTGGCCACTAATCCATACACGCTATAAGCGAATGGATTAGCCGAGATCACACTTAAGGTACTGGCACCTATAGAGCCGGTAGCACCCAAAATCACCATATTTTGCATAGCGTTACATCCAGAATGCAATGTAGATCAGGGTAAACACCGGCAAGGCTGCTGTCAGGCTGTCGATGCGGTCGAGCACGCCGCCGTGACCTGGCAAAATGGTGCCAGAATCTTTAATACAGGCCGCACGCTTAAACATACTTTCAGATAAATCACCCAGCGCTGACACTAAGGCTACAAATAAGGTCACGGCCACAACTAAACCCAGTTCTTGCTCAGGCGAATAATACATCACAGCTGCAACCACTATCATAGTGGTCACTAAACCACCGAGTAAGCCTTCAAGCGTTTTAGCTGGGCTAACCGCTGGCATCAGTTTGGTTTTACCTATCGCCTTGCCCACGAAGTAAGCGCCTGAATCCGCGGCCCACACAATCAACATCACCAATAACACCAACACAGGGCCGTAATAAGGCGAAGCTTGCGAGCTAATGGATTTGAGCGCGATCAGAGCCACAAAACAAGGTATTAAGGTTAGCTGTCCAAACATGGACTTAAACATAGGATTCTTTTGCCAGAACTTAGCGCTTTTCGGATAAGTCACCACTAATAATAGTGAGGCTAACCACCAAAGTGCGCCAATGTAGAGAATGGCTAAATAGATAGGGTGTAACTGATGGCTTAACCAAACCGCATCGATGGGCACAATCAGATTGATTGCCACTAACAAGATACCGACCGTACAAGTGAAGCTCCACTGGGTGACGTCACACTGATTATCGATAATTCTTCCCCATTCCTTTGCTGCAATGAGAAAGACGCCGACCAAGGCCCAAGCGAAGTAGTTGGCAGGGAGTAAAAATATCGCCCCCAAAACTAATGGAACTAACCAAATTGCTGTTATTATTCGTTGTTTTAGCAAAAAAAATCCCTCATGAGGTTTTACAATGCACGCATCTCATCAATCTGACTTCCAGTCAAACCAAAGCGGCGCTGGCGACTTGCAAAAATGGCAATCGCTTCATGAAAAGCCTGTTCATCGAAATCAGGCCAAAGGGTGTCGGTAAACACCAATTCTGCATAGGCCGCCTGCCACAGCACAAAATTGCTGATGCGACAGTCCCCGCCCGTGCGAATCATTAAATCAACTTCACTCTGATTTTGCATGCACAAATGTGCACTTAAGGCTTCTTCGGTGAACTGACTGCTGGTCATTTCGCCAGTTTCAACCTTTTCAGCTAATTTTTGGGCTGCTTGAAGTATGTCCCAACGGCCACCATAGTTAGCGGCGACATTCAAAACTAAGCCTGTATTGCCTGATGTCTTCTCTTGCGCGGCAGCAATTTGCTTCTGTAATCGCGCAGAAAAACGGCTGATATCGCCAATAATCTTCAGCTTAACCTGATTCTTATGCAGCAATTTAATTTCACGCTGTAATACGGTAAAAAACAATTCCATCAGCAAGCTGACTTCTTTATCGGGTCTACGCCAATTCTCGCTAGAAAATGCAAATAACGTTAGCGATTCAATACCCAATTGGCTTGCCGTGCTTACGGCTCTTCTAACGGCCTTAACACCGGCCTTATGTCCCAACACTCGTGGCTTACCTTGGGTTTGTGCCCAACGCCCATTGCCATCCATAATAATGGCGACATGCTTAGGTAACGACTGTTTCACGAGTTCGGGTAATTGTCCCGGCAAGGTCGTTTGAGTGTATAAATCACTCTCACTCGTCCTAGGGTGCGGATCAAGTTCCACTGTGGATGACATCTAATACAGCCCTTTAAAATAGACAAACGCCGTGTAGTATACCCCTACACGGCGCATCAACTCTAGCTTATCGAACTTGAGATTAGACTTCCATCAACTCAATTTCTTTGGCTGCTAAAATCTCATCAACCTTTTTAATGTGAGCATCGGTGAACTTTTGTACTTCTTCTTCGCTACGACGAACGTCATCTTCTGTACATTCTTTAGCTTTCTCAAGCTTTTTCACTTCAGAAATGGCATCACGACGTACGTTGCGGATAGCGATACGACCGTTTTCGGCTTCGTTACGCACCACTTTGATGAAGTCTTTACGACGTTCTTCGGTCAGCGCGGGTAATGGAATACGCAAGGTCGCGCCAGCAGACATAGGGTTCAGACCTAAATCTGAGCTCATAATGGCCTTTTCAACGGCTTGGATAGCACTACGATCGAATACAGTCACAGACAGAGTGCGTGAATCTTCAACGCCCACGTTTGCCACTTGGTTCAGTGGTGTCATAGTACCGTAGTAAGAAACCTGAATTGAATCAAGCAGGCTTGGGTGAGCACGACCTGTACGTACTTTCGCCATTTGGTTTTTAGTCGCTTCTACACATTTGCCCATGCGTTCTTGCGCATCTTTCTTAATGTTCTCAATCACGTTAAATGTCCTTCTTGGTCATTAAATAACTTTTTTTGCTCTGATCAGCGTGCCTTCCTCTTCACCCATGATAACGCGGCGAAGAGCGCCAGGCTTGTTCATGTTGAAGACTAAAATAGGCATGTCGTGATCACGCGCCAGAGTAAAGGCTGCTAAGTCCATTACTTTTAATTCTTTTTCCAGAATTTCCGCATAAGTGACTTCATCATACTTAACGGCGTCTGGGTTTTTCATTGGGTCTTCGGAGTATACACCGTCGACTTTCGTCCCTTTCAACACGACTTCAGCTTCAATTTCAATGCCGCGTAAACAGGCAGCAGAATCGGTCGTGCAGAATGGATTACCTGTACCGGCAGCAAAAATAACCACTCGGCCAGATTTTAGCAAGCTGATCGCTTCAGCCCAATTGTAATCGTCACACACACCCTTTAACGGGATAGCTGACATCAGACGGGCATTAACATAGGCACGGTGCAAGGCGTCGCGCATTGCCAAGCCGTTCATAACCGTTGCCAGCATACCCATGTGATCGCCCACCACACGGTTCATGCCAGCTTTTGCTAAGCCTTCACCGCGAAACAGATTGCCACCACCAATAACCACACCCACCTGAATACCCAGTTCAACCAGCTCTTTCACTTCCTGAGCCATGCGATCTAATACTTTAGGGTCGATGCCGAAGCCTTCGTCGCCCATCAGTGCTTCGCCACTTAATTTAAGAAGAATGCGTCTAAATGCGGGTTTTGGATTGGTGCTCATAATTTTTATCCTGGTTATAACAAGACCGCAGCGAATGCCACGGTCTTGGGGGTATTTAGCGTTGGCGATTAAGCCTTTTTAGAAGCAGCGATTTGAGCAGCAACTTCAGCTGCAAAATCTTCTTCTTTCTTCTCAATACCTTCACCAACTTCTAAACGAATGAAGTTAGTCACTGTAGCGCCTTTCTCTTTCAGAACTTCGCCAACAGTTTTCTTTGGTTCCATGATGTAAGCTTGGCCAGTCAGAGAAATCTCACCGGTGAACTTCTTCATACGACCCAGAACCATCTTCTCAGCGATCTCAGCAGATTTGCCTTCGTTCATAGAGATTTCGATTTGCAGTGCTTGCTCTCTTGCAACAAGATCAGCAGGCACATCTTCTGGATTAACGAATTCAGGCTTAGAAGCAGCAACGTGCATTGCGATGTGCTTTAAGGTTTCTTCGTCAGCTTCACCGGCTACAACAACACCAATGCGCTCACCGTGACGGTATGAAGACAGGTTTGCACCATCGATGTACTCAACACGACGAATGTTGATGTTCTCACCGATTTTAGTTACCAGAGCAACACGTGCATCTTCGAACTGTGCTTTTAAATCTTCAAGTGTCACTTTAGATGCTGCAGCAACATCTAACACCGCGTTTGCAAAGCCTAAGAAGTTAGAATCTTTAGCAACGAAGTCAGTTTGACAGTTAACTTCTAACAGAGCAGCGAAACCTTCGCCATTCTTGATTAAAATAGTACCGTCAGCAGCGATGTTACCCGCTTTTTTAGCCGCTTTAGCAGCGCCAGACTTACGCATGTTGTCAATCGCTAACTCCATGTCGCCGTTAGCTTCTGTCAGAGCGTTTTTACAATCCATCATGCCTGCGCCAGTACGGTCGCGCAGTTCTTTAACTTGGGCAGCAGTAATTGCCATTGTTAAATCCTCTATAAAAAATCGACTAATTTGCAGATATAAAACAGGGGCCGAATGGCCCCTGTTAACCAATCAAAAATCTTGGTTAATAAGGGTGATGAAACTCATCCCGCCTTATTATTATTCGGCTTCTACGAAACCGTCTTGCTCAGCTTGAACAGCCAAATCTTGACCACGGCCAGCTTTAGCAGCAGCAGCAACAGAAGTAGTGTACAGGCGGATAGCACGCATAGCGTCGTCGTTACCAGGAACGATGTAGTTAACACCATCTGGCGCAGAGTTAGTATCAACAACTGCAACAACAGGGATACCCAGGTTGTTAGCTTCTTTAATAGCGATATGCTCATGGTCAGCACCGATGACGAATAATACGTCTGGCAGGCCGCCCATGTTTTTAATACCACCTAAAGATTTTTCCAGCTTTTCAAGCTCACGAGTACGCATCAGCGCTTCTTTCTTGGTCAGCTTGTCGAAAGTACCATCTACTGATTGGCTTTCCAGTTCTTTCAGACGTTTGATTGACTGACGAACGGTTTTCCAGTTAGTCAGCATACCGCCTAACCAGCGGTGATCAACATAGTACTGGTCACAAGACAGAGCAGCTTCTTTGATCGCTTCGCCAGCAGCACGTTTAGTACCAACGAATAATACTTTACCTTTCTTTGAAGCTACGTTGCTGATGAAAGCCAGCGCTTCATTGAACATTGGCACAGTATGCTCAAGGTTGATGATGTGAACACCGTTGCGAGCACCGAAAATGAATGGCTTCATTTTTGGGTTCCAGTAACGGGTTTGGTGACCGAAGTGGACACCGGCCTGAAGCATATCGCGCATTGAAACTGTAGTCATTTCTATTACCTTAAAATTTAGGGGGTTAGACCTCCACGTATCCCATGTCTTCGACCCCGCAGTTAACAGCTGAGGGCACCCCGAAGAATGTGTCGACACGTGTGTGATTTAGTATTTAGACAAATAGCCATGTATAATGGCCGCCATCTTTAGTCTTGCAAGTATCTAAACAGAGCAAATGCTGGCTTAGGCAATTCATCAAGACTTAAACATAACGGCGCGCTTTATACCATAAATAGCCCTAAAGCACAAATTTTTGCATTAGGTTGCGTGGCCAACAGACATTAAAGACACAAGAGAAAACGCAATGAGTATAGTCATCAAGACAGCTGAAGAAATTGAAAAAATGCGTGCTGCGGGCAAACTCGCCGCACAGGTATTAGAAATGATCGCCCCGTATGTTAAGCCGGGCGTGACCACCAATGAACTCAATGATCTCTGCGCCAAATATACCGAAGAGCAAGGTGCGATTTCGGCGCCGCTTAACTACCATGGTTTTCCTAAGTCCATTTGTACTTCAGTAAACAATGTGATTTGCCACGGTATTCCGAACGATAACCCACCATTGAAAGAAGGCGATATTCTCAATATCGACATCACAGTGATTAAAGACGGCTATCACGGTGATACTTCGATGATGTTTTTAATTGGTGAAGTGAGCGCTAAGGACAAACGCCTGTGCCGCATCGCGCAAGAAAGCCTGTATTTAGCCATTCGCAAGGTGCGTCCAGGTTTAAAACTGGGTGAAATTGGCAATACTATCGAAAAATTCATCAAAGCAAGCAAAACAGGCCTTGAGAAATATTCCATCGTGCAAGATTATTGTGGCCACGGTATTGGCTCAGGTTTCCATGAAGAACCTCAGGTCATGCACTACCGTAACGGCGATAACACAGTATTACGCCCAGGCATGTGTTTCACCATTGAACCTATGATCAATGCCGGTCGCCACACGACCATACTCGATCGTGATGATAAGTGGACTGTGACCACCTCAGACGGAAAAAACTCTGCCCAGTGGGAACACACTCTTCTGGTAACAGAAAAAGGGGTTGAAGTACTGACTCTGCGTGAGGATGAAGATTTCCCGCGTATCATCAATCACGAGCGATAGGCCAAACTAACAAGCATAAAAACAAGGGACTCGATGAATACAGCTCTGCTCGCTAAACAATCATTAATCGAACAGAATCAGACTCTTTTAGCCCGTTTCAAGGCTAAAACCCCGATTGAAGAGCTCGTCACGCAGCGCTGTCAATTTGTCGATGCCCTTGTCAAGCAAGCTTGGGAACAGCACGGACTAAGGGAATACGATATTGCCCTGATTGCCGTAGGCGGCTATGGCCGTGGGGAGCTGCATCCCCACTCAGATGTCGACTTGCTGTTCCTGTTTAATGATATTTTGTCACCCGCCGCCGAAGCGGCACTCAGTCAGTTTATTGCCTTTCTGTGGGATGCAAATCTAGAAATCGGCCACAGTGTCCGCACATTGAACGACACGATTGTCCTCGGTCGTGAAGACATCACCATAGCCACTAACTTATTAGAAGCCCGACTGCTCGAAGGGCCTGAGTTTTTATTCGACCAACTTTACGATGCCATTCGTCAGAGTGACTTTTGGACCTCAAGCGATTTTTTTATCGCAAAACGGGATGAGCAAAATGCCCGCCATGCCAGAGCCAGTGCCTTCGATTTAGAACCCAATATCAAGAGTTGCCCCGGTGGCCTTAGGGATATTCAAACCATTGCTTGGGTAGCCATGCGACACTTCGGCGCCGCTCGCCTCGAAGAATTAGTCCAATACGACTTTTTAGAGCAAGGTGAATTAGAAGAATTGCTCGAATGTCAGCACTTTTTATGGAAGCTGCGCTTTGCCCTGCACATGGTGGTGGGGCGCGATGAAAATCGCTTACTCTTTGATGTACAACGCCAAGTTGCCGAACTTATGGGCTATGAAGACGCCACCCAGCTTGCTGTTGAGCAGATGATGAAACGCTACTATCGCACGGTACGCCGAGTGATGGAGCTGAACGAAATGTTGCTGCAGCTATTTAAACGGGCAACATTGGGGCACACAAAAGCCTTAGAAATTCAATCGATAGACAAACACTACCAGCGCCGCGGCACCTTTATCGAAGCGCTCAGTGATGATCTGTTCGATAGCGGCGAAGAAATTGTGCGGCTATTTTTGTTGGTCGCTAAAAACTCCAACATTAAAGGCATTTACGCGCCAACACTGCGTTCACTGCGCCGTGCAAGACGCGCCCAGCCGCAAGCCTTGCAAGAAAACCCACTTTGCCGCCAAGCCTTTATGGAAATTTTGCGCCATCCTCGCGGCATTGTTGCCTTGTCTTTAATGCACAAACACGGCGTGTTATCGGCCTATTTACCGGCATGGCGAAATATTGAAGGTCAGATGCAGTTTGACCTGTTCCACGCCTACACAGTCGATGAACATACCCACAGATTGCTGCTCAATATTGAGCGTTTTTCTCAAGCCGAACAAAAAGAAGAATTTCCCTTAGGCTCGATTCTCATCAACCAACTGCCGAAAAAGGGCTTACTGGTATTAGGCGCGATCTTCCACGATATCGCCAAAGGCCGCGGTGGCGATCACAGTAAACTTGGCGGCGCCGACGCCCTCGCCTTTTGTAAGCTACACGGGTTAAACGATCACGATGGTCGTCTAGTCGCTTGGCTGGTCGAGAATCATCTGGTGATGTCTGTCACCGCCCAGCGCCGAGATATTTCCGATCCCGATGTGGTGGCCGATTTTGCCAATAAAGTCCGCGATGCTGTGCATTTAAGCTATCTGTACTGCTTAACCGTTGCTGATATCTGCGCCACCAACGAAAAAACGTGGAACAACTGGAAAGGCTCACTGCTGCGCGACTTGTACTTTTCGACCCAAAGGGTGCTCGCACGTGGTAAAGAAAAACCCGTCGACATTCGTGCCAGAGTACGTGAATACCAAGCCAAGGCGAAAAAAGAACTGCTGCGCCGTGGACTGAAAGAGAAAGATCTCGATACCCTGTGGCAACGTTTCAAGGCAGATTACTTTTTACGCCACCAGCCCAATCAAGTCGCGTGGCACGCCGAAGCGATTTTAAAGCATAAACAACAGGATGAGCCCTTAGTCTTAGTGTCCAAACACACGACTCGTGGTGGCACTGAGTTATTTGTCTATTGCCAAGACAGACCTAAATTGTTCGCAACTGTGATGGCGGTACTCGACAATAAAAATATCAACGTCCATGATGCCAACATCATGACGTCAAAAGACAATTATGCCCTCGATACCTTTGTGATCTTAGAGCAAGATGGCGCGCCCGTTAGCCAGCTGTCACGTATTCAAAGTATCCGTAAGGCGCTCGAAAAAGCCCTATCGAGCGACAGCCCAAAACTGCCACGCTTTAGAAAACTGTCGCGCAAGATGAAACCTTTTAATGTTCCGACACAAGTGAGTTTCCTCGAAAGCAGTCGTCATGGTACAAGTATGATGGAGCTTATCGCCTTAGATTCGCCAGGATTACTGGCAAAAGTCGGGGATATCTTTTACCGTTGCAACACGACGTTACTCGCGGCCAAGATCACCACCATTGGTGAGCGAGCCGAAGACTTTTTTATGCTGCAAACCAACGATGGCCTGCAGCTTAACGAAACCCAAGAGAATACCCTCAGGGACGCTTTAATCAGTGCCTTGAGTGCAAAGAATATCGAATCAGTTAATTAACGAGACCAGTGGGAGAAGTAAATGGAGGCTTTACGCCAACGTATTGAGGCGGCTTTTGAAGCTCGCGCCGACATCACGCCAAGCACAGTTGACGCCAGCGTGCGTGACGATGTGCAAAATGTCATCAATATGCTCGACAAAGGTGAAGTCCGTGTCGCCGAGAAAATCGACGGACAATGGCATGTACACCAGTGGCTGAAAAAGGCGGTATTACTGTCCTTCCGTATTTTCGATAACGTGGTTATCGATGGCGCCGAAACCAAATACTTCGACAAAGTGCCGTTAAAATTTGCCGAATATGATGAAGCTCGCTTTAAAGCGGAAGCCATTCGCGTGGTGCCTTCGGCTACAGTGCGTAAAGGCTCATTCATCGGTAAAAATACCGTGTTGATGCCATCCTATGTGAACTTAGGCGCCTATGTTGATGAAGGCACTATGGTTGACACTTGGGCGACCGTTGGCTCATGTGCACAAATCGGTAAAAACGTGCATTTATCTGGCGGCGTGGGTATTGGTGGCGTACTTGAGCCATTACAAGCGGGCCCAACCATCATCGAAGATAACTGCTTTATCGGTGCACGTTCTGAAATTGTTGAAGGCGTTGTGGTTGAAGAAGGCTCAGTGATTTCTATGGGCGTGTATATCGGCCAAAGCACTCGAATTTATGATCGCGAAACTGGCGAAGTGCATTACGGTCGTGTGCCAGCGGGGTCAGTCGTGGTTTCTGGCAACCTGCCGTCAGCCTGTGGCAAGTACAGCCTATATGCCGCCATTATCGTTAAGAAAGTGGATGCAAAAACCCGCGGTAAAGTGGGTATCAACGAATTACTGCGTATTGTTGATTAACAGTATTCGTTCGATAACATGAGTTACGTAAAAAGATGCCCTCGGGCATCTTTTTTATTGTCGGTAAAATTTAGCCTACAGTTGCGCTGTTATTATCAGGATTAAAAATAAAGTGTTTCATAAAGCACTTAAATCAATCTCTCAACTTCGCGGAAAGCGTTTCTTGTCATGGCAATGGCCCGCCAGCCGATAATCCCCAATGGCTGCTGTGCTTTGTTTATCACCACAAGATATTCTGAATCCAAAAGATTCAACTGCAATAAGGCATCTTCCGATGTCGCCACCTCACTGATGGTAGGCACCGAATGCTGCATGATCTGATGGGCTTTTTTATGTAAAGATGCCCTATCCTGCTCACGCTCAGCCGCTGTGCCAAGTAATGGGCTAAACCAATGCTCCAGCAATTGATGAGTGATCACGCCAATTATCTTATGTTGCTCATCTAATACCACAGCCACCTTAGCGCGAGCAGCAGTAAGCAAACGCTTAACGTCGGCTAATTCATGGTCGAGGGAAATCGTGACGAGAGGTTCAAGGGGCGCGGCACCAATATGATCGCTAATACTCAACTCACGATTAATCAAAATCGCTAAACAGGTTTCGACTATCTCAGGATCAAACAGAGTCCCTTTACCCGCACGCAGCACTTCGGTCATTTTCTCCAGCCCCAAAGATGGACGATAGGGCCTGTGGGATAATATCGAATCGGCAACATCGGCTACGGCAATAATTTTCGCCTCATAGAGAATGGCTTTATCCTTTAAACCCGCAGGATAGCCCGAGCCATCGAGCCGCTCATGATGCTGTAAAATCATCTCTTTAATGGGCCAAGGAAACTCCACATCCTCAATAATTTCAGCGCCATGGAGTGGATGGGTCTGTATTAATGCGTATTCTTCTTTTGAAAGCTTCGAAGGTTTGGTCAAGATCTGCGATGGAATGGCCAACTTGCCGATATCATGGACTAAGGCACCAATTTTAAGCCCTTCTAGGCGCTGGGGATCTAAGCCTAATTTCTCACCAATCAAATAACTTAATTGCGCCACCGACTTTTGATGCCCTGCGGTATAGGCATCTTTTAGTTCTAATGCCTCAGAAATGGCACTAATAAGCTGGGTTAACGACTGAGATAACTGCTCTTTTTGCGATTTAATGATTTTGGACTGGCGAGAAACAGCTCGCAATGTGCGTGGCAGTTCAATGCTGTGCCATAAAATGCTGGCAAAAGTCAGTAATGATCTCGCATCATTACGACTATAGGGCTCGTGACGGTCAACCACGCACACTATGCCGACCAAGCGGCTGCGAAACAAAATCGGCACCGCCAAGTAACGCCCCGCAAGTAACAATTTATCTAAGGGCAAATCCCCTAAGCGTCTTTGGGAGTCGGTTTGATTTTGGATGATCGGCTTATAATCTCGTACGCATTCGAGCCATACGCGGCTTTCAAGTTCTGACACTTGGGTATTATCTTCGATGAAATCGGCTTGATCCGCCTCTGCTTTGGAATAGTCGGAACGTGCCGCGAGTGTGAGTGTTTTTGATTTTTCGTTATGCAACAGAATAAAGCCATAGCGACTACCAGTGAGCGACATCGCCTTAGCGACTGCGACTTTGAATACTTCTTCTTGGGAGGATTTAATCACATCTTCAATATGTTGCAGCCAAGCATCGCTCGCTTGAATCGCTCGACGATAATCCGAATGCAGCTCCTTCATCTGCGGATCTTCAAAATTAATGTCAGATAGAATCAAATACCATCCCGTCTCAGGCAAAGAATGCAGCGCAAGATGCACACGTATGCCTCTATGATCTTGGAGTTGAAAACCAAGCTCTTGCCCACGTCGCCTTACAATATCGGCGCACAACTCGGCATTAAAGGCACTAAACAATTGGCTGATGGGTTGATTAATGATTTGCGCCGCCGAACGTTTACAACGCCGGTAAAAGGCTTGGCTCATCCGTAGCACGCGAAATTGCTCATCAAGCTGTGCCCAAGACAAATTCAAACTATCGGGCAAGTCTTTCATTCCAACGATAAGGCTTTGACTAGTTGACATCCAGCACTCCAGTCTTTGATTAGAGCATGGGCGACACGCTTTAGCGTGATATTCGCCCGAATGTGAGCACTATAAAATCTCCAATAAACATAATGATAGCTGATCCCATGACATACGCTGATTAAAATAGGCTGAGCTGAATGTCATGTTATCGCTACGCTTGTCATTACCTTAGCGCGACTGCCTACGCTTTAGAAGACGATCGTTTTATTGCCGTACACGACCACTTGCTCGTTAAGCACTAACTGCAGCGCTTTGCTCAGCACACTCTTTTCTACATCGCGCCCAGCGCGTGCCATTTCTAAGGCGCTATAACTGTGATCGACGGGAATCACGTCCTGCTTGATGATCGGCCCTTCATCGAGGCAATTATTCACAAAATGCGCCGTCGCACCGATAATTTTCACCCCGCGCTCCCAAGCCTGACGATAGGGTGCTGCGCCAATAAAAGCAGGTAAGAAAGAATGGTGAATGTTGATGATGCGATTAGGATATTGCGCCACAAAATCAGGCGTTAATACCCGCATGTACTTAGCCAAGACTAAATAATCGGGTTCGTATTGAGATACCGCAGCCAACAGTGCTTGCTCGTGTTGAATTCGGTCTAAGCCTTCGTGACTCACCAGATGAAAGGGAATGTTAAATTTTTCGGCCAGTTCGCGCAGCGCATCATGGTTGCCCACCACAGCGGCAATCTCGACACTTAAACCACCGTAATAGGCTTTCATCAACAGATCGCCTAAACAGTGCGCTTCTTTCGTCACTAACACCACAATGCGTTTCTTGCCAGCGCTGACCAAGGTCATGTGATTCTTAGCAGGCAGCACGTCGCGCAGATCCTGCAATAACTGTTCGCTGTTAAAAATGCCCTCTAACTCAGTTCGCATAAAGAAACGCCCTTGGGCATTATCCACAAACTCACTGTTTTTGATGATATTCAGTTTATGGGTAAAACAAACACTGGTGATTTTGGCGATGAGGCCTTGGGCATCGGCGCAATCCGTCAGTAAGATTTTACGTTCTATGGATGGCGAAGTATTACCGCGAGTTTCAGTCATTTGTTGCAAAGTTGGATCTCCTATATTGTCCCTACATCGAGTTTGCCATAGCAAATCGTGCTGAACAGCATGAAAATCCTATAATGCGAAAATAAAAATGACATTTCAGAGGCTTGAATCAATAAAATGTAAAAATTAAGCAGTTAATTTTGTAAAAATATAATCCTAGCGGCGAGTATCTAAGTAACGCTGCAATACCTTACGCAAGGTTTCGGCCTTAGTGCCATAAACCACCTGCACACCTTTGCCCATCACAATTACGCCCTTAGCGCCCAACTGACTCAAACGCACCTTATTGACTAACTCTGGCTTATGTACGCTCAAGCGTAACCGAGTCAAACAGGCATTCAGCTCAACAATATTGTCACGCCCACCAAGCGCCGCGATAATCGCCCGTAAACTTTCTTTAGGTCCTTTACTGTCGTTATGCTCAAGCCTGCCGGGCGTTTTCAAATTAAAGGCTAAAATACTCAACCTAAACAACAGGTAATATATGATGGCGGTCAAAGGTCCGAGGAAAACAAACCAGCTGGCATTACGGGACAATGGAAATAACAGCGTAAAGTCCACCAGCCCTTGGGAGAACACTATGCTGTGGTGAATATCGAGCATGATACAGACAAAGTAAGCGAGCCCAGTGAGTAAGGCGTGAATGATAAATAGGATTGGCGCCACAAACATAAAGGCAAATTCGATAGGTTCAGTCACCCCTGTTAACCAACTAGCCGCCCCCGCCGAGAGCATAATGCCCGCCACGCGATTACGCTCAGAAGGATCGGCGCAGCGCCACATTGCCAGCGCCGCCGCAGGTAATCCCCACATTTTAATCAGGTAACCACCAGCAAGGTTTCCCGCCTGCGGATCGCCCGCTAAATAACGCGCCACCTCACCACGGACGACTTCATGCCCTAATAACTGATATTGGCCCACTTCTAAGTAAAAAGGCGCGTTCCAAATATGGTGCAACCCAAGGGGAATAAGTAACCGCTCTAATGCGCCATACACGCCAAAAGCAATGGCCGGTTTTTGATAAACAGCCCAGTCAGATACCCGCTCAATCAATAGCGCTAAGGGTGGCCACACATGGGCGAGCACATATCCTAAGCCCATCGCTAAGGGAATAATCAGCAAAGATGCACTGCGGCGTCCCTCAAAGAAGGAGAAAATTGCAGGCAAACGTATATATTGACTCCAGCGCACCGCAAGACAAGTAATACCGCCGAGCATCATGCCACCCGCAATCCCCGTATCTAAGGTATCCATTCCCAATAGAGGTTGGGTTGGAAGTCGGTACAAATCAGCCAGTGCGGCTAATGTCGCCGTCATCACCCCATAACCAAACACAGCTGTAAAGGCGGCAATGCCTTGATCGCGGCAAAAGCCAATAGCGACCGCCACGGCAAATAACATCGGCATGATGGCGAAAATGAGTTTGCCCACCGCCAACATCAACACTGTCAGCTCTTCGGGCATAAAAGGAATAGGACTAACGGTGAGGCCAAGCATGACCCCAGCGGCGGGTAAAATGGCAATAGGAATAAGCAGCGCTTGGCTTAAGCGCTGGGCAAATTTAAACCACTGCTGAGTAACGAAACTGCCTAAGCGACGAGCTCGGTTTTGACGACTTGATTCCAGCGTTCTAGCCATTTTATCGCTTCAACCTCAGGTTCCATGGTTTCACAGGCATCGATTTCTAATAATTCTACAAGTGGTTTAGCGCCAAGCTCACTCAAGAGCACGTCTACAGCCCTACCTGCGCCACAGAAGGTTTCATAACTTGAATCACCCAGTGCGATCACACTGTAGTTAAGCGCGGGTAAATAGGGCGCAAGATTTTTAAGATTATGATACCAAGGCTGAATATCTTCGGGTAAGTCCCCTTGGCCCGTCGTAGAAGTCACCACTACTAACAATTCATCCTGCGGAGGAATAAAGCTGGCTACGTCATTTGGTTGCCACAATGTTACATCATAACCTAAAACTTGCATTTCTTTCTCTAGGGTTTCGGCGGCAAATTGTGCACTACCATAGACAGTGCCAAACACCAGATTCACCTTTTTCATGATACACTCCACATTGCGTTGCAAACCTTATTAGGCTGACCTTACTTTATTGTTCAGCGGATGGGCAAGCTAAGGCGCAAAATTTTTATAAATCAAGTCATTGAGCATGAGGAAATATCTGATGCGACAGTCCACCCGCCAAAAACACCTCAAGCAACACCACAAAACAACCCATATTCGACGTAAAAATTATTTCCACTCCGCCCAGCAAAATCTCACATCGCCACTCGCGCCTACCTCTGGATTCTCAACCTTAGCCGTCATGATGCAAGAATTGCGTCCACAAACCGCACAAACACCGCAACGCCTCGACTAATTACCGCCAGACTCATTTTGATTGGACAGTTTTAATTGAACCGTTTTAATTGAACAATGTTGATTCGACCGTTATGGGTTCGATAGTTTTGATTCGATTGCTTAGTGTCAATAACCAAGCCAAGCGAATGACTTTTGATGCCACTCACTTGGCTGACTGCCAATTATGTCGAGATTGTCTCAGTTGAGTTTGGCAGAGTTAAGCTCATGAGTTACGCATTTCCAGCTGGTATTTCATCCGTGGCGATTAACAACTCAGCCTGTTGACTTAAGGTCGCCTCGTCCCAACCTAGCTCGGCAAACACGGTTTCCCACTCAGGCTCAAGCTCGGTTTCTATGCTGAGCCGAACTTGAGTCACAGGATGGGTGAAGCTGAGCTTTTTCGCGATAAGCCACAGGCGATTAATGCCAAAATGCTCGCGGAAAAACGCATTTTGCTTACCATCACCATGGGTGGTATCACCGACAATAGGATGACGTAGATGCGCCATATGTCTTCTGAGCTGATGTTTACGCCCCGTTTTAGGGCTCAAGCGTACCAGTGCAAATCGGCTAGTGGGATATCGGCCTGACGGATACGGAATCTCAGTATTGAGTAATGGCTCATAAGCCGTCACAGCTTCCTGCGCGGCTTTGTTAGGATCGGCATTCTTATCGCCCAACTCATCTAACTCAACCTTAAGCGCATAGTCTAAAATACCGCTCTCATGCATATTACCGCGCACTAAAGCCAAATATTGTTTTTCAATCGTATGGGAAGCAAATTGCTCACACAGTGCATTGGCGACTTCACTACTCTTGGCAAACAAGAGCACACCAGATGTCGGCCTGTCGAGACGATGTACGGGGAACACATGACAGCCGACTAAGTCGCGGGTCAACTGCATGGCAAAAAATCGCTCCCGACGCGCTAAATAACTGCGGTGGACCAATAAGCCTGCAGGTTTATGAATTGCCACTAAGTGCTCATCTTCATAAAGAATTTCAATCTCAGGCGCCTGCTCTTCTGAGTCATCCTCTTGGGATGCATTCAGTGCATTTTCAGGCGTTTCAAGCCAGATATCATCTTGATTCATTTAACAACATATCCAATTCATTCAATACACCAATCAGAGCTTGGCGCGGGGGCATATCCAGCCAAACATGTTCAGCCATAGGGGCTATCGCAATTTGCGTCGGCAATGGCGCACCCGTTTCGATTAAAGTCTGCATTCTAGGCAGTAAAATAAACTGCAACCACTGCTCAAGGGGCATAAGATCACAGGCAAAAGGCGCTGTGCTTGCCATTGCTGTGGCAGAAGGCGCCTGCTCAGACCACAACTCGGCCGCTTGCAGCGCTTGGGCAATCTGAGCCAATTTAGCTTGGGTTTGACTGTATAACATAGCTTTCAGATCCATTCTCATGTTAGCCACTGTGATTGAAGAACTTGCCACAATCCACAGGCCGAATAGGTCGATTAAAGTGCCGCAATCATACCATCCAGACGCACTTCCCCCTATAATGGCGCCAATTTATTGAGCCTCTTTGATTGATATGGCAGCCAAATGACTGAAATTACAACTTTAAGCCAGTTTTTAACCACAGCCAAAACCCAGTTCCAAGTGTATGATCTTGGCCGTAAGGTGCAACATATTGATATGCTCGCGTTTCACCAAATAGAATCTCTGTCTACCCCTTATCCTTACCCGATTCAAGGACATGCGCAGTTTGCTATCGTCTTTTGG
This sequence comes from Shewanella sp. SP2S2-4, assembly GCF_031932025.1. Classification (NCBI taxonomy): domain Bacteria; kingdom Pseudomonadati; phylum Pseudomonadota; class Gammaproteobacteria; order Alteromonadales; family Shewanellaceae; genus Shewanella; species Shewanella sp. SP2S2-4. The sequence goes on from NZ_JAUOER010000002.1 coordinate 226,677, forward strand.
GATGCGAGTCAGCAACACTTTATTTGGTTTCTAAAACTGGCCTTAGATGAGCAAGGATTACTGTCGCCTGCACCGCGCTCACAATTTATCGAAATGATATTAGCGGCATTAGGGCAAGATCCCACTCAGCCACTCAGTGATGAGCAGCAAGAACGACTCGCGAATAATCCGTTTAACTTCAAGCCAAGCCAAGAAAAACTCGCCGTATTCAACGCGCTTGTTCGTAAACAACTCGGCCAACGCGCGTCATCGCAATACGAATTTGCCGTGCAATACCTGTCAGGCCAAGTAGCCCCAGCACAATGGCAACATATTGGGATGCAAGGCATAGCCGATGTATGTGCGCGCGCAAATGAATTTGATCATGAGCAGCACTTAGTATCGAGCTTTGATACAGCCGCCATTGAAGTGCAAATCGCCCTATGTCAATGTCTTGAACACTTACTGATTAGCAACACACTCGCCGATAAAATTCTCGCAAAACTTCAAGATGCAGCCCCAGAGCACCAAGCCTATTTCCTACGGGCTTTGGCTTCTAGCGCCAAACACAGCCAACAAGCGTTTGAGCATCTACACGGCCAAGCCTCTTTAGATACCAATGCCCTCATCAGTATTGCCGGACGTAACTGGTCGGTATTAAAACAAGATTCAAGTCGCAGTCTTTACTTAGAAGCCCTAGCACTGCAGCCCCAAGCCTTTTTTAATCAGGTCTTTGCTGATATTGTGGCTATTCCTAGTTTGCGCAATCAACTACTAGGTGAGTTAAGAAATCCCAATCGAAGCATTCAACTATCACAAGCCATAGGTGGTTTGTTTAAGGCAGCAAGCAAATGATGTCAGATTTACTGTTAATTATTGGCCTCGTCGTGATTGCCGCATTTTTTTGGCAGTTACGCCAAATGGCAGAGCTGAGCCGTATTTTTGCCGAAAAAGAATGCTGGCGACAAAAAGTGCAACTGTTAGCCATAGCAATGGAAACCGCCCGCCCAAGTATTGGCGGCACCACGGGGATTTGTTGGAAAGCGAAATATTTATTTGAATTCAGCACCGACGGTATTAACCAGTACAGTGGCCATATTTGGATGCAAGGTAAGAAAATTCAAAAAATAGAATGGCCTATCTTCCCAGAGCCCGAATGGCAAGAGGCGCCGACAGCGCAGGGGAAATTTGGCGGTTGTGGTACGCAAAGCGGCTGTAGCTCAGGCAAATGCCATTAAGCTTTTATCGACAATGTTGGCTCAAATAAGCTGTTCGCCAGAATTGAGAATAATCAGTTATTCTGTGGTGCTGAAAAATAACTCACTGTAAAAGTTAAAAAAGAAAGGGCGCGGCCCTAAAGCCACGCCCTCCTATTCTCTGTTAAGCTATCCCGCTATTTTTGTGCTCCCTGCACCATCCATGCGTCAATCTGCGTCCTGCTTCATCCCTGCTCAATCCTTGAGGTCCCTGTACTCATGTACTTCCCTATATCTTGGTCATCCAGTCCCAAGCTTGCTCTTTCCTGAGCGGTTCCATCATCATCCATGAAACGGGTATTGCATCCATTCAATTGCACTCCCTGTGCCATTGCTATCCTATGCAATGAGTCTATCAATCCTTGATAGTCTCCCTTCCTTGGTATTGGCTATCTTTCATCCTGAAAGGCCTATATCCCTATTCCTTAAGTCACATTCCTTAGTCACTGTTCGATCATCCTGATCGCCAACATCCTGTTGCCCGTCACTCCTTCTACAAAATGAATTCTACGCCAACCAACAAAAGTACTCATTGCGGATTATTTAAAATGTTAACGAAAATAGTGAGCTTAACTGATGAAAAATAGACTAACCGGCTGATATAAATAAAAATAATAACCAAAACCAAGACATAACCACCCCTTTAACTTACAAATTACTTACATACTTGTGAGAGATCTCTTACACGGAGGATGGCAATTCGAATCAAAAGTAAGCAAAGCGCTAGATGTTCTCCCCTGAAGGACTTATGCATAAACCGCTATCGCTCAAAGTTCGACAAGCATTCGGCGCATGACCAGAAAAAAATTATTAAGCAATAAGAGAAGTAAGACTGGTAAACATGCTTTGCGGTGAGAAGTCTTTAAGCAGAGTTACAAAGTCAATGTGAATAGCGTTATAGCTTGGCAAAGCGAGATTAATACTGAAAATGAACCAAAGAAAAGGGCGCAACTAAAGTGCGCCCCATTTATCCTTTGTAAGCCGTCCTGCTCGATTTGTGCTCCCTGCACCATCCATGCGTCTGCTTGCGTCCTGCGTCGTCCCTGTAATCCCTTTTCGTCCCTGTGTATCAAACTTGCGTGAGATAACACTCAGTCCTTTGACCTGTAAATCCATTTTACAGAGCCTGTCACTTCCTATGACTTTTTCCTATTGCATCCTGCAAAAATTTGTCTTCCATAGAGTAGTACAAGCTGTTCACCCTTATACTTTATCCTTGTCTCGACACATCCTGTCTCGAGTTCATGCTTAATCCTTAAGCGTGTCCTGTATTCTTCCTGAAATTCATCATCCTGACGATACGACTCACTGTCTCTAATCATCCTTGAAAAGCAATCCTGCTTTTCCTTAGCCTATCCTAGGCGAATGACAGTTTTCCTACCGTCAGCGATTTCAACCTTGAAATCTTAATTCGTTGCTTCTTGCGTCCCTTTGGCCTGTTTCGCTTTCCTTGCTATCCATTTGCTTTGGCCATGAGTGAATTCTACGTTAACCATGACTTTTTTGTTCGGCTCAAAGAACGGACTACAAAAGAAATTACGGTCAAACATAAACTAAATAAACATAAGCAAATGATTCTATTTAAAATTAAACATAAGAGAACAAAAAACAATCAAAAAGAAAACATTATGTCCTACAGCGTTTGTAAGCGATCTCTCACACGGGCATGGGCATCTCACTCGGACGGCTTTTTTAACGCTTAAAAAAGCCGCTGATCATCTGAGCAAACATTATCCAATCAGCCATCAAACTGTAAAAGGGATACTGAAATGTCGCGGGTCGATTCTTCTCGAATACTAAGTGTCCCACCCACGCAAAACCGTAGCCAACGACCGGAATAAACCAACATAGCCACCAGGCTTGTGAAACCAAGGCAATGCCAATCAGCAGCAGGACTAAACAACTGCCAATAAAGTGTAATTGCCGGCAAGTCGGGTGCTGATGTTGGGATAAATAGAAAGGATAGAAATCGGCGAACCGTTTATAAGAGTGAGTCATCTTGTTGAACCGAATAGAATAATAACTGACCATGGACACTGCCGATATTGAGCTCGCCTAAAGAGACAAAATCATGCTGGGTAAATAACTGCAGATGGCTCTCCTGGGCGGCAAACACGCCAATACCATCCAAATCCGGCTGTTCATCACACCAACTCACTACCGCTTGCACTAACTTATGTCCGAGTCCTTTGTGCTGCTCGTTCGGTGCAAGGGCGATAAACTGCAAAATACCGCAGTGCTTACTGGGTAAGAGTTCGACAATACTGGACTCTTTTTTCATCAACGCTTGGGTCGATTGCCAGCCAGTACCTAACAACATCTTTAAGCGCCAATGCCAGTAACGCCCTTCTCCCAAAGGCACTTCTTGCGTTACCACACAGGCTAAACCAACCAGTCTTTCATGGTCGAACAAACCTATGAGTGCTTGTTTTTGTTGCCATAACGTATTGAGTTCTTCGCGGATCGCGGCGCGCAGTTTTTGCTCGTAAGCGGCTTTATCTGAGGTAAAAAGTGAATCGACAAAAAAAGGGTCATCATGATAAGCGTTGTAGAGGATAGAGGCGGCAATGCGTAAGTCTTCCGCGGTCAAATAGACTGCACGGCAGTCTTCCAAGGTTTCATTGTCCATTATTAGTATTCCTTGACTTAGCTCACACTTTTTATGAGTAACAATTAATTTACCAAGGAAACGGAAAAGTGCAAATTTTAATCATAGATTGCATTTTTCAATCAGGCGCTTACTCTAAACGAAGGCACTATACTGAAAAGGAAATAATGATGGATACAACTCCAGTAGACCTAAGCCACTTATTCGAGCAACTCGGTTTAGACAGTAGCGATGAAGCCATAGCGCAATTTATTGCAACCCATGACATCGACCATCACATCCATCTAAGCCAAGCGCCCTTTTGGACCCCAGCTCAAAAGAGCTTTATCATCGAAGGCCTAGAAGCTGATGCCCTCTGGACTGAGCCCATTGAGCAACTAGATACTCAGCTACGTAAGCTATAAAACTCGCGGGTTAAATTTTACTGTAAGCCGTTTCACCCCAACCCACTAAGGCATTGTTGCTCAGCACGATAGGTGTGCATTCATCCTTAGTGGTTTTTCCATCGCCATTATTGCGCTGGGTACGATAAAACAACACTAAGACTTCTTTATTCGATTCACCTTGTTGAGCACTTTGTTGAATGTAGGCTTCACTAAAATCAGCGGTGCCCATTAAGATCATCACTTGGTCTTTGGGCATCCCTAAACTCAGTTTGGTTAAGTTCGTGCGGTTTTTATCCTGCACTTTCTCCCATGATTCGCTGCTATCCCAACCCGATTCGCCATCACCGACATTGACCACACAGCCGCTAAGACCTAAGCTTGCAAGCCCTAAAAAAGTGATGGCGATAAGTTTGTTATTCAATTTGTGGTTAATCATGTGACATCCTGTGTGATTATTATTTTTGCTTGAAAAAGCGATTTAGGCAGGACAATAAGCAAAATAGATGCCAAATGACAACACATTGTTTTTAAATGAAAAAACTTACGAAACCTTTTGAGATTAGTTTAAATCATTCAACAAATTAAGGAATTTTGCTAATTATGAGTCCACTTGACCAAGTATTAGCGGCTGCACGTTCGCTCGAAGCCTGCGGTAAAGTACCGAGCCTTGCCTTAATTAAAACCCGTTTAGGTAGCAGCCTACCTTTACCGATATTGATCCAAGGCTTGCAGCAATTTAAATCTATGCCTAAGGCGGATCGCGAGCGTTTAGCCGAGTTACAAGCCCTCAGCCCGACAATCGAAGCCGCAGCAACTAACGATACCTTGACGCTTGCGCTGCTTGCCGAGCGTCTGCAGATACAACAGACGCATTTTGAGCGTCATGCTGAGCAGCAAAAAGCAGAAATCATGCAATTGAAAAACGAACTGCTTGAACTAAAACAACGCATCAACTTATTAGAATCCCAAGGAAAAACCGCTTAATGTTTGTCACTGAACTGCGCTTCGAATGCTTCGCCGACACCACTATCTCTGCCGCCGAAAAAGCCATTAATCAGCTCCTTGAAGCCTATCGAGCTAATGGCCAAATCTTAGGGCGAGAATTTGCGGTCGCCTTTAATGACGGTGAGTTTAGAGTGCGTTTACTGATGCCAGAGAAAAGCAGTTTAGCGCATAAATATCACAGCCCTTGGGTCAAAAAAGCCTTAGCAGAGTTAACCGACGCTAAGCTACTCGCGCCGCGAGAAAAGTTTATCGGTCAGGACATTAATTCTGAGGTCAGCAATACTGACACACCCAGCTGGCAACTGCTGTATACCAGCTTTGTGCACATGTGCTCGCCCCTGCGCAGCGGCGATAATCTACTGCCCATTCCCTTATATCGACTTCCAGCAACCTTTAATGGCGATCACAAACGCATTATCCGTTGGCAGAGCGAATGGCAAGCCTGTGACGAGTTACAAATGGCGGCGGCCACCAAAGCAGAATTTGCCGCACTTGAGGAATTATCGAGTCCAGACAGTGATTTATTTCGCAGAGGTTGGGATTTGCGCGGCCGTATCGAATATCTCACTAAAATTCCGACCTATTACTACTTATACCGCGTCGGCGGCCAAGATTTGGCCTCAGAAAAAGCGCGACCTTGCCCACGTTGTGGCAGTCATGATTGGAAACTCGATAAACCTTTATTGGATATGTTCCACTTTCGCTGCGAGCCTTGCCGCATAGTATCGAATCTGTCTTGGGATCATCAGTAACATCATCTTATCTCGCCAAAAACCTCAACCTAAGATAAACCACGCTTAGGTTGAGCGTTCACACTCAAACTCAGTGTGGTTTAGCGTCCACACTCTGGCTAAACATGATTGAAGGCAGAGAACTCGCAGCAAGATAGCGTCAAGCTCACGCCAACTAACGTTTACCAAAGAGGTTTTGCCACATACGTTTAAAGCTGGCAAAAATCCCCGGATGTTCTAATGCGGGCATAGGCAGTTCTTCATGTTTAACGGGCGGTGCTATCCGTGGTGATAACGCCCCAATAAACTCCGCTAAACTTGGCGACAATTGCTGAGTGGGGATCTCACCTGGAAGCTCTACCCACACGCTGCCATCACTGTTGTTAATGGTGAGCATTTTATCGCCCTCATCTAACAAACCGATAAACCACGTCGGTGGCTGCTTGAGCTTTTTCTTCATCATTAGATGACCAATCAGGTTTTGCTGCAGGCAGGTAAAATCATCCTCATTCCACACTTGCAGTAACTCACCCGTGCCCCATTCTGAGTCGAATAATAAAGGTGCAGAATAATACTGACCGTAAAAATGATTGATTTCTGGCCATAAAGTCAACTCAAGCGCATGCTCAACATTGGCAAAACTGCCTTCGACTTCGCGTTTAACCGGCTGCCAAGAAACGGCTTGATCAAGATCAGCATGAAATTCGCCTTGAATACACACAGAAGCCTCACCCTGTGGGTAATAACGCGGTAGTTCACCTAAACTCGTTAGGTAAGCTTGATGGTAGTTTTGCAAAAATTTATCGAGTGCGGGCAGACAAGACACTTAAGCACAATCCAATTTCAGGTATAATGTGCGCCTATTTTGACATGGAAACAGTATTGATGACACAGAATCACGATCCCTATAGTGATGCGCAAGCGCTTGTTGGCCTGACTTTAGGTAAAGCCACAGACTATCAAGCCGAGTATGATGCGTCGCTGCTGCAAGGGGTTCCACGCTCACTAAACCGTAATGCTATTGCACTAACTGGGACGTTACCGTTTCATGGTGCCGATATCTGGACGGGTTATGAGCTGTCTTGGTTAAATGCTAAAGGTAAGCCTATGGTGGCCATAGCTGAATTTCATTTAAGCTATGAAAGCCTGAACCTGATTGAGTCGAAATCGTTCAAACTGTATCTCAATAGCTTTAATCAAACCAAGTTCGATAGTATAGATTCACTGCAAAAGACCTTAGTCGCAGACTTAAGTCAATGTGCTCAAGGTGATATTAGCGTTAAAATCATCGAACCAAAAAGCTTTGGCATTCAGCGTATTATCGAGTTACCAGGCACGTGTATTGACGATCTCGATATTGAAGTCAGCGATTATAGTTTTAATCCTGATTACTTGGAAAACAGCACGGACGATAAGCAAACAGTTGCGGAAACGCTTAATTCAAACCTGCTGAAATCCAACTGTTTGATCACTTCGCAACCCGACTGGGGCAGCGTAATGATCCGTTATCAAGGGCCTAAAATCGATCGCGAGAAACTGCTGCGCTATTTGATTTCTTTCCGCCAACATAACGAGTTCCACGAGCAATGTGTCGAGCGAATTTTTGTCGATTTGAAGCGTTTCTGTCATTGCACTAAATTGACCGTTTACGCCCGCTATACGCGCCGCGGCGGTTTAGATATCAACCCGTATCGCAGTGACTTCGAGCAACCTGGCGAAAGCCACAGACTCGCAAGGCAGTAATTAACGTTCGTTCGAGTATCAGATTACGAACTAAGGTTTAGAACTGAGCAAAAACCAAGGTTACATACCGAAACTAAGCTCTGAATCGCTAGCCTAGTTGCTAGCAAGATTCAGAGCTTTTTCATTTACCGTGCTCGCACTGGCATCGAGCAATAAGCTTCGTAGCCATTGATGGCTCGGGTTTTGGGTGTATTTACTGCTCCACACCATATACAAATCAATGGGTCTTGTTTTCAGTGGCATAGGTAAAATCTGGATGCCGAACAACTCGGCGTACTGACTGGCGTATCGCAAAGGCGCTATGCCGATAGCCTCACTTTTGCCTACGGTAGCAAACATACTCAATAAAGATGACTGCTCACTATACATCTTGCGTCTAGGCAAGACGCCTTCGGTAAACAAATCCCCCGCAGTAAGATTAAAACGCCGCATATTCAAAAAGACGTGTTTCTCCTCAAAATACTGCTCATGGGTAATGGCGCCTTGAATCCGAGGATGCTGCCGACTGACGATACACACTAAGGTTTCGGTGAAGAGTAATTTGCTCGAGAGCAAACTTTGCTGCGCGGGTTTAATGTCTATCGCCACAGCGACTCGCTCAAGCAAGATATCGCGATATAAATCAGCTTCCTGTGGCGGTGATTCCCGAAAAATCACTTCAATATCCGCATCCTGTAATAAAGCCTGCACACCGGTTTGCAGCGCTTCGATAACCGACTCATTGGCATACACATAGAAGCGTCGCTGACTGCACTTTGGATCAAAATGCTCAAACCCCAGCAATACAGTTTCGATATCTGCCATTGGCTGCTCAAACTTACGGTACATTTCCCGCGCCACTGCCGTCGGTTCAATTCCCCTCCCAACCCGATTGAACAGTGACTCCCCGACCCATACCCTGAATCGACTGATCGCGTTACTGACTGAAGACTGAGTTAAGTCCAACTCTTCAGCCGCTTGCGTGAATGAACGAGTACGGTAAACCACCATAAACACCCGCAATAAGTTTAAATCTAATGGCTTTTGTGTCGGCATAAGGGAAACTACTCATTCACAATATGAATATTACAACCCAAGCTAACGCGAGTTATCTAAATACACAAGCTGTCTATACTCAAACCATCAACGACACTATCCCTCCTATCTGTAGGTAAAATTATGCAAAAATCTTTGATGACATTGAGTATTATCGCAACGTTCACCCTCAGCGCTACAGCGGCAGAACACGAGCATGAACATATCAGTCTGCACTATCAGGGAAAGCCTGCGACCCAGCAAACCACTGAGGTCAACAAGGCCACAGCAGCCACTCTAAATTACACCGATAAAAAAGCCTTTGAAGAGTTCTCTAAGAATCTCATCGCCGAACTCGATGAACCAACAGCCGCCATTTTGCGCACTGAATTTAGCTTTATCGGCGACAAAACCCCAGACACTGTCAATCCATCACTCTATCGCCAAGCCCAGTTGAATATGGTGTCTAACGGCTTATACAAGGTCACAGAGGGGATTTACCAAGTTCGCGGTACTGACTTGTCGAACTTAACGCTTATCCGCGGTAAAACGGGGTGGATCCTTTATGACGTGCTGCTCACCAAAGAAGCGGCAAAGTTATCATTGGAATTTGCCCTAAAAAACTTGCCTGAGGGTAATGACTTACCTGTGGTGGCGATGATTTATTCCCACAGTCATGCGGACCATTTTGGCGGTTCCCGTGCAATCAAAGACATGTACCCTAAGGTCAAAGTCTATGGTTCAAATAACATTACCAAAGAAATTGTCGACGAAAACGTCCTCGCCGGTAATGCCATGAGCCGCCGCGCGGCCTATCAATACGGCGCAACATTAGAGCGAAACGATCAAGGCATTGTCGATGCAGCGCTCGCCAAGGGATTATCCAAAGGCGAAGTGACCTACGTTAAACCCGATGTCACCTTAAACGGCAAAGATAAGTGGGAAACACTCACCATTGATGGCATAGACATGGTGTTTATGGATGCCTCAGGCACAGAAGCCGCCTCGGAAATGGCCACCTATATTCCCTCAATGAAAGCCCTGTGGACGGGTGAACTCACCTACCATGGCATGCACAACATTTACACCTTGCGCGGTGCAAAAGTCCGTGATGCCATCAAATGGTCAAAGGATATCAATGCATTGCTGACACGCTTTGGCGATGATGCACAGGTACTTTTCGAGGCCCATTCAGCGCCCGTCTTTGGCAATGCGGATGTAAATGCTTACCTCAGAATGCAAAGGGATAACTATGGCCTAGTGCATAATCAAACCCTGCGTCTAGCCAATAATGGCGTGGGTATTCAAGATATTGGCGATGCGATTCAAACCACCATTCCTAAAGCCGTGCGCGACACTTGGTATACCAATGGTTACCATGGTACCTACAGCCATAATGCCAAAGCCGTGTACAACATGTATTTAGGCTATTTCGATATGAATCCAGCCAACTTAAACCCGCTACCGACTAAGGATGAAGCGAAGAAATTTGTCGAGTATATGGGCGGTGCTAAAGCTGTGGTTAAACATGCCAAGGCCGACTATGCCCAAGGTGAATACCGTTTCGTGGCGACGGCACTGAATAAAGTGGTCATGGCAGAACCCGATAACGAAAAGGCCAGACAATTACTTGCCGATACCTATGAGCAACTGGGCTACCAAGCCGAAGGCGCAGGCTGGCGTAACATTTATCTTACCGGCGCCCAAGAGTTACGCGTAGGGATCCAACCCGGCGCACCCAAATCGGCATCGGCAGATATTTTAGGTGAAATGGAGATCTCGACTCTGTTTGATTTCCTCGCCGTAAAAGTCGATAGCATCAAGGCCGCTGAACTTGGACTGTTAAGGCTTAATGTGATTAACCCCGACACTAAAGAAACACTCTTCGTCGAGTTAAGCAACGGTAACTTAAGCAATATTAAGGTTGATAAACCAATGGAGGCCGACACCAATCTTTATATTGATAAGCGCTACATTACCGGGATTTTACTCGGCAAAGTGACCCTCAAAGACTTACTTGCCAACGGCACAGCCAAACTCGAGGGCGATAAAGCGGCCTTCGGTAAGATAGCGTCGACCTTAGTAAAATTTGATGAAAACTTTGAAATCGTCCCACTTCCGAACGCTAAGTAGTGACATCAACGCCCTGATGATTCAGGGCGTTTTTATGGAAAAAGATTAACTAGCGTATATTCGCCTTGAACACTTCTAACACTTGGCTGGCGCTAGCGTTATTGGCTAACGTAAAGTACAAATAGCCATCACCACGAAATGCCCTGTCTAATTCAAGTAGTAAATGGGTTTGCTCGGCTTCACACACCACAGAAATTTCAATCTCACGTATCGTATTTAACCCTAGATTACGCGGCTTAAACTCAAATTCTTGATAACATCCAGAGGTTGAGCGAAAGGCGCGGGTATTCAAGAATCCCTGCTCAACATCGGCCTTATAAAGTACATAACCCATACTAAACATAGCATTAAGCACATGTTCAAGGACTGGTGTAGGCATGACAACCAAAACATCGGTGTCGCTAGGGTCAATCGCTGAATCAATATCTACACCTGTTTGCAGCCAAACTTGACACTGATTATTCCGCACAGGTAACTGAGTAAATGGCGTTTCAGGATGCAACTTACCACTGAAAGGAATGTTGCGCACTTCACCAGCTTGGATCTCAAAAGAATCGCTTAAACGCCAAGTTGCAAGTTTATGATTTTTAAAATAATCGCCATTATCTGTACTCACTTTAACTTTAGTCATTAACGCCAAGTCGAGTCCCGAAATTCTCTGCGCCACATTGCCGCCTTTAACGACGATTGTCGCGTTAAACATTTGGCCCGGCAACAAGCGATTATCTTCCAGTAAAGTATCGACACTCGCGCCGCCAATTCCGACAGAGGCAAGCATTTTTTTAAACATAGGGGTTCCTTATCCAGTGAACCTATTAACTATCATCAACCTAGTTCCAAGTGATTGAGGATAATGTTGTCAGATTAACAAAGCAGAATTAGTTCGCAGAACCTGGCGTTGGCGCTGCAGTTTTGCACTCAAGTAATAATTGCTGGAAATGCGCACCTAAGTCTTGTTGGGCAAATTGCTCGCTCGCAGTCGCCATTTGCTTAAGGCTTTGTAAGGCTTGATCTAAACCTTGTTGCTCGATGAGGCTTTTAGCATAGGCCGCCGCATCGGCGCCTTTTTGCAGCAAGCTCGCGACCTGATCAAAACTGATATCTTGTTCCATCACTTTCTGTAAGTCACCCAGCAATTCTGCCACCTTGGCCGACTCCACCAGCGAGCCCTCAACATTCACTAACTTGCCAAGCGGATCTTGGCTCAGTTTTTCAGCCACGCAGGCCGAAACTGTGCCCGCCGCTGCGCTTTGGGCCACAACATCTAAGCCATTAGCACGAATTTGCTCAACCACTTGCTGCAATTGTGGATCTTGGGCTAACCAAGCCTGCTCTAATTGTTGCTTTTCATCGCCACCAAAATAACCACAACCAGATAGCATCACCAGCATAGTAGCCGGTAACATGCACTTAATCTGTTTCATTGCTAAACCTCATTTAATACATTCAAATTCAAAATATTATCGGCGTGACTATACCCAGCAATGTTTAACCGAAGATGAATAAAAGTTGATAGCAAGATAAGACTGAGAAAGAACCATGGCTAAATGCGATCGCGAACTTCAGCGGTTTATCTGAGTTTACTGGCGTGAAAAAACACGCATTATCGCCGTTAATCAGCAACAAGTAAGTACTCTATACTGCTCAGCTGTGCGGTTAGCGTTAAAGGAAGACTGGCGTTACCGGCATGCGCTAGGCTAATGGCAAAGCGATACTCCTCGGTCAAACGACCAAAATGTGCCTGCCAATGCATAGGGTCTGCTAAATCCAGTGTGTGTATTGGAATTTGTAGCGGGACTTGTAATGAAATATGTGGATAAACATTAAGCCTCTCTGCTACGCCGCAGGATTGCCTTAATGCGGTATCTTGACACGATAGCTCAAGCGATTCGACTGCCAGTTGTTCGAACGGCTTTAGCTCAAAGGCGAAGGATTTGAGCGACTGCGCTAAGCCGAGTCCTGTCGCCTTGATATAGGACTCCTTTAACGCCCATAAATCGAAAAAGCGCTGCCGCTGACCCGCTTCATCGGCGAGAGCGAGCAAGGCTGACGTTTCTTGGGGAGAAAAATAATGATTTAGGATTGGATAGATATCCGTCTTCGGCCGAGATCTTTCAATATCGACCCCAAATAAACCAGACTCAACGCCATGAAACTGAGCCACACCAATCAATAACCAATCGCCGCTATGGCTTAGGTTAAACTCAAGCCCAGTTTGCTGCCGTAATGCCGTCGTTAAGCTCGGTTTACCCTTAGCGCCATATTCGAAACACCAATCCTGTGGCGATAAATCCGCATAGTGAGATAACACGGCCCGCAGCGCCGCCCTGACCTGTAATCCCTTCATTTGCGCCTTGGGATCGCGATAACGCGCGACCTTGGCGAGTTCATCATCACTTAACCAAGACTGAGCGAGTGATGTTTGCGGCAATGAAATATCGCTCAGAGGAATAAAAAATAGATCCACATTCACGCCGTTTTTGCTAAATGTTCTGGAGTCGGTCATTTGAGAGCCTTGCAGGACAAAGCCTTGCGGCTGATGGTTATCATTGTCTGGCTTTTTGGAGAGCACTTAGCAACACTCTTATCTGGGTTCATCGTTATCTGAGTTCATTATGCATCTTAAATAGTTTCAACTAAGCCCGAGTTCAATTCTGAGCAACTCTCTAATTAGAGCAATTCTTAGAACGACCCTGAACGCCATCCTAAGCGTAAATTTTTGCTGCAATTGCGCCAAGGTTTTGCGCCCAAATTAACAGGTTTAGCCGCACAGTCTCATTCATGACGAAAGGGCAGTAAGCCAATATAGGGCTATTTTACCCCGCTAATTCAAAAAAGCGGTCTTTATCGCCCCTAAAATTTAATTCTTCCACTATCAAAGTATTAAAAAGCCCAAGCGGTCAGCGAAAACCCAACGTAACGCACAGAAAATACCATTACTCAACGAAAGCCAATAAATTCCAGTCCCAGATGATTGTATCGACCCGAAACCTCAGGTAATCTGCATCCCCATTAAGTGACACAGATGATAAGCACAGGTTTTACGATGAGTGTCACTATGTTCTTCAAGAGTGCCACAGCTGACTCAGCCAAAATGGCTTCTCAGTCCCAATAGATTATGTCGGATGATAATTATTATTAATGGCAGCTCGCGACTCTCAATCTAAAGCGCCGTCTTACGCCCCCAAGAGCACGACTCAAGCGGCGAAAAAAGACAGCACACCTCGGCATCGCAACGCCACCACCACGCCTGAAATGCGACTCTTTATCCAGCAATCGGATCTGAGCGTCAGCCATCTGGCAAAAATTTTAAATATTACTGAGGCAACAGTCCGCAAATGGCGGAAGCGTGAGTCCATTAGTAACAGTTCGAACACTCCCCATCACCTCAATACCACGCTCACGCCGATGGAAGAATATGTGGTGGTGGGATTACGCTATCAACTCAAACTCACCTTAGATAGATTGCTCAACGTCACCCAAACCTTTATTAATCCCAATGTGTCGCGCTCCGGTCTTGCCCGTTGCTTAAAGCGCTATGGCATATCGCGGCTCGATGAATTTGAAGCACCGCAAGTCCCCGAACGCTATTTTAATCAATTGCCTGTGACGCAAGGCAGCGATATCCAAACCTATACGGTCAATCCAGAAACCTTGGCTAAGGCGCTCGCATTGCCGAGTACCGACGGCAATACTGTGGTGCAAGTGGTGTCTCTCACCATACCGCCGCAGCTCACTGAGCAAGCTCCAAGCTCAGTACTATTAGGCGTAGACACAGCAAGTGATTGGATTTACCTCGATATTTATCAAGACAGTAATACCCAAGCGACCAATAGATATATCGCCTATGTCCTCAGACATGGGCCGTTTCATTTACGAAAGTTGCTCGTTCGCAACTATCACACCTTCTTAGCCCGTTTTCCCGGTGCCCATGGCACGCCAAAGACAAACGCGGCTGGATCCCAAAACAAGGTCACCGTATCCAGGTCGACCCGTGGAGACTCTTTATGAGCCATACCCCTTCTGTACCTAATTCTGCGACTGAGTCAAAAAAAGATAAACGACTCAACAAACGTTTGAAAGATATGCCTGTTGCCATCGTCGGCATGGCAAGCATCTTCGCTAACTCGCGTTATTTAAATAAATTTTGGGATTTGATCAGCGAAAAAATCGATGCCATTACTGACATCCCAGACACCCATTGGCGCGCCGAAGATTACTACGATGCCGACAAAAGCAAAGCCGATAAAAGCTACTGTAAACGCGGTGGTTTTTTACCAGAAGTCGACTTTAATCCAATGGAATTTGGTCTGCCACCCAATATTCTTGAGCTGACAGATACCTCGCAACTGCTGTCGCTGATTGTCGCCAAAGAAGTGCTTGCCGACGCCAATCTGCCCACCGATTATGATCGTGATCGTATCGGCATCACCCTAGGCGTGGGTGGTGGTCAAAAAATCAGTCAGAGCTTGAACTCGCGCCTGCAATATCCAGTGCTTAAAAAAGTATTCAAAAGCAGCGGCCTGAGCGATGAAGACAGCGAAATGCTGATCAAAAAGTTCCAAGACCAATATATCCACTGGGAAGAGAACTCTTTCCCTGGGTCCTTAGGCAACGTGATTGCAGGCCGTATCGCCAACCGTTTTGATTTTGGCGGCATGAACTGTGTGGTCGATGCTGCCTGCGCGGGCTCGCTTGCCGCTATGCGTATGGCGCTAACTGAACTGACCGAAGGTCGCAGCGACATGATGATCACTGGCGGTGTCTGTACCGATAACTCGCCGTCCATGTACATGAGCTTCTCAAAAACGCCAGCCTTCACCACTAACGAAACCATTCAACCCTTTGATATCGATTCAAAAGGCATGATGATCGGCGAAGGGATCGGCATGGTCGCGCTTAAGCGCCTTGAAGATGCGGAGCGCGATGGCGACCGAATTTATGCCGTCATCAAAGGCGTTGGCGCCTCATCGGACGGTAAGTTTAAGAGTATTTATGCACCGCGCCCTGAGGGCCAAGCCAAAGCTCTCGAACGCGCTTACGACGATGCAGGTTTTGCCCCGCACAGCATTGGCTTAGTTGAAGCCCATGGCACGGGTACTGCCGCAGGTGATGTGGCTGAATTCAACGGCTTAAAATCAGTATTTGCCCAAGGCAACGACACAAATCAACATATCGCGTTAGGTTCAGTAAAATCCCAAGTGGGCCACACTAAGTCCACCGCAGGTACTGCGGGGGTGATCAAAGCCGCGCTGGCGCTGCACCACAAGGTATTACCTGCGACCATTAACGTCAGCCAGCCTAATCCAAAACTGAATATCGAAAGCTCACCATTCTATTTAAATACCGAAACGCGCCCTTGGCTGCAACGCACTGACGGTACGCCGCGCCGTGCTGGCATAAGCTCCTTTGGTTTTGGCGGCACTAACTTCCACCTCGTATTAGAAGAATACAAACCCGAGCACAGCCGTGATGAGCAGTACCGTCAGCGCAGTGTGCCGCAAACGCTATTATTTGCCGCCGCCAATAAAGCTGCGCTGCTTAGCGAGTTAAAAGCTGCGCTGAGCCAAAGCGTGAATACGAACGCCAATAAGAGCAGCGCTGTGAGCCTGAACGCTATCGCTCAGCAATATCCGCTGCGCGCGCTGGCAGACACAGATGCCCGTTTAGGTTTTGTGGCTAAGGATATCGCTCAGCTGCAAGCTCAGTTGAATCAAGCCATCTCTCATCTAGAAAGCAGTGCGCATTTAGAAAGCGGGCACCTAGATACCAGTGCCAGCGAGGCGTGGCAGTTACCTTCTGGGATCAGCTACCGCTCCCATGCCTTGCTCGCTAAAGATGAATCAAAGAAAGTGGCCGCTCTGTTTGCCGGTCAAGGTTCACAGTACCTGAACATGGGCCGCGAACTCGCCTGCCATTTCCCTGAAATGCGCCAACAAGTGATGGCCAGCGATAAAGTATTTGCTCACCACGGCCAAACGCCGTTATCCAACATCCTTTATCCTATTCCGGCATTCGATGCCGATGCGGTTAAAGCCCAAGAAGCGGCGCTGACCAATACCCTGTTCGCCCAAAGCGCCATTGGCGCGGTTTCAATGGCGCAATATTCGCTATTAACTCAAGCGGGTTTTACCCCCGATATGGTGGCAGGTCACAGCTTTGGTGAACTGTCAGCCCTGTGCGCGGCAGGCGTGATTTCGAGTGTTGATTACGTCGAACTGGCCTTCGCCCGTGGACACGCAATGGCGCAAACGCCAAATGATACTGGCGCTCAAGTCGATTTAGGCAAGATGTTCGCCATCATCCTCAAACAAAAGAGTGATATCGATGCGCTTAATTGCTGTTTAGCTCAGTTTGATGGCGTTAAAATTGCCAACTACAACGCGCCGACGCAATTAGTCATCGCAGGTGGCACAGAGCAAACTCAGCTGGCCGCGAAAGCCATTAGCGAACTGGGCTTTAAAGCAATCGCCCTGCCTGTCTCTGGCGCGTTCCATACCCCCTTGGTTGGACACGCACAAAAGCCATTTGCCAAGGCCATTGATAAAGCTAAATTCAGCGCGCCTGCAATCGCACTTTATGCCAACGGCACGGGTCAATTGCACCCAAGCGATGGCAAAGCGATTAAAGCAGAATTTAAACAACACATGCTGCAATCGGTTCGTTTTAGCGAACAACTGCAGGCCATGTATGATGCTGGCGCCCGTGTGTTTGTTGAGTTTGGCCCTAAGAACATACTACAAAAGCTCGTTGAAAATACCTTAAGTGAACACTTAAATGAGCTTTGCCTTGTCAGCATGAACCCGAACCCTAAGGGCGACAGTGACAGTCAATTACGCTTAGCCGCAGTGCAACTCGCAGTAGCCGGTGTGGCATTAACTGAGGTTGACCCCTATCAAGCCGTCACGTCACAGGAGATTGCCGAGCGTGAAGCGCCATCGGCGATGAACATCAAACTCACCGCCACTAACCACATCAGTGCCGCAACTCAAGCTAAGATGGCGAAATCTCTCGCCACAGGCAGCGTGACTAGCCAAGTGCAATATGTGGATCGCATCGTTGAAACGGTTGTCGAAAAAGAAGTCGAAAAAATCGTTGAGAAAGAAGTCATAGTCGAAAAAGTGGTTGAGAAAATAATAGAAGTGGAAGCGAATCAAGTGGCAACTGTTGAAATGAAACAAACATCCTCAAGCGTTACGCAAGGCTTAAGCAATCACCAGCAACAAGCGACGGCGCAATTGAACCCAAGCGTCAGCGGCGATGCGTTAACGGCATTTTTCAGCGCACAATCTCAAGCGGCGCAGTTACATCAACAGTTTTTAGCCATCCCGCAGCAATATGGCGATACCTTCACGACACTGATGACAGAACAAGCCAAGATGACGAGCCTTGGCATTGCAATCCCAGAAAGCCTGCAACGCTCAATGGAAATGTTCCACCAGCATCAAGCGCAAACCCTGCAAAGCCACGCCAAATTTATGCAGCTACAAAGCAGTAGCAGCCAAGCGGCCTTGGCTATGTTAAACAATGCGCCGATTCACTTCCCCCCTGCGGTTGCAAGTCAGCCACGAGCAACTGTACCTGTTGCTCCTGCACCTGTTGCTGCATCGACAGTGGCACACAATGCCGCACCAGTCGCGGCTCAGGCTGTTGCGACAAGACCAGCGTTTAGCACACCTGTTGTGCAAACTGCTCCCGTTGCTTATGCGCCTGAGGTGACAGTACAAGTTGCGCCAGCAGCGCCTGCCGCACCCGCATTAGTCATGCCTGCTGTGGTGATGCCAGAAGTGACACCTGTGGCAACAACAATGAACGGTTTAAGTGCAGAAAAAGTACAGCAAACTATGATGGCTGTGGTGGCCGACAAAACAGGCTATCCCACTGAAATGCTAGAACTTGGCATGGATATGGAAGCCGATTTAGGTATCGACTCTATCAAGCGCGTTGAAATCTTAGGCACAGTGCAAGACGAACTGCCGGGCTTACCTGAACTTAGCCCCGAAGATCTGGCTGAGTGCCGCACCTTAGGTGAAATCATTGACTATATGAACTCTAAGCTTCCAGCAGTGGGTTCAATTATCGTAGCGCCTATTACTGCTGCAAATGTGGCAACTCAAGTGGCAACAGCCGAGCCTGCCGCCAGCGGTTTAAGCGCTGCGTTAGTGCAACAAACAATGATGACTGTGGTGGCTGACAAGACAGGCTACCCCACTGAAATGCTGGAATTTGGCATGGATATGGAAGCCGATCTTGGTATCGATTCGATCAAGCGCGTTGAAATCCTAGGCACAGTGCAAGACGAGCTACTAGGCTTACCTGAACTCAGCCCAGAAGATTTGGCCGAGTGTCGTACCTTGGGTGAAATAGTTAGCTATATGAATAGCAAATTACCTGCAGCAGGGGTTATTACTTCGACAGCAGCGCCAGTTGTTCAAACCATTGCCGCGCCCGCCGCCAGCGGTTTAAGCGCTGCGTTAGTACAACAAACCATGATGGCTGTGGTGGCCGACAAGACGGGCTATCCGACTGAAATGCTGGAACTTGGCATGGATATGGAAGCCGATCTAGGTATCGACTCCATCAAGCGCGTTGAAATCTTAGGCACAGTGCAAGACGAGCTGCCGGGTTTACCTGAGCTCAGCCCAGAAGATTTGGCCGAGTGTCGCACCTTGAGTGAAATCGTTAGCTATATGAATAGCAAATTACCTGCAGCGGGAACTATTGCTTCGACAGCAGCGCCAGTTGCTCAAACCATTGCCGCTCCTGCCGCAAGCGGTTTAAGCGCTGCATTAGTTCAACAAACTATGATGACTGTGGTGGCCGACAAGACAGGCTACCCTACTGAAATGCTGGAACTTAGCATGGATATGGAAGCCGATCTAGGTATCGATTCTATCAAGCGCGTTGAAATCTTAGGCACAGTGCAAGACGAGCTACCGGGCTTACCTGAGCTGAATCCTGAAGATCTGGCCGAGTGTCGCACCTTAGGCGAAATCGTTGACTACATGAACAGCAAATTGCCAGTAGTTAGCGCGGTAGCAGTTGCACCAGCGGCAAACGTTGAAGCAACGCCAGCACAAGTTCCAGCGAATAACGGTTTAAGCGCTGAAAAAGTCCAACAAACCATGATGTCAGTGGTGGCCGACAAGACAGGCTACCCCACTGAAATGCTAGAACTGAGCATGGATATGGAAGCCGATTTAGGTATCGATTCCATCAAGCGCGTTGAAATCTTAGGCACAGTACAAGACGAGCTACCAGGCTTACCTGAGCTGAATCCTGACGATCTGGCCGAGTGTCGCACCTTAGGTGAAATCGTTATGCTCTTTTCGCAAGATTTAGGGCAAGGCAAACTAGGCCAGAATGTAGCGCCAATTAGCGCTGTCGCGGCTGAACCGGCTATCGATTTGCCACCCCATGATTTACCACCACACAGTGAGGTGGTGCTAAAAAAGTTGCCAGCGGCGGCTGAGCTAACGCAACTATCGCCACAGCAATCGTCAAAGCAATCAGCGCAACAAGCTCAAACACGCGTTTTTGCTAAAGATGCCTGCATTATCATTAGCGATGATGGTCACAATGCTGGCGTACTTGCCGAGAAATTGCATGCTCAAGGTCTAACGGTTGCGGTTGTGCGCTCGCCAGAAAGCCTTATAGCCAGTGCATCATCGCTCAATAGCCACATTGCCAGCTTCACATTGGCGGCGATTGACGATGCCAGTATCAGCGCAGTAATTAATGAGATCAAAAGCTTAGGTACAGTTGCAGGCTTTATTCATCTGCAACCACAACATAAAACCTCAGCCGATGCGAAAGGTTTAGTGTTGTCCAGTGCCGCCAAAGCGTCGGTCGAGCAAGCGTTCTTGTTCGCCAAGCACTTACAACCGCTTTTAACAACAGCAGCAACGGCCAATACTGGCAGCAGCTTTATCAGCGTCAGTCGTATCGACGGTGGTTTTGGTTATCTTAACCACAGCCAAATTGCCCGCAGCGAGTTAAACCAAGCGGCATTGGCAGGTCTGACTAAAACCTTGAGCCACGAGTGGCCGAACGTGCATTGCCGCGCCTTAGATATCGCGCCAGCACTTGATGCCAAGCAACTGGCTAATGCGGTCATCGCTGAGTTATTCGCAACCGATAAGCTATTAGAAGTCGGTGTGAGTGAAGCTGGCGCAACAGAAACACTGGCACGCGTGACCTTAGTTGCAGGCAAGGCAGATACCCGCCACAGCGCAGCTTACTTGACCAGTGCTGATAAAATTCTGGTGACTGGCGGCGCAAAAGGCGTGACCTTTGAATGTGCGCTAAGTTTAGCCAAACGCAGCAAGGCGCACTTTATCCTTGCTGGCAGAAGCAGCCAACAAGCCATTCCCGCTTGGGCACAGGGTAAGAATAACAGTGAACTTAAAGCCGCTGCCATTGCCCACATTCAAAGCTTGGGCGAGAAACCCACACCAAAACAAGTAGATGCCTTAGTATGGCCAGTGCAAAGCAGCCTAGAAATTGCAGCCGCACTGCAAGCCTTTACCGCTGTGGGCGCGAGCGCCGAGTACTTAAGCCTCGATGTTAACAATCCAGACGCGATCGCCAGCACGATAGTGCCGATTACCGAGTTATCACCTATTACCGGCATCATCCATGGTGCGGGCGTACTCGCCGATAAACACATCCAAGACAAAACCTTAGATGAGTTAGCACGGGTGTATGGCACTAAGGTCACAGGCATTAGCAATCTGCTTGCCGCACTGGATTTAGATAAAGTAAAACTGATCGCCCTGTTCTCTTCGGCGGCGGGTTTTTACGGTAATACCGGCCAAAGCGATTACGCCATGTCCAACGACATACTCAACAAAGCCGCACTGCAACTGGCGCAGCAACTGCCAAATGCCAAAGTGATGAGCTTCGATTGGGGTCCGTGGGACGGCGGCATGGTGAATCCTGCGCTGAAAAAGATGTTTATCGATCGCGGTGTTTATGTGATCCCGTTAAAGGCGGGTGCTGAGTTATTTGCGAGCCAATTACTGAGCAACACAGGCGCACAATTGCTGGTCGGTACTGACATGCAAGGCAGCGCACCTCATGACGACACTTCTAATAAATTGCAAGAGACTGAAGGTAGCAATCTAAAAAAGCCTGAAGCGGATCTGACCACTGACGCGTCGGATCCGCATGCTTTGCCTAAAGCTGTAAAACTAAAGCGCACACTGGACCCTAAGGCAATGATCTTTATTGAAGATCACTGCATTAACGGTAATCCCGTATTACCGACTGTGTGCGCGATTCAGTGGATGCGTGAAGCCGCCTTTGATGTGCTCAAGCAGCCTGTCAAAGTGCAAAGCTACAAGCTGTTGAAGGGCATTATTTTCGACACTGCCGTGTTACAAAATGGAGTGTTAGAAAGTGCAGCCCCCATCACGCTAGAACTTGAACTTGCACCGATTACGTTAACGGATAAAGCCGCGAAAGATACTGACGAGTGCTTGAGTGGACAATTCAGTGCCTTAATCAGCTTTGAAGGTCGTCCGCAATATCAGGCCATCCTAGTCGTTGATGATGCTGTTAATGACGCGGCGAGTGATAACTTAGCCACTAACAGCAAAGCAACTGCTTTTGACGCGAACAGTTTGGCAGGACTTTCTGCCATCACAACCGCGAGCAGCCTTTACAGCGACGGCACGCTTTTCCACGGCCCAAGACTGCAAGGTATTGAGTCTGTAGTGAAGTTTGACGATGCGAGCTTAGTCGCCAAGGTGAGCCTACCCCAGTTTGCGTTAGCAGACTGCGGGAGTTTTGTGCCCAATCTTGCCCCAAAAGGCTCACAAGCCTTTGCGGAAGATTTGTTGCTACAGGCAATGCTAGTGTGGGCACGACTCAAATATGGCGCGGCGAGTTTGCCATCAAGCATTGGTGAGTTTATTTCCCATGCGCCGTTTGCCTTTGGCGATAAAGGTCATTTAGTGCTCGAGGTGGTGAAACACTCTGGCCGTGCCCTTGAAGCCAATATTGCTCTGTATCATCAAGATGGCCGCTTAAGCTGCGAGATGAACAACGCCAAAGTCACCATCAGCAAAAACCTTAACGGTGCATTCTTAGCTAATAAAGTTGCGGCTAATCAAACCGCTGCGAATAAAGCCATTGAAAGTGTGGAGGCAAAAGTCGAGTGAATTTAGCCCACACTTTAGCAACTCTACATAGCGGCCAAACTGAAACCTCGATAGCTGACACTGCTATGACTGAAAAGCTTGCCAAGCCACTGCGTATTGCAGTGTTGCTTGGCGACGCGGTCAACCTCGATCCTCACTCAGCCCAAGTATTAGGGACGTTTGCGGAACGTGAAAGAGTTCAGATTTGCGCTGCCGATGCCAACCAATCGACAGATCATGAACCGTCAGTGCATGAGCAAAGGTCGCTCACTGCGTTATTAAGCCAAGCAACAACAGCCATTGAGCAAGGCAAGCTCGTTGAACTTAAATTCAATAATGGCAATCTACCCCAGTCTCTGTATTTGCTCGATGGTTTACGCGCCGCCAAACTGCGCCTCCACGCCCACGCGTTTATCGCTGGCTTTGCCGCTGGCAACGAAACTACTGGTGTTGCTAATGCAGCGGCTGTTGCAAATGCGGCGTTAGTGGCGGCAAAGCGCAGCCCTGCACAAACCGTTCAGCATCAACTCGTCGCCAACACTCTCAACGAGGCATTTGTTGCGCTGCGCCAAGGCGTAACCGCCCTCGCTGCGCGAACACAAGCGCCGCTTAAAGGCACTACTGATATAAAACAGACAAACGACACCAATCATCAAACTGGCTATTGGTTTAGCGACCAACATCAAGCGCGGGTTTTATGTCTAAATCTTGTAACAAAGAATCTAGCGGCAACAACATCAAACCCAGCAGATACCTTGCTGGATTCAGGCCAAGATATTTGCCAGAGCCTAGTGCTGACCCAAGGCTCACAAGTTATCGTGCCCAAAGCCCTTGTTGATAAAAACCGGCTGTTTGTGCCGATAAGTGGTGACAGTATTGATTCACTCATAGCGCAAGTATTGCAACTAGCTAACACTCTAGAAAATAGTGCGGGCACACTGGAAAATGGCGCCGGCTTTCGCGCTGACTTTCGCGCTGAGCAACTCAAAGCTTGGTTTGAACACTATGATGCCAACGCGCCACTGGCATTAGTCTTGATGGCTGCATCAAGTGACGACCTCAAACTTGAAGCCAACGCCATGCTTGCGGCGCTTGAAAATGATGCAGTGCGTCATCAGGGTCAAGCCTTTAAGACCCCAGCAGGCAGCTGCTTTACCGCTAAGCCGCTAGGGGATGCAGGACTGACCTTTGTTTATCCCGGCGTTGGCACGGTTTACGCCAATATGTTCAATAACTTGCATGAATATTTCCCCGCGCTGTATCACCAGCTAGAACGTGAAGGCGATTTAAGCGCCATGCTGCAATCTCCGCAAATTTATGCGGCAGATGTTAAAACTGCAGCTGGCATGAGCTTAAGTCAGCAAGCGATTAGCGGCGTGGGCGCCAGTTACCTATTCACTAAATTGCTCACCCAAGTTTTTAATATTCAGCCAAAAATGGCGCTGGGCTACTCAATGGGTGAAGCCGCCATGTGGGCA
Source organism: Shewanella sp. SP2S2-4 (assembly GCF_031932025.1). Taxonomy (NCBI): domain Bacteria; kingdom Pseudomonadati; phylum Pseudomonadota; class Gammaproteobacteria; order Alteromonadales; family Shewanellaceae; genus Shewanella; species Shewanella sp. SP2S2-4. The sequence continues at coordinate 251,153 of NZ_JAUOER010000002.1, forward strand.
AGCCTTAATGTGTGGCAAACGCCCCATGCTATGATCAACGCCACCGAAAATAGCGATATTTTCAACCATGCGATTTCTGGTGAGCTAACCGCAGTGCGCCGAGCATGGCAGCTTGCGGATGATGAAGCCATAGTGTGGAACAGCTTTGTGGTGCGCTCAGGTAGCCATGAAATCAAGGCATTATTACCAGAGTTCCCTCGCGCTTACTTAGCCATCATTCAAGGTGATACCTGCGTCATTGCTGGCTGCGAAACAAGCTGCAAAGTCCTGCTTGCCACGTTAGGCAAACGCGGCATTGCCGCCAATCGCGTCACAGCCATGCATACCGCGCCCGCCATGTTAGTCCACGGGCAAGTACAAGATTTCTATACGCAAGCGCTGAAACCTGAGGCGCAAGATTCCCCAATTCGCTTTATCAGCGCAGCGCAAACTGCGCCAGTGGCAGTGGATAGCGACAGCATCGGCCGCGCGATTGCCGATACCTTTTGTTCGCCACTCGACTTTAGTGCCCTCATTCAAAATGCCACCGAGCAAGGTGCAAGGCTATTTGTCGAAGTGGGCGCCGATAGGCAAACCAGCACGCTCATAGATAAAATCGGCCATGCCCATGCAGGCCAAAGCACCGAGAACGCAACTACAGCCGCCATTGCCTGCAATGCCAAAGGTGCCGACGCGATTACTAGCTTACTCAAGTGTTTAGCTCAGCTGATAAGTCACAGAACACCGCTGTCGCTCGCGCCGCTAATAACGCCATTAAGTGCTAACGCAGCCCCTTTATCATCAGCAGTATCACCAAAAGGAGAACCCCAGTGAGTTCTCAGCATTCCCCTACTATTGATAAAACTACCGTGCCTACCATTGCGTCAAACCGCGCATCAAAAAGTGCGTCAAAAATTGCGATTGTCGGCCTCGCGACTCAGTATCCTGACGCCGATAATCCACAAACCTTCTGGCAAAATCTGCTGGATAAAAAAGACTCTCGCACCCAAATCAGTCGCGAAAAGCTCAATGCCAATCCCGCCGATTACCAAGGTGTGCAAGGTCAATCTGACCGCTTTTACTGCGATAAGGGCGGCTACATCCAACACTTCCAGTTTGATGCCAAGGGCTATCAACTGCCTGAGTCCGCCTTTGACGGTTTAGATGAAAGCTTTTTATGGGCACTCGATTGCAGTCGTAAAGCCCTGCAAGACGCAGGGATTGCACCAAGCGATGCAGTACTGGCGCGCACAGGTATTGTAATGGGAACCTTGTCGTTCCCCACGGCCCGCTCCAACGAATTATTTTTGCCTCTGTATCACCAAACCGTTGAAAAGGCGCTGCAAAACAAACTGAATCAAAGCACGTTTCAGCTGGCTGATTTTGGCAACTCAGTTAACAATCTCAATGCCAATAGCCAAGCATTAAACATCGCCAATGGCGCGGTTGCCCACACAGCCTCAAAACTGGTCAGCGATGCACTCGGTTTAGGTGGCACTCAGTTGAGTCTGGACGCCGCCTGCGCCAGCTCGGTTTATGCACTCAAACTCGCCTGCGATTACCTGACCACAGGCAAGGCAGATATGATGCTAGCGGGCGCAGTCTCGGGCGCCGATCCCTTCTTTATCAACATGGGATTCTCGATTTTCCACGCCTATCCAGACCACGGTATTTCGGCGCCCTTTGATAGCAACAGCAAGGGCTTGTTCGCCGGCGAAGGCGCTGGGGTGCTGGTGTTAAAACGCTTGGAGGATGCCGAGCGCGATGGCGATAACATCTATGCCGTCGTCAGCGGTATTGGTTTGTCGAACGACGGTAAAGGCCAGTTTGTATTAAGCCCCAACAGCAAGGGCCAAGTGCAAGCCTTCGAGCGCGCCTACAGTGCGGCAAACACACTGCCCGCCAATATCGAAGTGATTGAATGCCATGCCACGGGCACGCCGCTTGGGGATAAGGTCGAACTCGCCTCGATGGAACGTTTCTTCGAGGACAAACTCGCGGGCTCAGCTGTGCCACTTATCGGCTCGGCAAAATCCAACTTAGGCCATTTACTCACGGCCGCAGGCATGCCGGGGATCATGAAGATGATTTTTGCCATGCGCTCGGGCCACTTGCCGCCCAGTATTAACTTATCGACGCCGATATCCTCACCTAAGGGTTTGTTTAGCGGTAAAAATCTCCCGACAGAAATGCATGCGTGGCCCGATAAAGCTGGCAATGACCGCCGCCATGCGGGTGTTTCCGTGTTCGGTTTTGGCGGCTGTAACGCGCATTTGTTGCTGGAATCCTATGTACCGACAAAAATCAGTAGTCAGCATACGCAGAGTGCAGCTCAAGTCAGTTATCAGCACACGCCATTAACTATCATTGGCTTAGCATCGCACTTCGGGCCTTTATCGTCGATTAATGCACTGGATAACGCGATTAGCTCTCAGCAAAACGCCTTCATTCCACTGCCCGCTAAACGCTGGAAAGGCTTAGATAAACATCCTGACATCTTAGCTAACTTTGGCTTGCCTGCTGTACCGCAGGGCGCCTATATCGACCAGTTCGATTTTGACTTCCTGCGCTTTAAAGTGCCGCCCAATGAGGATGATCGCCTGATCTCCCAGCAACTACTGCTGATCAAAGTGGCCGATGAAGCGATCCGCGATGCCAACCTAAAGCCAGGTGGCAAGGTGGCCGTATTAGTGGCGATGGAAACAGAGCTGGAATTACACCAGTTCCGTGGCCGAGTGAATCTGCACACTCAACTGGCAGACAGCCTTAAAAAACAAGGGATAACACTCACGCAAGCTGAGTATCTCGCCCTTGAAAAAATCGCCATGGATAGCGTGCTCGATGCCGCCAAACTGAACCAATATACCAGTTTTATTGGCAACATCATGGCGTCACGTATCGCCTCCCTGTGGGACTTTAACGGCCCCGCCTTTACCATTTCGGCGGCAGAATTGTCAGTCGCCCGCTGTATCGATGTGGCTGAAAACCTGTTGTCCCAAGAGTCCTTAGATGCTGTAGTGATCGCCGCCGTCGATTTAAGTGGCAGTCTCGAGCAAGTGGTGCTTAAAAACGCTGTATCACCAGTGGCATTGAATGCAACAGACACTGGCTGGAAAGTCGGTGAAGGTGCCGGCGCGTTAGTGCTCACAACAGCGCAATCAAGTGCAGCCCAGCCAAGCACTGCCGCTGACAATGCCAATAGCAGCTATGGCGACAGTTATGGTCACATTAGCGGCCAAGTATTTGGCGATCTTTGTGACCCACAAGGCAACAGCAGCACAGCGCGAATTTGCGATAACTTGTTAACGCAAGCCAAAGTGAATAGCAGCCAAATTAGCTTGATTGAAACCAGTATTGCGGTTGAGCAACTCAGCGAGCCTGCGCTGACACCCAACACCCTGCTGCCAAGTGTGAGTGAGCGCAGCCAAGCCGCAAACACCCTAGGCCACAACTTTGCTGCCGCGGGAATGGCGAGTATCTTGAGCGCTCTGCTTCAGCTGAAAAATCAAGTTCAGCTGAAAAACCAAACGCAACAGAACACTCAAGCGCAGCACGCGCTCGTAGCCACCTTTAGCCAAGGTAAGTGCGCGCAGTTATTGCTCAGCCAAAGTGCCATGCAAGCGCACCGTTTGCAGCAAAGACTCGCGCAAGACTTAACGCTTTCAGAGCAAAAACACTTAATAAAACAAGTGACACTCGGAGGCCGCGATATCTATCAGCATATCCTGGATACGCCGCTCGCTGACCTTGGTGCAATACAACAAAAAGCCCAAGCCATGACGGCATTGCCAGCGCGCAGCCAACGCAAGTATTTGGCCCAAATAGCGAGCAAAGACACTAATCGCTTTGCAACAAGCAGCCCAACCACGGCTCTACAAAAAGAGACATTAAGCAGCATGCCAATGAATGCCCTAAGCACGCCCAATAACAACGCCGCTCAAGCAGAGCTAAAAGACGCTGCATTTATACGTAATCAGCAATTCGCCCGTGAAGCCCATTTAGCCTTTTTACAAAGCCGTGAGCAAGGCCTGAAACTGGCCGATGCCTTGATGAAAGCCCAACTGAAGGGCGAACTGGCATCGATTGGCCAAGCGACGTCAGTGCAACAGCAAGCCATTGTTCAGGCGCCAGCGTATGCATCTGCTCATACACCTGAGCTAGCTCCAGTTGTTAACTCAGAGGCAAACCCAGCAGCGCTTTATCCAAACCATGCAAAAGTGCCTGAGTACACGCCGCCAACGCCGATAAACAAGCCTTGTATTTGGGATTATGCGGATTTGGTCGAGTACGCCGAAGGGGATATCGCTAAGGTCTTTGGCCCAGATTACGCCATTATAGACAGCTATTCGCGCCGTGTACGTCTGCCAACCACAGACTATTTACTGGTATCTCGGGTAACGAAATTAAACGCCCAGATGAACCAATATCAGCCTTGCACTATGACCACAGAATACGATATTCCTGTGGACGCGCCGTATTTGGTCGATGGTCAAATTCCGTGGGCCGTGGCAGTTGAATCGGGTCAATGTGACTTGATGCTGATCAGCTACTTAGGTATCGACTTTGAAAACAAGGGCGAGCGCGTTTATCGCCTGCTCGATTGCACCCTGACCTTCCTTGGCGACTTACCGCGCGGTGGCGACACCCTGCGCTACGACATTTCCATCAATCACTTTGCCCGCAATGGCGATACCTTGTTGTTCTTCTTCTCTTACGAATGTTTTGTGGGCGACAAGCTGATTTTGAAAATGGATGGCGGCTGCGCCGGCTTCTTCACCGACAAGGAACTGGCCGACGGTAAAGGCGTTATTCACACCGAAGCCGAAATCAAGGCGCGCAACCTCGCCTTGAACAATCCGAATAAGCCGCGCTTTAATCCGTTACTGAACTGCGCGCAAAACCAATTTGATTACAGCCAAATCCATAAACTGCTCGGCGCCGATATCGGTGGCTGTTTTGGCGGCGCACACGCGGCGCATCGAGCCCAATATGGTTTGCAGCCCTCTTTATGTTTTGCATCCGAAAAATTCCTGATGATTGAACAAGTCAGCCATCTTGAGGTGTATGGCGGCGCGTGGGGCTTAGGCTCAGTTCAAGGTCATAAGCAGCTCGAAGCTGATCATTGGTATTTCCCATGTCATTTCAAGGGCGACCAAGTGATGGCGGGGTCGTTAATGGCCGAAGGCTGTGGTCAATTACTGCAATTCTTTATGCTGCATATTGGAATGCACCTAGGTGTAAAAGACGGGCGCTTCCAGCCGCTAGAAAACGCATCACAAAAAGTGCGCTGTCGCGGTCAAGTGTTGCCGCAATCTGGCCTGCTCACCTATCGTATGGAAATCACTGAAATCGGTATGAGCCCGCGCCCCTATGCTAAGGCAAATATCGATATTTTGCTCAACGGCAAAGTGGTGGTGGATTTCCAAAACCTTGGGGTGATGATCAAAGAAGAAGCCGAATGCACCCGCTACCTCGCGGATAATGATGCCAGCATAGCTGATAATACGACTAAAAATGCTGCCAAAAACGCTGCTTCGGCTGCGCCGCTGGTTTCGACAACACCCGCATCGTTCGCCGCGCCGTTGATGGCGCAGCTGCCAGATTTAACTGCGCCAACCAACAAAGGCGTAGTGCCGCTAAAGCATGTACCTGCGCCGATTGCACCAGCGGATTTAAAGTACGCCAACCGTGTGCCCGATACCCTGCCGTTCACGCCGTATCACATGTTCGAATTTGCCACTGGCGATATCGAAAACTGCTTCGGCCCTGATTTCAGCATCTATCGCGGCCTTATTCCACCGCGCACGCCTTGCGGTGATTTACAGCTCACGACTCGCGTCATTGCGATTGAAGGCAAACGCGGCGAGCTGAAAAAGCCTTCTTCGTGTATCGCCGAATACGAAGTGCCTGCAAATGCTTGGTATTACGATAAAAACAGCCATCACGCCGTGATGCCCTATTCTGTGCTGATGGAAATATCACTGCAGCCAAACGGCTTTATCTCAGGCTATATGGGCACCACCTTGGGCTTCCCCGGCCAAGAACTGTTTTTCCGCAACTTGGACGGTAGCGGTAAGCTGCTGCGCCATGTGGATTTACGCGGTAAAACAATCGTAAACGACTCACGTTTGTTATCGACTGTGATTGCCGGCAGCAACATCATCCAGAATTTCAGCTTCGAGTTAAGCTGCGATGGCGAGCCTTTCTACCAAGGTAAAGCGGTATTTGGTTACTTCAAGGGCGATGCGCTCAAAAACCAACTCGGCATAGACAACGGCAAGATCACTCAGCCTTGGCATGTGCAAAATGGTATAGCCGCCGATAGCCAAATCAATCTGTTAGATAAACAACATCGCAGCTTTAACGCACCAAAAGGTCAGCCACATTACCGTTTAGCGGGCGGTCAACTTAACTTTATCGACAAGGCTGAAATAGTGAAAGCCGGCGGTAAAGCGGGCCTTGGCTATTTGTACGCCGAGCGCACCATTGACCCGAGTGATTGGTTCTTCCAATTCCACTTCCATCAAGATCCGGTAATGCCAGGCTCATTAGGGGTTGAAGCGATTATCGAGCTGATGCAAACCTATGCGATTGACCAAGACCTTGGCGCTGGCTTTAAGAGTCCAAAATTCGGCCAGATATTATCGGATATCAAATGGAAGTATCGCGGCCAAATCAACCCATTAAACAAGCAGATGTCGCTGGATGTACACATTACCAGCGTGACTGACGATAATGGCAAACGCATCATTATGGGCGATGCCAACTTGAGTAAAGATGGCCTGCGGATTTATGAAGTCAAAGATATCGCCATCTGTATTGAAGAAGCTTAATGCGGTAAATTCTATTTATTGAATCACTTAAAAATAATCCTGCCGCTGCGTTGGCTTTTTACACCCGAACTTTTTACTCAAGTAATAGCAACGCAGCAGCATTAAAAACGAGACCCAAGATGACTAGCCATACTCTAGATCAATTCAATAGTAATAACGAAAAACTCAGCCCTTGGCCGTGGCAAGTCAACGATGCAGAGCTGAGCTTTGATATCGACTCATTAGGCAAAAAACTCAAAGACTTAAGCCAAGCCTGCTACTTAGTGAATCACAGCGAAAAAGGCTTAGGCATAGCGCAAACGGCCGAAGTGACCACCAGTGACAGCCAAGCGCCATTGGGCTCACATCCTGTCAGCGCCTTTGCCCCTGCCCTTGGCACCCAAAGTTTAGGCGACAGTAATTTTCGCCGCGTCCACGGTGTCAAATACGCTTACTACGCCGGCGCTATGGCAAACGGTATTGCCTCGGAAGAACTGGTTATCGCCCTAGGCCAAGCGGGCATTTTGTGCTCATTTGGCGCGGCGGGGTTAATTCCATCGCGCGTTGAAGCAGCCATTACCCGCATTCAAGCAGCGCTGCCCAATGGCCCCTACGCCTTTAACTTAATTCACAGCCCAAGCGAGCCCGCATTAGAGCGCGGCAGCGTTGAGCTGTTTTTAAAACATAAAGTGCGCACGGTCGAAGCCTCAGCATTTTTAGGTTTAACACCGCAAATCGTCTATTACCGTGCAGCGGGGTTGAGCCGCGACGAACATGGCGAGATAGTCATTGGCAATAAAGTCATAGCAAAAATCAGCCGCACCGAAGTCGCGACTAAGTTTATGGAGCCAGCGCCTGCCAAAATCCTCCAGCAATTAGTGAGTGATGGTCTTATCAGCCAAGACCAAATGGCGATGGCGCAACTTGTGCCAATGGCAGACGACATCACAGCCGAAGCCGATTCTGGCGGCCATACCGACAATCGTCCATTGGTCACGCTATTGCCGACGATTTTGGCGCTCAAAGATGAAATCCAAGCTAAGTATCAATATAAAACGCCCATCCGTGTGGGCGCAGGCGGCGGTGTCGGCACACCCGATGCAGCATTAGCCACCTTCAACATGGGCGCGGCATTCATCGTCACAGGTTCTATCAACCAAGCTTGCGTCGAAGCGGGCGCGAGCGAACACACCCGTAAGTTACTCGCCACCACAGAAATGGCCGATGTAACTATGGCGCCTGCCGCCGATATGTTCGAAATGGGCGTGAAATTACAAGTAGTTAAGCGCGGTACTCTGTTTCCAATGCGCGCCAATAAGCTTTATGAAATTTATACCCGTTACGATTCAATTGATGCCATCCCCGCGGACGAGCGTAAAAAGCTCGAAGAGCAAGTGTTTCGCGCATCACTCGATGACATTTGGGCGGGCACAGTCGCCCACTTTAACGAACGTGACCCTAAGCAAATCGAGCGTGCACTGGATAACCCCAAACGTAAGATGGCGCTGATTTTCCGCTGGTATTTGGGTCTGTCGAGCCGCTGGTCAAACACAGGTGAAATCGGCCGCGAAATGGATTACCAAATTTGGGCAGGCCCTGCGCTCGGGGCATTTAATGCGTGGGCAAAAGGCAGTTATTTAGATGACTATAAAGCCCGTAATGCGGTCGATTTAGCCAAACATTTAATGGTGGGCGCGGCGTATCAATCCCGCATTAACTTGCTGTTATCCCAAGGGGTTAGCATTCCAGTTAGCCTGCAACGCTGGAAACCGCTAAATCGTTTTTAACCCCTAACGGACTATCGAGACATCAAGTAGGGACTCAACTCCCTACTTGATGCAGTCTTCTTCACTACCTCGTTAAATCGAAGCCGCCGACCTTATTACCAATCTAATCCCTTGAGTTATTGGCTCTGTTTGTGCCAATGCTGCTAAGCACTGGCGCTCCAGTGGTACGCCGTAAACCCATCCTTGGGGGCTCAACGGAAAAGTCCCTTTTCCGATGGCCACTGCCGCGACAATGCACGCCTGCAACCAATCGAATACATGCTGCCTAATTTAAGAATGGGCTGCGAGGCAAACTTTGATAGGACATATCCCTTCCCCAAAAATCTACATACCACATGATTTGTGAATAAAGTTTTTTGTCATTCAAAAGTATCGTTTTGTGCATTATTTCAAATAATACTTTCAATCAAGTCTTAATATTCAATATCTTATAAACAATTCGCCAAACAAAATACGTAGTAATACAGATGCATACTTTCTACCCAGAATGATATTTACTATCGTGCAAAGCTCCTTATAAATCATTAATTTGCGAGTCACCTCGCCAAGTAATTGAAGGTAAGATTATGCGCATTATATAAGTGTAAAATATCTATGAGCATAGAAGGTCAAGGTTCAGTTGACTCCATTGGAATAGATCAAGAAGGTGTCGTGGTGCTAACCCTCTCAGATCATTTGGAATGGGATGACGGGCATCTATTTCTACACAGGAAAAGATTAATACCGACTTGGCTTTCTTGGAGTCTGGTGAAATATTTGAAACCAATCCAGATTCAAAGGGTAAAGAATTTAAAATTAATATTCTATGCAAGTATGAGCCTACTGCTTCTGCAATGTGGTTCATATCACAATGCACAGATATCATTAATCAAGCGGGGTTCGGTTTGGTTATGAGGTGAACACTTAACAAGGCCTAGCATTGCGTCTTTCAAACTTAACATTTGCTCGCTGTTGGCGGCGTTAAACAACTTGGCGGGCCACTGTCGTAACTTTGACGTAAGGTTGTCATAACTAAAATCAAGAGTTTCGGATGATGATTAGCCTCTAGCAATCATTATTAGGAACTAGAAAATGGAACAGATGATAAACAAAGACTTAGTTAAGAAGCTTCGAAACGAACGTTCTTGGTCACAAGATCAACTTGCCACAATCTCAGGACTGAGCATTCGTACTATTCAGAGAATAGAAAGCGAAGGCACAAGTTCTTTAGAATCAAAAAGAGCGTTAGCGGCAGCTTTTGATATTAACGTAAGCAATCTAGATATTAATACCACCGCAGCTGGCACTTTGGCATCCATTCATCGTGGTCGTAAGTTTGGGTTAGCGGGTGCCACCCTGGGTCTTTTAAGCGCATATATTGGAATATCTATATCTTTTGCCTCAGGGCATATTACGTCGGGTGAAGCAGGAATATATTATGGAGGTCTTGGTGCGTTCTATGGTATTTGCTGTGCCGTCATTGCCGTACTGTCTAACAGATATCATACAAATGCTGCTTAATAGGACCCTGTGAAGCTGCTGGCGATGATAGTTAATGCGCAAGTGCTGGCAGCTTACCGCAAAGTATTGTCTCTTTCTCGGCCTTGCTATCGACGTCTTCATCTAAGCCGATACTCAAATGGTATCGGCTTTTTTATGCTGTGCTCCTCTATTTTCTGACTGAAACTCTTACCGAAGCTTAGGTAAAAATTGCCTGTACTACGTTTAGTACATTCACGCCAACTTAAAATCAACCAATGAAATTTCATTTAAAAATCAATAAACTAATTAAAATATGTAAAGTTGGCATTAAGTTCGCAATATCTAATTCACCATTAGCCGTACCTTACAAATGACACACTCGGTCATAAGAAGGATTAATACTAAGCGAGGAGGTTGATATGTTAGGTTGGACATTAGTATTTCTGGTTGTTGCCATTGTTGCTGGACTATTAGGATTTACTGGAATAGCAGGCGCAGCAGGTATCGCAAAAATTATTTTCTTCTTATTTATTGTGTTACTCGTGATTTCACTGCTGATTAATGCCCTCAAGGGCAAGTCACCGCGACTTTAATTATTTTTTAGAAAGGAGATGTATATGAAACCATTTACTCTGATGACAAGCGCCTCACTGGCATTATTGCTCGCTTTAGGTTTAACCGCCTGTAGCGATAACAAAGCCGAAGATGCCGGCGAAAAAATTGATGAAGTGATGACTGATGCAGGTAATGCCATTGAAGATGCCTGTGAAGAAGTGAAAGAAGGCGTTAAGGCTAAAGATACTAAGTGCTAATCTGACCTTTAACCTAACTTGAGGGTGGCAATAGACATATCTACTGCCACCCTTTTGATCTAATGTTAACAACGCGATTCACCGATTCAGTCAGCCGTTCAACATGCAGCGGTTAAATCAAAAATACAGCATTGGAGGGCGCGTATGCTAAGCAAAATCCACATCAAATATTTCTACTTTATGGGTGCCGTGTTACTCGCCTATTTTGCAGTAACGGGTACGTCTCCCCTGCTCACCTTTATTTGGGCTTGGACAAGCCTGTCGCTATTTTTAGTCGGTTCAGCCTACTGGTTTAATCTCGCCAGCATTTTTAGAAAGCGCCAAGATGGCACTATCCCTTGGTATATTCGCTGGGGCTTTATTCCGTTTTTATTGGGCTGTCGGCTGTATAATCATTGGGCCAGAAAACGCGACTCTGTGCCGTCGATGCAAAAGATAGATGAGCAGTTGTATCTCGGCTGCCGATTATTTTCTGCGGATCTGCAGAAAATCAAAGCCAATAAGATTACCGCCATTCTTGATGTGACCGCCGAGTTTGATGGCTTAGATTGGTCGCAGTTTGAAGATCATATCGAGTATTTGAACATTCCCATCCTCGACCATAGCGTGCCGACCAGTGCCCAGCTCAATCAAGCCGTTAACTGGTTGCATCGCCAAGTGCGCGCCAATAAACAGGTGCTGATCCACTGTGCTATGGGGCGCGGCCGCTCAGTACTGGTACTCGCCGCCTATTTAGTCTGTAAAGATAAACAGCGCAACTTCGCCGAAGTACTGCAACAAATAAAGCAAGTTCGCAAAACCGCGGGCTTAAACAAATGGCAATTACGCGCCCTTGAACACATGCTTAAGCAAGGCAAAATCAACATCCACAAAGTGGCGTGGATTATCGCTAACCCTGTCTCTGGCGGCGGCAAATGGCAACAATATGGCGAGCAAATCCAAGACGAACTAAAAGCCTATTTTGACCTAACGTTAAAGCTCACCAGCGAAAATATCAGCGCAAATACCTTCGCCAAAAAAGCCCGTAGTAGCGGCGCCGATATCATTATTGCCTGTGGTGGCGATGGCACAGTGACAGAGGTGGCATCGGAAATAGTGAACACCGACATCGCCTTAGGGATCATTCCTTTAGGTACCACTAACGCTCTCAGCCACGCGCTATTTGGTTTAGGCAGTAAGCTTATTCCTGTCTCTCAAGCGCTGGACAATATTATCCAAGGACATCATCAAGCCATAGATACGGCTCGTTGTAATCAACAATTAGTCTTGTTACTTGTGGGGATTGGTTTTGAGCAGCAGATGATTGAATCTGCGAGCCGTGAACGTAAAAATGCCCTCGGCCAGTTTGCCTACCTCGATGGCTTATGGCGCGCCGTGAATGCCGATATCACTTTAACCATACAGCTCAGCTTAGATGATGCCGAGCCCACAACATTGACCACCCATAGCCTTATTGTTGCCAATCCCGCGCCGTTTACCAGCGTATTAGCGCAGGGCGATGGCGAGCCTAATATGACAGATGGCCTACTCGATATTACCTGGCTAGATGCCGGCAGAGAGCCGACAGACAAGCTCCTTAGCCTAGCCGAATTAGCCATTGCAGGATGGGGAAAAGAAGGCAATAAAGACACACAGTCAAAGCCACCGAACGTGCCATCTAGCACAACCAAGGTTCACCACGCCCACGCAAAAAAAGTGCGTATTAGCAGTGAGCCCAAGTGTAAATATGTGATTGATGGCGAAATTTTTGAGCCCGCGGATCTCACCATTGAAGTTCAACCCGCATCTCTCAAGGTATTTGTGCCTTATCAAGAATCGACTGAAAATGCTATCGACCCAAAAATCATATAAATGACACTATCGCGATGTTTATTAAGATAAAAACAACAAGCGCAATAAGCACTCGCATAAAATTAAATTCACTCACTTTGGGGTGGGATTTTTGAGGACTATTGCTAAAATCCTGAAACTTACAGCCTATCGCTTGCGCGCATTGCTGCAAAACTTGCTGTAATTCCTGCTTGTCAGTGCTGTTAGCCAATTTCAGTTGACTCCCTTTAGGCTGCTGCACTTGTAAATAAGCGAGATAGTGATCTACCGTATCTTCCGCTTGGCGGTTACGGTCGAGCTGGTGCCAATGGGTTGTTTGTAGCAGATAGAGTTGCACAGCATTAATATCTGAAAAGGCATAGGCGCGCCAACGCCACAATCCAGGCAACTTCCCATTGAAGACACCTTTACCGAGCCACAATTGCTGTCGCTCGGTATCTAACCAAGATTGTTGCCGAACTAACGCTAGCGGCAGTACAGGGAACAACAGAAAAAATGCCACCCAACCAAGCACAAGCCGTAACACGGGCTCGGGTTGTAACCAGGCCGCCCTCGCACAAAGCAATCCAAGCACTAACAAGGCAATGGCAAAAAACCACAGTATAGGTCGGTACTGGGTACTCAACGCCTTGAGATAAAGCGCACTCTTAGGAGGTTGATTAAGTGTCACTGAACTTGTTCCTTGTTCCAAAAATTATCTCACCATCCCAAATTGACCTGTGCTAGTAACAATATGAGGCATTGATAGTTTACACAATCAACACCTAACTTATTTTTAGATCCTTTCGAGTTAAACCAACGACTGACATCCATGTAAATAACCGTTGCGATATCGCTCATATTGCAACGAAAAGCTGCAACTTTGCAGTTGCAGCTAAGGTGTTATTGACCCGCAGCGGTATCCTCACCGGTCCAGAGTCGCATGATGCGAAAAGGTGGTTTGGCTGTTTCAGCTTCGCCATTAAAGGCTTTTGCTTTATGCAATTGATTCACTGAAATATATAACCAGCCCGTTTCACCAAATTGCACACTATCGGGAAAATCCAGCAATGGAGAACTGACCACTGTTGATAGCGTACCTTTGTTATCTAGCATAGATATGGCATTGTGGTTCAAATTGGTGAAGTAATGATTACCTTGTTTGGATGTTGCAGCGCCATCTGACACTGGCTTAGCTCCGACTAATTTTACAGTCGCGATAATTTTATCATTATTGCCTGTTTGTAAAGCCGCAGTCGATAACTGATACCAGTGAGTGCCATTCATTGCACCATAATAGAGTGTACTTCCATCGGCAGATAAACTGATGGGATTGACCGCGACACTAGCAACCTTGCCATTAAACAATGTTGTTTTGTTATCTATGTTCATTACTGCATCCGCTTCGGCCTGCAGCGAGCTATGACCTGAAAAACGTACGGTATGACCATCGTCGATACGCACTGCTAAGAGGCCTGGGTTGGCGATATCGGCTAAATAAATCCAGCCTTTTTGTGAATCGACAACCAGATCCTGCATAAAGCTGCCTTTGGGCGCGAGTGCTTGTGGTAGGACAATTTGTTTATATAGACTGCCATCCTTAATGTTGAATCCCCAAATCCTCGTCTGACCTAATTCTAACCCCATATCTGCGGTCCAGAGGTGTCCAGCTTTGTCCTGAGCAATCCCTAATAAGGTATCAAATTGAGTCATATTGGCAGTCGAAGCTTTCTGCAAATCCATTGAAGGCCAAGCTTTGTAAGCATTGGTTTCACGATTAACTTCAATCAGTTGTATACCTGACGGCGTATCAAGTGGATGTACCGTGGCAAAAATCCGACCTTGTGCAGTGACGCTGACATTGCCAGGTCGTATTGGCAATTCAGCGACTGTTTCAAGACTTCCTACCGCTGGGGTAGCGTTTACAAAACTACTGGCAGTCAAAGAAAGCCATAATGCTGTAGTAAATAAGTGTTTCATATTCTATCTCCGCTTTTCTGTTTAAGGGCTGTAGAATAGGAGTTATTATTTACAAAAAAAATAGTGTAAAAATCGGTTCTGTTTCAATATTAATTTGATAATCAGCACTATTCCGCCGTCGGCTCACCCGCTTCGACTTGTTGCTCGTACTTGCTGAGCTTGTTGTAGAGGGTTTTTACACTGATCCCCAGTTGCTCGGCAGTGTCGGTTTTATTGCCTTGAGTCGTTTCTAATGCTTGATAAATGGCGATTTTTTCTAAGTCATCTAAACGCATGCCCTGCGGGATAACGACTTGGTCATCGCAAGATGCCCCCATTTCACTCGCCTGTGGCAGTTGTAAGTGACTGGGTAAAATCTCTTGGTCTGCCAGAATATAGGCTCGCTCAATGGCATGCTTTAATTCACGCACATTACCCGACCAAGGGTACGCAGCGATCATCTGCGCACTGTCGTCAGCGAGGCTTTTATTCTGCTTTTCTGCCACGTTACGATAGGCAAGAAAATGCTGCGCTAGCCCGAGAATATCATCGCCACGTTCCCTTAGTGGCGGAACGCGGATAGGGAACTGGGCCAAACGGAAATACAAATCTTCGCGAAATTGCCCTGCCTCAATCGCCACTATGGGATCACGATTAGTTGCCGCCACAATCCGCACATTGGCATGCTGCACTTTGGCACCGCCAACGGGACGATATTCGCTATTTTCAAGCACTCTGAGTAACTTCACTTGATGCTCAATCGGCATTTCGGTGACTTCATCAAGAAATAAGGTTCCACCTTCTGCCTGCTCAAATACGCCTTTGTGATCGCGATTCGCACCAGTGAAAGCGCCTTTGACATGACCAAACAGCTCACTATCGACCAACTCAGGGCTTAATGCACCGCAGTTAATTGCAATAAAAGGCTCGTTCAATCTCGGGCTGGCAAGATGTATGGTATTGGCAACGAGCTCTTTCCCTGCGCCACTCTCACCAATAATCAGCACATTACTGTCGGTCGCAGAAACGCGACGTATCGTACGATACAGCTTGTGCATAGCTGCAGAGGAACCGACAAGCAAACCATATTGGTCTAGCTCGCTGGAAAAAGGCCGAGGCCGGATTGGTGATGAGACTAAATACTGGGCAAAATCGGCGAAGATGTCACTGATCAACGTCATATCGTAGGGTTTACGAAAATGATAACAGGCAAAATTCGACATTAACTGATCAAGATTGGGGTTCGGCTGACCGTCGGAGAGAAATATAAACTCGATATTAGACAAGGCCGTATTGTCCAGCAGCCCAAGATAATCCTCACGGCTAAGGCTAGACAGCTCAATGATGGCAACATCAATGTGGTTCGCCTCAAGCTGCTCTATCCAAGGTAAATCATCGACACTGCGTAGCTTATTAAAGTCGGCTGCGCCGGCGAGTTCAATGATAGCTTGCTCGGCGTTTACATCCTGCAGGTGATAAAAAAGTGTCAATCGAGCCATGCTATCCCACTCCCTGTGTATGAAGGGCTACTGTATGTCAGTCGTGAAATTTTAACAACAGCAACGGTAATAGTTGCCGATATTCTAAGAGGATGGCGCAAGTAACCGAGAATATCAGCCTAAAAATCAGCCTGTTAACATACCATTAGAAATGAGAACAAAATATGCATGGTAGCTGAACGAAACGCAATTAGTTAAGCCAAACCGTTAAACAGGACTGTGCCGAACACTGGCATTTGGAGGCATTCATGAAGTCTAATGTTGTGCAACATCAGACTGATATCCGCGCCGATATCAGTTTGATTGATGAAATAATAAAGCTCAATCAAGAAGGGCTAACATTCTACAATCAGGCAATGACGTACGTCGAAGACTATAACCTTAAGCGTATTTTTTCGACCAAAGCGAATATCCACCAACGAATGTTGACGCGTTTTGAACAGCTGCGCCCTCTAACTGGTGAGCCTATTCATGGTCTAAGTCATGCAATACCAGTGACTTATACTCAAGTGACCAAATTGCTGCAACAATGCCATATGGCACAAGCGATGGCCGCACTTGTCGCCATTGAACAACAAGTGTTAATCCAGATGAAACAAGCGGTAAGGCAAGCACATCAGCCACAGCTTGCCAATCAGCTCGCAGAAGGTGCCGCTTGGTTGCAAATCAGTTGCGATGGTATGAGTTCACTCAACCCCAGTTAATCCTTGTAGCTGTTAGCATCAGTGCACATCAATATGATGTCTCTGTACTAATACGGCTTGCTACTGCATACGCGAAACCTTACACACTCAACCGCACTTATTCGTGCGGTTTTTTTATGCTCTAAAGATGGCTTTGCTTACCAGCAAAAATTACATTTTGTCGGTAAAAAAGACCGACTTAGGGGAAATCGCTGAGACATGAAAATATCGAAATCATCAACTAAAATCATTTAAGTCAATGACTTAATAAAGCTGGCACGATTCACGCAATATCTAACATCGAGAAAACAACGGAGGATATGATTATGAAAACCACAACAGCATCAGTACTAGCGACCTTACTTGTCGGTTCAATCAGTTTAAATGTCGCCGCAGCTCAAGATTGGAAGGACGGGGCAAAGGATGCGTGGATCGATGGTAAAGCTGAAACCACTTTACTGCTCAACACTAACCTCAATTCCTTTGACATTATCACCGATGTGAAAGACGGAAACGTCACATTAACAGGTAAAGTGGAAAGCAGTGTCGATAAAGCCCTCGCCTCTGAACTGATCAAAAGTTTAGACGGGGTAAAAGATGTCGATAACCAACTCACTGTAATGAATGAGAAAGAAGGCACCAGTGACGTTGTCGCGTCGTTGACCGATTCTAAGGTTGCCACAGTCGTCAAAACCCGTTTACTGTTTTCAACCGATGTTTCTGGCACCCAGATTAATGTGGATGTCGCCAATGGTATCGTCACCTTAAAAGGTGAAGTTGCTAGCGATGCCGAACGTCAGTTAGCGCTGAAAATTGCTGAGAATACCGACGACGTGAAAAAGGTTGTCGATAAAATCAAAGTCGTAAAAAACATGTCTTAATGCTAGCAGTTAGTCTTGACTCAACGATTTGATCTAATTGGTTATAAAAGTGAGTCATAACAAAGCGTCACAAAAAACCAGCCTAGGCTGGTTTTTTTATGTCTATTATCAGATTTAATCAAGCTAGGTTTTCTATCTCGACTAAGGAAGACTAAATTGCGAAAACAAAAATCGAAGTGGGAAAATAAAAGCTGCGCTAAAATGTGGGCTCAGCGCTGGCTTCAAAGCCAAACTGGAACTCATAAAAATGCTGACCATTTTCGATACTGATGGCCATAGTGCCCGTTAAGCCCTGCAACTCGCCCGCGCCAGAATGGGGAACCACTTCTAAGATCAAACGGTTTTGCCCATCGGTCATAATGCCAAAATGTTGCAGCACGAAACTGCCCTGCTTACCGCATACATTGCCAACCACTTGTTCAATCGCCACATAGCCAGCCGAGCCTTTGACTGACGTCATCGCACTGAGCATTTCACCTTGACTGCGGCCCTCAAGCTCACCATAAAAGGTTTTATCTAAGGCCATACGCCCTAACGTCACGCCGCCAACCCCTGTCGCATAGGGGCTATCTGGGGTGAGCTTAACATCAAATTTCCCAGTGATTTTGCTAACTTGCATGACACTCTCCTTGTCAAAACCTTATGCCAAGTCTATCTACCCGAGAATGCTTGCCGCTGCGGCAAGCATCACACACGGAACGAAAAATAACTTAGCACAAGCCTGCGCAGATCCATAATGCATTTACTCCCGACCCGTTGCGCACGACTACTCACTACTGAGTTATGTTAGTGATGCCAGTTTCACTGACTGTCACCTCTAAGGTTTTGACGATTTCAGGGCTTTCAGACATAGGTTGGTCAGGCGCTCTATCGCGATAAGTCACGGCAATTTTGAATGGAGCTTCGAAGGGATAAACAGGTTCAATACTGTCCACCTCAATGCGATCGCCTAGCACGACGCTGCCTAAATGCTTCAAATTATTGTGTTCAAAATCGAGGCTAAACAAGCCAAGATACCAAAATGCCCCCGAACCTTGAGTCGTCACAATAAACGGTGCCACAAAGGGCATAGTCTGCATTTTAGGATCATCTTGAATTGGCGCGTTACTCTGGGTATCAGGCTCTAAAGCGGGATCGAAATTTAACGGCGTAATGCGCAAATAATCCAGTAATACTCGGCCTTTTACCTCGCCATCTTGATAATCGCCCATCGCAAATTCCGTTTGCTTGATCTTAATAAAATGGGTCAAGGCAACCGATTTACCGCCCTCTGGTAGGGTAATTTCAAACGGGTTAGCGGTATTTAAGCTAAAGAGTTTAAGCATCACTTCCGACGCATTCGCCACCGGCTTAACCTCAAGCGGTGTCACCACTTCGACCTCATTGGCCTGTGCCTGCGCTTTTTCCTGTGCCATAGCCTCGTCGTATTGCATGACCTTACCATCTTCCATCACCATATAAATATCATCATTGGTCATGTTGAAACGGTAAATACCCGCGGCAAGTATGGCGAATATCACTAAGGTGCCCGCTAGGGTTAACTTTACAAACGTACTCATTTTCTCTCCCCAATCGCGCGCTTTGTGCGCTGCTTTTCTAACACTGATCAACTTCAAATCAATGTCGGAGCAGTATTACAGATACTGAGTTAAAGCGGAGTGGGTAAAGTGTAAAAAAGTGACGCTATTTTGAGTTTTGTCAGGCTAAGTTCAGCAACATACCCTTTACTCGGCCAATATAATGGGCCGAGTAAATACTCAGCCCAAGACTTAGCTACTTCTCGTTTTTCCACAAGGCTGGGGTTTGGTTCGGTTGCCAATTACTTTGGGAGAAATGGGCTTGTACTAAGGAATAGATTTTATCTTGATACGAGACAAAATCAGGCTGCTGATAATCATGCTGATCCTGCCAAGCGGGGGCATAGTTATCTAGCGTGTCGAAACGGTATCCTTGGCGCTGCGCCTCTTCCACAAAGCGTTTAATTTTAGGCAAGTTGATGGTCGCACCTTGACCACGGTGAGCATTCTCAAACAGGAAGTCGTGGGTCAAGATCACCACTTTACCGTCGTGCAAACCATCGCTACAGTCTAAGTTCTGCGTGCGACTGTTAAGAGGGTTCATTGTGGTGCCCGCACAGGTGTTGATCACTTGATTGATTTTATCCACCAGCTCAACCCCATCGGCCATAGATTCGGCTGGAAAAGCCACGCCCCAATCCTCTGGCCCCCAATCAAAGTCCCAACCAAATATTTTATAGTCACTCTCGGCGAGCATGTTTTGAATTTGCACCGCAACTTGCGAGCTGTTGGTAGAGGTTTCAGCGGTACAAGCAAAAGCGGGGTCCCAAGGCGGCACAGTATCAGAGGTGGCACACAAGCCGTCGCCTTGGAGTTTACTGCTCACTCGCCAGCCATTGGTATAGGGCAAACGCGCCAACTTAGTCATCTTGTTGTTGGGATAACTGGCGGCATTAGGGATAAGTTCAACCACTTTTGCTGTGTTCGTCACAAAGTAGGTAAAGTCGGTAGCCGCATCTTGATAGGATTTAACTGGCCAGAGGCCCACTTGATTGCAATAAACCGCCCCCGACTGCACACCATCGGTGCAGTTATGCAGCATATGATCGTAACTGTGGTTTGCCAGAATATGACCATCGTCTAGCAAACGTTGTAGGGCGACAGCCGCCAACGCTTCGTTTTCATCCCCTTCGCCATACATATGAAAAGCATTGATAAAGAACGTCGCCTTTATATTGGCATCCTTTAGCGCATCCAATACCCCTAAAGTCGCGTCAATTGGACCATCATCAAAGGTGAGGTAAATGGTTTTATCGCTGGCGTGGGCAGGACTTACGCTCGCTAAACAGAGTCCAACTGCGGCGGCTATCGATTTCAGTTTCATGATCTCATCCTATAGATAATGTTTGAGGCTAATGATTAAAAAGCAATGAGTTAACGCCCATGCATCTCAATTCGCACACAGTCTCGCACTCATTCGCTCGGCTTATCTATAGTGAGTAATCTAGCCAGCGTTAGTTATACCATCCTAGCAACAAGCCATACTTTTCTACGCTAAGTTGATAAATCTCCCATCACCACTCAAGTTGAAATCACCGCCGCCCTCGCGTTAAACACAATAGAAAAATACCAATCCTAGTGTGAAAAGTACCGCATCAACAATTCGATAACAGGTAAGTTAACTGGAGAAAAAAACAACATAAAAGCACTACAGGGATGCAATAACATGTCAGAAGGTCAACTATTTAAGAGCTCTTTGCTCGCATTATGTATCGCTAACGCCTTGTTCGGGATGAGCTCAACCGCAGTCGCGGCGGAGCAACAAGAGGCAACTGCAGAAAATATTGAGGTAATCCAAGTACGCGGCATACGTCGCTCGATTGAAGCCTCAATGAATACCAAACGCTTCGCCGACTCCACGGTCGATGCTATCACCTCGGAAGATATCGGTAAGTTTCCCGATAAAAACATTGGTGATGCGCTGCAGCGCATTTCTGGGGTGACGGTCGATAGACAATACGGTGAAGTGAGCGGGGTCACCATTCGTGGTACAGCGCCTGAACAGAGTCGTATTTTGCTGAACGGTCAAACCGTTGCCAGCACTTCTTGGTATGACTTGGGTCCCGCCACGCGGACCTTCAATATGGAATTGTTGTCGGCAGAGCAAGTGAGTGCGGTTGAAGTGCACAAAACCCCGACCGCGAGACTTGAAGAAGGTGCGCTGGGCGGTACTGTTGATCTCAAAACCCGCAAGCCCTTAGATCTCGATGCCCACACCTATCAAGTGGCTGGCGAGCTGAGCCAAAGCAGTCTTTACGATGAAACGGACCCCAGTGGTTCTTTCCTCGGAAGCTGGAAAAATGACGACGAAAAGTTTGGCATTTTAGGCGCCTATTCAGTAGAAAAAATTACCAGTGGCCGCCAAGTGCTGGAATCACTCAGCGGTTATTATGAATACTTCGCTGCCGATCCCGCGCAAAATCAAGAATCTACCGTAGGTGCATGGGGCATTGGCTCGCAGGCATTTAGGGCTGAACGTGAACGGACCAGTGCCCAAGTCACACTGCAATTTGCACCGACAGAAAAAACAGAATTTACCTTAGATTACTTTAATTTTGAACTCGATATCCCCCACGTAAACCACAACTTCTTAACCGTTGGCGCGCGCGGTTCAGGCTCCACCAACGTAGTGAACAATGCCCAAGGCGGCACGGCATCGGCAACGATTCTGCCAGCGTATGCGTCGATTATTTATAACCCTGTGGTGCGCCACGCGGTCAATATGAAATCTGACGTACTCAACTTGACCGGAAAATACGTCGGGGACAGTTTTACGGTGAGCGGCGTCATTGGCCAATCGACCTCAGATGGCGGCACCCAAGGCGGTTCATCTTCTTGGTGGATCCCAGCGACAGATCAAGGCGGTAAAATTGGCGACCCCGCCTTCCCTAATGGTCAAGGCAGTGTCGATGGCGGCTTTAGTTACGACGCCACGGGTCCCTACCAAGTGGTGCTGACCAGTTTAGATGCAAACGATGCCAGCCAGTTCAAGCATGCACAGGAAGCCAACTACGAAACCACAGTGCAAGATCATAAAGTGACCTACGCACAGACCGATTTCGAATATCAACTCGACCATGATTTTATTAACAAAATTGCGGTCGGGATTAAGTACAACACCAGTGATTTCGAGCGTAATGCCTTCAACCGCAACCCCGCAGAAATCCTAGGTTTCGTGCCCAATGGCAACCTCGCTAACTGGAGCGATGGCGTGCTGTCTGGGCTACATTCCCAGAGCGGCGGCAATGTGCTCGACTCCTATGCCAAGTTAGATGAAGACAAATGGTGGGCCTTTATCAGCGAGAAATACGCCAATGGCGAGTTAGTGGAAGTCGCCGATCTCGGTAACACCTTCACTGTCGAAGAGGATATGTTGGCCCTGTATGCCCAAGCGGATTTCAGCGGCGAATTCTACCGTGGTAACTTTGGCGTGCGTTACGTTAACACTGACCAAACCTCAACTGGTTTTGCCGATGGCAAGCCCTACAATGAATCCGTCAATTACGATAATTGGCTACCGAGTATCAACGTCGCCTTTGATCTGCAAGAAGATTTAATCCTACGTGCTTCGGCCTCTTCCGTGATGGCGCGTAACAACTACAGCGACCTCAAACCAGGTTTAGCCATAGCGAAAAACTTTGGTACTGCGACCGGCGGTAATCCAAATTTGAACCCCTATAAGGCGAATCAAGCCGACCTTGGCATCGAATGGTACTTCACTGAATCTTCTATGTTGTCGGCGGCTTTGTTCTACAAAGATATTGATAACGTAGTGTTTGTCACTGAGTCGACGCAATATATCGAAGGTTGCGGCGCGTCAGAATCCGAGTGGGATAAATGCCGAGTTACAGCCCCTGCCAACGGCGGTAGCGGCTCAGTGACTGGGCTTGAAATCCAGCTGCAGCATAACTTTGAAAGTGGTTTTGGCTTCTTGACCAACTACACCTATGTTGACAGTAAAAGCACTCGCCCCGATGGCACTGAACAGATGATTGAAGGCGTATCTGAAAACTCCTTCAACGGCTCACTCTTCTACGAAGATGATCTATTCAGCGCCCGTATCGCCTATAACTGGCGTTCAGAATACTTAGGCGTGGGTAACATTCAAAACGTGTTAAACGACAGCTATCAACAAGTCGATGCCTCGATTATTTGGCATGCGATGGAGAACTTAGATGTTTCACTCGAAGGGGTTAACTTAACCAATGAAGTGGTGCAATCCTATGATGTTAAATATGGATTGACGCAAAATACCATCGAATTTGGTTCACGTTATTTCGTCGGTGCCAGCTACAAATTTTAAACTTGAGTCACACCATAGCCGACCTTAGGGTCGGCTTTTTGCGTTGATAATGCAGCGGGGATAAGCCATGAAAGTGAAACAAGCAATCAGAAAAATCATTATCTTAGGTGGCGGCACCGCAGGCTGGATGGCCGCGGCCGCCCTCGCGAATAACCCCGTATTTGCCGCCATTGAACTCTGTTTAGTGGAATCGGACAACATAGGCACTATCGGTGTTGGCGAAGGCTCGACGCCACACTTAAAACGCTTTATGGACAACTTAGGCATTAGCGAAAAAGATTGGATGGAGCAATGCCACGCCAGCTATAAAACCGGCATCGACTTTATCAATTGGAATGGTGACGGGCAGCAATATTTCCACCCTTTCTATTTTCAAATGGATGTAAAACCCGCCGAAGTCTTTTTTATCAACGCCAATGCAAGACGCCGAGGGCATGGCAATGCCGTTAGACCCGATGCATTTTTCTCCAGCGGTGTATTGGCCAAACACAATCTCAGCCCAAGGCCGAATAAAGCACTGCCCTGCACCAACGAATACGGCTATCACTTCGATGCGACTGAACTTGCCAACTACTTAAAAGATTATGCCTGTAAGCGCGGCGTAAGGCAGATCATTGCTGATGTGGTTGAGGTGTCAACCACCCAACACCAGCAGATTGAGACGCTGATCCTAGCAAATGGTGAACGACTGAGCGCCGACTTTTTCATCGATGCCAGCGGCTTTAGCGCTAAGTTAATTCATAAAGCCCTAGGCGTGCCCTTTCAATCCTTCGCCGATGAGTTACTCAACGACAGCGCCGTCACTGTACCTGTACCTGCATTAATGGACTCCACTCAAACGCAGCAGGCCAAGTACCATACCCGCGCCACGGCGCTCAGTGCGGGCTGGCTATGGCAAATCCCCCTCACCCACAGGCTTGGCAATGGCTATGTTTATAGCAGTCGCCACCTCAGTGCCAATGCCGCGGCCAAGGAATTGTTGCACAGTATAAATTTACCCGAGTCGACCCAAGTTCGGTTTCTTAAAATGCGGGTCGGCGTCAGTGACAAGGCTTGGCACAACAATGTACTGGCGATAGGGCTTGCACAAAGTTTTATCGAGCCACTCGAAGCCACGTCCATCATGATGACTCAGTTCACCCTTGAAAGATTTATGTCATTATTCGAGCGTTATCAGTTAAATAAGCAGGCAGAAACCTTAAGTCGACAAACATTAAATCAAGCAGTAATGCAGTTAGTGCTCGGCATAAAGGATTACATTCAGGCCCATTATGTCACCAGTCAGCGCAGCGAAGCTTATTGGGTGGCAGCGAGAAAAGTCGCGATTTCCCAAAGGCTGACGCAACTGTTGCAAGCTTGGTATCAAGGGGAAGACTTTGATCTGCTGCTTTACCAATACGACCAGCAACTCGCCTACTTTCGCCCCTCTTGGTATGCACTGTTAGCGGGAATGGATTACCGCGACCCCAAACTGAAGCGCCCATTTGAGCCGATTTCAACGGAGATCACGGCGCAGGCGATAAGCTACTGCCAGACCTTAGTGGAGCAGTATTTTCAGCCTAAGTATTCGTGATAGTAAAGGGTTAAATCGCTCTTTGTTTACTGCTAAAGCGCTGACGAAAGCGACTCGGCGTGACGCCTTTAAATTGAATAAAGCGTCGATTGAAATTAGATAAATTATTGAAACCACACTGATCGCTGATGGTTGAAATCGGGCTCTGGTTCGAGAGTAATAACTTGCACGCCTTAGCGATCCTGAGTTGATTGATAAACTCAGTTAAGGTTTTCTCGGTGCGTTTTTTAAAGAAGCGATGGAAATGATTGGTGCTCATGTGCGCCAACTTTGCCAAGTCCTGTGCCGACAAGGCCTGAGTGTAATTGTCATAAATATGCTCAATCACTTTATCGAGCTTTTTCACGGTAAAGTCGAGCTTACTGCCGTGGGTGAACAAGGTACTGGACAAGAGTTCTTGCTGACTATCCTGTTGTAATAACGCTAATAATTCCAATAACAAAATATAGCGTTTAAAGGGATTGGCCGTCTCCATCGCGATAAACACGCTATGCGCCTTGCGCGCCGTTTCCTCACTAAACAACACGCCCCGTTTGGCATGGGTCAAAAGAGAATGCAAGGATGCTAACTCGCGCTGCTCATTCACAATTTGGTGTAGCCAGGCTGCGGGAATTTGTGCCACATACACGACTTCCTTCACTCGATTTTTCGAAGCGGATCCCTTCAAACTGGGCTCTTTCAAACCGACCGCAGTTGAAGCGCCGCCTTTCAAACAATCGTTCTTTGAAGCCTCGTCAGGTGAAATATCAAGGTTAGCCTCGGATTGCCAGCCGTGGGGCATGTCTGGGCCGATGATCACTAAATCATAATCGCCATAGCGGGCAATATGATCGCCCACATAACGCATTCCATAACTGTTGAGGGTTAAGCAGATTTCGAACTCGGGGTGATAATGCCAGTTGAGATCCATGTGGTCCCATTCATAACGAAAGTAACGCCAAGAGCTGTTTTCATCGGGGATCACTTTTTCACACAGAGGTTTCATCCATTAAACTCCAGTTACTCATTCCTTTACCTTAGCTTCAATCAACTCTTACAGATCAACGCCATTCACTCAAGCTAGCCGTTATTCCATCCTGTTAAATTATTCAATTACTTAGGCCTTATTTTTAAATGCCAGCCATGACCTATCAGCTCGGCGAAATCGCTGTGCCTCGCGCACTATTGTCTATAGCAAGTCAGCCCTACAGTGATACTCAACTCCGCCACTCCGATACTATTCTATCCAATGTTAATTAAAGGTAATTATTTTACAAGTAAACACTTTATCAGCAGATACTAAAACACGGTTTTACCTATGCCTATCCGCAGCAGCTATCTGCAACTCGTATCTATCAACAGTATCTATCGCCAGTATCTATAAGTATCTTCAGCCCGTATTAACTGCACCTGATGTAAATCAGCCAAATCTGCGCGAACAGGATTTGCATATGTGAGAAAAGTATCGACAGAGGCACCATTCGTATCACCGCCATAGCGAGCGTCAGTCCACAATGAATTTCACTTAATTCAATTGGCTAAGCACATGAAACACAAACTCATCATTCTGTTTGTCCTCTGCACTTTCTTTGTGATTTCCTTGATGACCAACAGTATGGGGCCGATTTTCCCTGCGTTAATTGACAGTTATGCTATCGGCCTGACGTTGGCGGGGTTATTTCCCTTTGCGTTTTTTATCGCCTACGGGGTGACATCGATTCCAGCGGGAATTTTGGTGGACAAGTACGGTGAAAAACGGGTGATCATCTTAGCCTTTAGCCTGGCGTTTATCGGCGCCGTCACTTTTGTGTGTCTCCCTACCTTTAGCATCGCCATGTTTAGCCTGTTTTGTATTGGCACTGGCATGAGCTTATTACAGGTGGCAGTGAATCCCTTACTGCGCCAAGCCGCGGGGCCTGAGCACTTTGCCTTTTTCTCCGTACTGGCCCAACTCGCCTTTGGCGGCGCCGCAACCTTAGCGCCGCTGGTGTACCAGCATTTTGTCGCCTTAGATCAAGCCAGTGCAGCATCAGCCAACTATGTGCAACAGCTATTGCCAGAGAACATGAGTTGGCTCGCCATGTACTGGTTATTTGCCGTGGTCGCACTCGCCATGGTGCTCTTTGCCAGCCTAGTGAAGATGCCCAAAGTGGATAAATTGGCAGATGAGTCGGCGGGTGCACTGGAGACCCATTTACGCCTTTTCAAAGATAAAACCGTTTTGAAATTCTTCTTCGCTATCGCCGCCTACGTTGCACTTGAGCAAGGGCTTGCTAACAGTATCTCAGTCTTTTTGTCGCAATATCATGGTCTTGATACCTTAAGTGTCGGCGCCAATGTGGTTAGCGATTTTTGGTTTTACATGACGCTCGGCTGCCTACTCGGTTTGCTGCTACTTAAGCTTATCGACAGTCAGATCTTGCTGCTCAGTTTTTCCCTTAGTTCACTGGTTTGTTTTCTGGTGGCGATTTGGGGACCGAGCCAACTAGCATTAATTTGTTTCCCATTGGTTGGCTTTTTCATTTCTATCATGTGGTCGGTGATCTTCTCGCTGGCGCTCAATTCTCGCGCCCAAGATCATGGATCATTCGCCGGCATTCTCTGTACTGGCATTATCGGCGGCGCGTTTATCTCGCCGATCATTGGTGTTATCAGTGAGCTGTCCGGCGAGTTACGGTTCGGGATGTTAGTGCTGTTAATCCCTATGGCTTACATAGGTTATGTCGCGCTAACGGCTCGCCCCTTGATTAAAAACACCACCCTATTTTCAACAAAAGCGGCATCAAAGAATAACGAGCCGATGGCGACAACCAACACGAGAGGCAACAAGCTATTATGAGCGTCCTATGTTTAGACCTTGGGGGAACTAAACTGATGTTGGCACAGGTGGAAGGTAAAACCTTACTCGACACTTGGCGGTATCCCGTTCCCGCCGATGGCAATTTCGAACAGTTATTCGATTTCCTCGTGACCTGTATCCACAGCCATCTCACGCCTGAAACCTATGGTATTTCCATCGGGATACCCGGCATGGTGGATATGCACAGCGGCACTTTACTCGAAGTGCTCAATATCCCTGCGTTGACGGCAACGCAGTTAGCCCAGCAACTTAAAAATACCTTTGAAATGGATGTGGTTGTGAATAACGACGCTAACCTCTTTGCCCTTGGCGAAGCTGTGCTCAATCGCAATCAAGACATGCTCGGGATTACCTTAGGCACAGGCGTGGGCGCTGGGGTGATTTTTAATGGTCAGTTGTATTCGGGTAAACATTGCGCCGCAGGTGAAATCGGCAGTTTGAGTTATCGCGATGGCATAATTGAGCACTATTGCTCGGGGCAATACTTCACCACTCATCACCACATGAGTGGCGAGCATTTGTACCAAAAAGCCTGTGAAGGTGACAGCCAAGCGCTGCAAGCCTTCGCACATTTTGGTGAACACTTGGCGCACATGATCGCCCAAACCTTACTGGTATACGATCCCAAAGATATCGTCCTTGGCGGCTCAGTCAGCCAAAGCTTTCCCTTTTTTATTGAAGCGCTTAAACAGAAATTGCAAAGCTTAGTCTATGGCCCCCAACTGGCGGACTTGACGATTTCAGCCAGCCAACATCACAATGCGGCACTCATTGGCGCGGCGCAGTGGTTTTTACAACAACAGAAATCAAGCGATTTTAACTAACATCACAATGCTCCAGCAATTGATTGGCGCGGCGCAATGGTTTTTACAACAAAAGGACTTAGCTAAGTGAAAGGACTAACGAAAGGGAAAATAAAGTGGCAGAGGATTAAGACGGCCTTAATCAGCGGCGTAATGGCCGTGCTTCCCGTGGCGCCAGTACTTTCAATACTTGCGATGCCATCAGTACAGGCCGCCAACGCCGTGCAGGAGGCAAATCATGTCGCCCTGAATCAATTGGCCGATAAGCTCCAATTAAATTATCAGTTAACCGCCAGTTATCTTGAAACCTGTCCCGCTAAAGAAATCCAGTGCTATCGCTCCGCCATTGAGCTGACATTGCCCACTCAGTTATCTAATGAAGAGTTAAATCACGGCGACTGGCAAATTTATTTCAGCCAGTTATCGCCCGTTTATTTCGTCGATGCGGGTGACTTTAGCATTGAGCATATCAATGGCGATTTACACAAAATCACTCCTAAAGCCAGCTTTAAGGGCTTCGTCGCCGATCAGGTTTATCGTATTGAGTTTTATAGCCAAGGTAGCCAAATCACCCGTTCCGAGTTTATGCCAAACTTCTTTGTCGCTATGGGTGATAAAGCGCAGCCTATAAAGAGCACTCAAACCCAGCGCAATAAAGAAACGGGGTTGCCCGAGCAAGCCTACCTCGCACCTTTTAATACCGAAAAACAATTCTTACTGGCAAAAAACGATGCAACCCCCTTTGCCGATGGCCAGTATTTAGCCGAGGAATATCAAGCCTTAGCCGCAGACAAAGCACCTGACATTAGCGGCAAACTTATCCCCACGCCACTTCACAGTAAAAGCCTAGACTCGGCGCCTTTATCCCTTGCCAGAGGTTATCGCCTCACGGCTGCGACTGTAGATTTTAAGGGACGACAGGCGGCGTTGGATTACCTCGATTCTTTAGGCTTTTCGGCCAAGAACAAAGGCACGCCGCTGTTATTACAGCTCGATGCCCAAGCTCCTAAAGTCGCCAGCACTGAAGCCCATGATAGTGAAATTAAAAGTAACGAAGCCTATCGGTTAACCATAACGGCTGAGCAAATCAGTATTCGAGCGGGCAGTGAAGCGGGACTCTTCTACGGTCTACAAAGCCTCGCAGGGTTGATCAGTTTAAGTGACGATCAACTGGTCGCCATCGAGATCCAAGACCAGCCTCGCTACGCCTTTCGCGGCCTACACATCGATTTAGCCCGTAACTTCCACTCGCTAGATTTTATTAAACGCATCATTCCACAGCTCGCCGCCTATAAAATCAATAAGCTGCATTTGCACTTAGCCGACGATGAAGGCTGGCGTTTAGCCATACCCGGCTTACCTGAACTAACTGATGTGGGCGCAAAACGCTGTTTCGATTTAACCGAGCAAACCTGTTTATTGCCACAACTAGGCAGCGGAATTGCTGATGCTAATCCCGTCGATGGCTACTTAACCGTGGCGCAATACCAAGAAATATTACAACTGGCTGATGCTCACCATATCGAAGTGATCCCTTCACTGGACATGCCTGGGCATTCCCGCGCCGCGATAAAATCCATGGAGGCGCGTTATCACCATTACCTAGCAAAAGGAGATAAAGCTAAGGCGGAGGAGTTTTTACTGACTGAATTTGCAGATAAAACCCAATATTCGTCGATTCAGTATTACCACGACAACACACTCAATGTGTGTCTGCCGAGCACCTATCACTTTATCGATACTGTGATTGATGAAGTCAAAAAAATGCACCAAGCCGTAGGCGTTCCCTTAGTGCATTACCACATAGGTGCCGATGAAACCGCGGGCGCTTGGGTCGACTCTCCAGCGTGTATCGCAATGCAGCAACAAAAAGCCGATGAGTTAACCAGACTGCATTCGCTCAATGGTTACTTTATCGAGCGCGTCGCTAACATGTTGGCGGATAAAGGGATTATTGCCGCAGGTTGGAATGATGGCATGGGTGAAGTTCGCCCCGAAAACATGCCCGCCCAAGTGCAATCTAATGCTTGGTCGCTGATTTCGGATAACGGTCATCAAATCGCCCATAAGCAAGCCAATTTAGGCTGGAAGGTGGTGATTTCAACGCCGGAAGTCACCTATTTTGATTTCCCCTATGTTAGCCATCCAGATGAGCGCGGTAATCATTGGGCTGCAAGGGCAATAGACAGCTTTAAGGTGTTTAGCTTTATGCCCGACAACCTGCCCGCCCATGCCGAGCGCTGGCGCAATAGTTTAAATCAGCCATTTATCGCGGACGACAGCCACAGCCAGCTCAAACCGGGACACAGATTTTACGGCTTGCAGGGGCATCTTTGGAGCGAAATGGTGCAATCGGATGAGCAAGCAGAATACATGCTATTCCCGCGCATGATAGCCCTTGCAGAACGGGCATGGCACAAGGCACCGTGGGAATTAGCCTATGATTATCAAGGTAAAATCTATAGCCAACAGACTCAACATTTTGCCAGCCAACTCAATGGCCAAGCCGAGCAAGTCCTCAAACAGGATTGGCAAACCTTCGCCGCGGTTTACGCCAATAAAGTGCAGCCTAAGTTAGCAAAAGCGGGAGTTTTCTACCGCATAGCGCCACCTGGAATACGTATTGAAAATCAGCTGTTAGTGCTCAATAGCCTGTATCCCAATGCCGAGCTGGAATACCAACTCGACTCAGGACCTTGGCTAAGCTACCGCCAAGCTTTCAAGCTTAATGATGTCAAACACATCCGCGCCAGAGTCAAAGATGGCACGCGTTATTCTCGCCCATCGACTTGGCAAAGCTCCCTCTAATCGTTCATCGCACAATATCGGCCATCACATGTGATGGCCGATGCGTTAATTGACGATTAATGCCGCTGGTCGATGGATTAAGCATGGGCTTAACGCTCTTAAATTGAGGCTTTTCAATAACAGCGCAACTCAGGCTATAATCTCAGTATTCGCGAGCACACTGTACCAGTGCAATGCGCTTTCTCAGTGAAAGTTCACAATTATATTTTGCCTAACCTAAGGATCCACCTGCCGATGACAACAGCGTCTACTAGCCCCTTTGCCGTGTTAAATCAAACCACTGCGACCTCGTTTAATGAACAGAAAAATCTCATTAAACGGGTATTTAAAGGTAAGCCAGTGCAATGTCCTCGCTGTAAACAGACACTTAAAGTGATATTGCCAGAGCTGGCAAAAGTCGAACAAGCCGCAGGAATTTACTGTGCTAAAGGCTGCACAGATATTGAACTCGATATGGAAGCCGTCGCGGGACTCTAATCATTCCAGAGCCAACCCACACTGGCATTAGCTTCACATCGACGGCCAAGCGACGATTACAATAGTCACTGTAATTCACCGTTATAAAGTAAATATCTCTCTAATTATCAATGAGATTATTTAAACTGATCACGGCAGTTGCTTAAGCTGCCCACGAAAATAGTGTCGATAATAGCCCACCAAATTACTGCCAATAAAGAGTACCTCCATTAACACTGCCACAGGCGATCCCACTAAGGCATTGTGAACGAGCCAAAAACTGGTTCCGACTATCATCAGTAATCTAAGATCTTTATCCCTTTGGCAGAATGCGGCGCGGGTTTGAAACAGTGTGCCGAGACAACTGATCACCGTCGTTATGCCATTGAAGGTCACGATACTCATTGCCACTGCTGCGCTAGAAAAACACCATATGGCCACCTTTGACGTCGTAAACATGCTGGTGAGATAACGCACTGTGGCTATGCCCATTAAGCCTGCTGCAGTCCATTGCTGCAACAGACAAAAATGAATAGAAATCAGAATACCCGATACAAAAAGGCAGGCGACAATCCGCTCCCGCGCCTTAAATTGAAACGAAATCAGATCGAAGATAATGGCTATCGCCACCAAAATTTGAGACAAAGTAAACGCAGTCAACTTATTAAGCCCCTTAGCTTTAAGCAATAATGCGCACTCAGATTGCAAGCCTTACAGACTTGAGAGCGCAACTTAAGGCGCAGCATCATGGAAATCGCGCTTTAGCGCATTAACCTAAGTTAACTGGGGGCAAAAAACGTTAAAAAGAGTCTTGAAGTCGTCGACGCATACGCGACAAACTGATTGCCGTAATACCAATATAATTAGCTAGCTGACCTTGGCTTAACCGCTCAAGCCAAAATGGTGAATGTTCGCGTAAATACAGATAACGTTGCTCAGGTGTGTGCAGCAGTAAAAAGGCTTCCTTTTGTTCTTTATACAATAATTGCTGTTTAAGTAACCCTAGTTGCACAGGCTGCAGCGAAGTATCATCCAACACGGATAACGGCATTTGGATAAGTTTACAGGCGCTTAAAGCTTCTAATTGGTAACGAGCAGGAATTTGCTTCAGCCAACTGACATACAAAAAACACAATTCACCCTCGAAATAAAACTCCTTACAGCGCTCTGTGCCCTCCTGAGTATAATGGCAAGCGCGCACTATACCATCCACAACAAAATATGCCTGTGACTGCTCATTTCCTTGGCCAAGAAGCACCTCTCCCGCCGGCACGTTCAACGCTTTAAACTGTGGTAAGTAACGTTCAACAGCAGCTTGACTCGCCCCTAACGCAAGCAAAAATTGTTGCAGAGGCTGGCAAATTGACACCTGCAATACAGCAGTCTTTTTTACGTCATCAGGTTCAATCATGCGAGCTACTCAGCGATTTATCACTAAACACTTAACCATTGCCATTCGAGTAAGGGCTCAGCACTCGCTTGCAGACCCCTGCTCAGGGTGACGTTGAATACACTTTTAGCGGGAATACTTCCCACGCCCTTGGGCGTGCCTGTCATCACAATATCGCCGTCATCGAGACTGATAAAGGCTTGTAGCTCAGATAAAATAGTCTGAGGTTTGTAGATCATTAAATCGATATGTCCCTCTTGCACCAAGTTATCGTTGATACTCAAAGTAAAATGCAGCGGCGCCTCGGCATCATCAATCGCCACAAAGGGGCTAAATAATGCGGCCCCATCGAAGGCCTTTGCCCGCTCCCAAGGCAATCCCTTGGCTTTTAACTTGCTTTGTAAATCACGTTTAGTGAGATCTAAGCCAATGGCAACGCTGCTAAAACGGCCATCTTGAAACATAAAACACAGCTCGGTTTCATAGTGCAAGGCTTCGCCTTGATGCTCAGAAAGTAGCACAGTCGACATCGCCGAATTGGGCTTTAAAAACACCACCATGTCGTCGGGTATGTCATTGCCCAACTCATGGATATGGTCGACATAATTACGTCCAATGCAGACAATTTTTGTCGGTACGATACGCTTTTCACCCAACACGACTGATTTCATTTTTAATCCTTTTTACGATACGGTTGAGATTATTTTTAAATAATCAAACCAAGAAGTTAACCTTAACTAGCGCTAAACTCTCAATAGAAAAATTCACTTTACTTGTGACGAACTCTGCTACACTTGAATTAATATTTCAATAAAAACAGCGATCTAATCATTAATAAACCCATTTTACAGGGACAGTCCTAGAAGAGGTTTTCGCACTATGTTGACGCTTACCATAAAACAAAAAATCATTTTTAGCTTTAGTGCCATCGGCGCGCTGCTCATCGCTGGCAGCAGCTTCTTCTATTATTCACTCTCACAAGTACAAACCGCCTATCAAAATATCGAAACCTTAGCCGTACCGGTGCAAAAGCAGAGTAATAGCTTGCAACTGGTGCTATTAAAAATGTCACGCCTTGCCACCTTGGCCCATAGCCAGCAAGACACCGCCGCCTTAACCAAAAGTCAGCAAGCGTTTACGGCGCTGCAGAAGAAATATCAAAGTATCGAAAATGAGTTAACGGAGCGAGTGGCAGATCAATCTAAGATGCAGACTTCCCTGCACGAGGCGCAGGCTAGATACCAAGCCTATTTGCAACAAAGCCAAGCCATGTTTAGTGCGAAACTCGCCAATGAACAAGCAAAGCAGCAATACCAACAACTTTTCCAACGCTTTAACGATGCCAAGACCAACGCCAGTAATGCGATGATCGATCTCGAAACCCTGTCCATCCCCGATAATCCCACTCTGCTCGAAGAGATTGTCGGTACAGGCACGCGTATCGACGACATGTTGTATACGCTAACCAACACTATGGGAGAGCTGATCCACACTCAAAGTTTGGAGGTGATCCAATCGCACCAGCAAGATGTCAGCATCTTACTGGGTAACCTCACCACTAACTTTACCTTTTTAAAACAACAAACTGATGGGCTTGATACATTAGGCTTGCTGCAAACCTTCGAACAGCAATATGCGATTATCAATACCTTACTCGCAGCCCCTGCCGAGCTTTATAAAACACAAGAAGCCGTGGTTGAGGCGCAGCTACAAGCCGAGCAACATTACCTCGATGCCGATAAAGAATTTAACGCCAATAATCTCGCCTTAGACAAGTTAATCACCTTAGCCGATCGCCGATTTAGCAGCCTGCAAACCATTGCCAGCAATGCAATTGAGCAAGGGCAAACCTTAGCGATAGTGCTCGCCATCGTGTTTATCGTTATGGTGAGTTTTATTTCCTTCTTCACCTCCAAGGCCATGCTCAATCCATTAGCCTTAGTGAATGGCGCGCTGGCGAGCATCGCCCGTGGGGATTTATCTAAACGCATTCATAAACGCCATGATGATGAATTTGGCACCCTGATCGATAACATGAATACCTTGAGTGACGACCTTGCCAAGCTATTAACCAATATCAGCCAAAATGCCCATTCGCTGGATAGCTCAGCCACCCAAACCAATGAGCAAGGTCAGCGCATTGCCAATGCCGCAACCGCGCAAATCAGCCGCGTCGATGAGACTAAAGCCTTAGCTGAACAGATGTTTACCAGTTCTAATTTAGTAACTGAACAGGCCAGTGAGTCGGCGAAACAAATCAGCCAAGCCTCGAAATACGGCAATCAAGTGAAGCAAATTGCCGATGATAATCGCAATAAAATTGCCGAACTGAGCGCCCGTTTAAGTAGTTCGGTTGAGGTCATGTCTCGCTTGAGCATTCAAAGCGATAATATTGGCAGCATTTTAACCACCATTAGCAGCATTGCCGAACAAACCAATTTGCTGGCACTGAACGCCGCCATTGAAGCCGCCAGAGCGGGGGAACATGGACGGGGTTTTGCTGTTGTGGCCGATGAGGTGCGATCCCTTGCCTCACGCACCCAAGCTGCCACCGCTGAAATTCAAACCATGATCACGGCCCTGCAAAAAGAGACCTCCACGGCAGCGAGTGCAATTACCACAGGTCAAAATCAGGCAAACGAATGTGTCGGACAAAGCCAAACCCTGCAGGATGCTATCGCCCACATAGAAAGTACCTTACACACGCTCAATGACATGAGTCTAGAGATCACCCACGCCGCCCATGAGCAGTTAGATTACAGTCAACGTATAGAGTCGAGCATGAGCGAGGCGGCGCAAGCGGCGGATCAAAATGCCAATGAAGCCATGGACATGGCCAAACGCAGCAACGAAGTCACCAAGCTTGCCCACTCACTCACCAGCTCAGTGGAACGCTTTAAACTCTAGTGAGTTTAGATTTTGGCAGTGATAACGAAAACTGCATTGAGGGTTACAAAAGTCAGGAGTTAGCGAGGTAAAAATAAGCACTTAAAAATGTTCACAGAAGTCGCAAAACTACCTTAGCGACTTCTGTGGCTATATCCAATTTCAACACATCTGCGGTTAAGCATATTCCATCAAAAATTCATCGAGCTGTTCATTAGCCATTTCAATTTCGTCACCTTCAAACTGGGCGATATGGAACATGCCCTCGCCTTCGTTAGTAACGGGAATATTGCTGATCCCTATGATGATGCCGTCGGTTGGTGCACGAATGGCCACACTGTCACCGCCGTGGGGGCTGACGATATGGGCGATGATATAACCCTTAGTCACCCGCTGGCCGAGCTTGAGCTTCATATTCACTAAGCCGTCGGATTCGCTGCGCACCCAATAACTGCGAATGGCGCTAACACTTGAGCCCTTATTGCTTACCCGTCCCTTCAACATGCCTAAACTGCGCATCACATTGAGCACGCCCTTGAGGCCGGATTTTATCGACAATTCACTGAAACGAAGTGCCTCGCCCGCCTCGTACAAAATACATGGAATGCCCTGCTGGTTAGCGTAGCCCCGCATCGAAACACTGCGCGCTTTAGAATGCATAATAAGCGGCGCACCAAAGGCATTTGCCATAGCCAGCATAGTCTCGTCGCTGGTATCACAGCGAATTTGCGGCAAATTGTCCCTGTGAATCGCGCCCGTGTGCAAATCAATAACATGGGTTGCATGGACTAATAACTGAGTGGCAAAGAGATTGGCTAACCGGCTTGCCAGCGCCCCTTTACTGGAGCCTGGGAAGCAACGGTTGAGATCGCGCCTATCGGGTAAATAACGGGATTGCTGAATAAAACCAAACACATTCACAATAGGCACCACAATCAAGGTGCCCGTCAAATTCTTAGGATTCACTCTGGCTAATAACCGCCGACAAATCTCGATACCATTGAGTTCATCCCCATGAATGGCGGCACAAACCAGCAAAGTTGGACCGGGTTTGGCCCCGTGAAACACTTCCACATGAATATCGAGTTGCGTATCGGTATACAACTTAGCGGCGGCCAGCTTGATCCCCAGTTGAGTCCCTGCTGTGACTCGTTTACCTGCTAATTCAAATGCTTCACGTCTTTTTACCATGGCAACTCCCTTGTACTATCGAATGTTGTCCCGCGCGGCTGACCCATATTAGCTAATAGCGCTCGGCTATCGCTTATCGCCAGATGTCTAACACTAGAAACTAAAAAATAGAAGCTTAAAACTAGAAACTAAAAACTAAATAATCACGTGAAGTTTAAACGATTTATTGCGGCTCAAATTGGTTCAGCCAAGATTTTAAAATCTGCAGCAACATAGGTCTATCTTCAACGCTCACGCCCGCTAACAATGCACTCTGACATTGAATATGCTGCGGCAAGGCCTTATCAATGAGCGCCTTACCCTCAGCAGTTAACGAGACATGTACGGCGCGGCGATCTTCCTTACTGTGCGCCCGCTCAATCAGCCCCTTATTTTCGAGTCTGTCTAAACGGCTCGTCATAGCGCCAGAGCTTAGCATCATGCTCTGATAAAGCTGTGAAGGTGAGAGTGTAAACGGCTCACCCGAACGCCTTAAGGTGGCAAGCACATCGAACTCGCCCTGACCTAAGCCAAATTCGGCGTGGCATTGCAGCAGTACCACTTCAATATATTTCGTTAAACGCGCGATTCGCCCAAGCACAGCCATAGGGATCAAATCATCAGTCACCCCTTGATG
Organism: Shewanella sp. SP2S2-4; assembly: GCF_031932025.1. Classification (NCBI taxonomy): domain Bacteria; kingdom Pseudomonadati; phylum Pseudomonadota; class Gammaproteobacteria; order Alteromonadales; family Shewanellaceae; genus Shewanella; species Shewanella sp. SP2S2-4. Next base: position 289,277 of record NZ_JAUOER010000002.1, read on the forward strand.
CTGCCACTGGCCGACAATGCTATCCAAACCATCTTCGCTTTCAAGGCCATCTGCTTTGGTGTTCGAAGCTGCTTGGTCTTTATCCGCAAGACTCGCGTTTTTATCCGCTGAACTCGCATTAGTATCCGCAGGGCTCATGTGAGTGAGTGTCGTTTTCGCTGTCATAGCTTTATCTCAACATAAAGATTCTTTATATCATTCTTTACATCTTAGTCATTTTCTCGCAGAATTAAAATATCTTTATATCAAGATACATCTGAAAGAGATTCTTTTTGAACTGTAGCGATGCTGCTTCAACTTACTCTAGTTGAAAGGAAATCATCGTAAATGTGCTAAATGCCGCTACAGATCACTCTTTCAGCAAATCAAACTTAGCTTATTTTTGGAGACAATCCATGCAGTCACCCCAGTCAGAGAAAGCGAATTTATTGCTTCTCGGAATCGCGTTCATTCTTATCGGTCTAAATCTGCGCCCCATTCTCGCTTCCGTCGGGCCTTTGCTGCCCAGCATACAAGAGGATATCAGCTTAAGTTTTACCTTAGCGTCTATGCTGACATTGCTGCCCGTGCTCGCCATGGGACTGGGCTGCTTTGCGGGTTTTAGTATCGCTAAACGGTTAGGTTTTGATACCGTGATGACGGGATCGTTGCTCCTCTTGATCGTCGCCACGGCAATGCGTTTTTGGGCGATGGATGCAAGCTGGCTTATCTGCTCGGCATTACTGGCGGGAATCGGTATCGCTCTTATTCAAACCATCATGCCTGCCATGATCAAACTCAATTTCGGTGAACGGGTGCCCTTAATGATGGGGCTTTACGTCACCGCCATTATGGGCGGCGCCGCTTTGGCCGCCAGCAGTGCGCCTTTTATCGGGATGAACTTGGGTTGGCGCGCGGGGTTAGGCCATTGGACTTGGTTAGGCATAGTGGCACTGGCGCTATGGCTGATGGTTAAACATAACGCCGCATTGCCGAGTCAAACTGCGGAGCAAACTGTGCAGCTTAGCTTTTGGCGTTTTCGTCGCAGTTGGCTATTAGCGATATTTTTTGCTTTAGGCACAAGCTGTTATGTCTGCGTGCTTGCATGGTTAGCCCCCTACGCGGTCGAGTTAGGTTATAGCCAAACGCAATCGGGATTAGTGTTAGGTTTCTTAACCAGCATGGAAGTGATCGCGGGCTTAGTGTTTCCTTGGCTTGCCAGCAAGTCAACGGACAGACGCGCTATTATTGCCCTGCTGTGCTTACTGCAACTCATCGGTTTTATGGGGCTCGCACTCGCCCCTCAAGTGTCGCTATTTTTATGGGCGGGACTTGCGGGATTAGGCATAGGCGGGATTTTTCCACTCGGATTAATTGTGACTATGGATCATCAACAAAATCCGATGTTAGCGGGTAAATTAACCGCCTTTGTACAAGGTGTAGGTTATACCATTGCCGCCATTTCGCCTTGGATTGCTGGATTGATCCGCGATAATTTCAATAGCTTTAACAGTGCATGGTTGTTGCTCGGGGGCTTAAGTCTGATGGCGTGGATACTATCTTGGCAATTTAATCCGCAGGGTTATGCACGCCAATATCAAGTCACCCGCTGCGTATCTTAACTCTCTAATTCAAAATAAAAAAACCGCCATGTCGATTAACGAGCATGGCGGTTTTTTATGGTGTGCGGCTCGATAAATCGAGCCCACACTAGGTTCAACTTAAGACTTTTTAACGAAGCACGTCAGGATCACAATGCGAGTACCGTTAACACGGCCTTCAATGTGCTCTGGGTTGTTAGTCAAAGCAATGTTACGCACAGCTGTGCCGCGCTTAGCCACAAAGCTAGTGCCTTTCACGTTTAAATCTTTGATGATCACGACCGTATCGCCAGCGTTAATCACGGCACCATTACTGTCTAACGTTGGGGTAGTGTCGTCACCTGCGGCGGCAACTTCAGCATCGCCCCACGCTTTTACATCGTCTTCAAGGTAAAGCATATCCAGTAAATCTTGCGCCCAGCTTTCGCCATTTAAGCGCTTAAGCATACGATATGACATCACTTGAACTGCCGGTACAGGGCTCCACATGCTGTCGTTCAGACAACGCCAGTGGTTCATGTCCATGGTATCCGGTGCCGCAATTTGGCCACTGCAGGTTTCACAAATCATGATCTCATTGTCACGGCCATCGGAGGCTGGCAGATCATAAATAGAGAGTTCGATCTCGCTGCCACACAGTTCACACTTGCCGCCACAGCGACTTAGCAATTCATTTTCAGTCATTTTTCTGTTCTATATGCCTAGTAAAACGCGGATTATGCCATAAACCGGCTTTTTTCGGCAGGGGGCTGAGGCAATATAACCCTATTTTTTATAAGCTTTATAAACCGCGCCCACACTGCCTTGGTGATTAATCTTTAAAATTCATAAGCTAAACTCAAGCGAACATCGCGCCCCGCAGCTGGGATCCCATCGGAGAGAAACGGCACCACTTGCAGATTGGTGAGGTTTTTCACCATCAAACGCACGCTTAATCCCTTTAAACTGGCTTGAGGTTCATAGGCGAGGTACAGGTTCTGCAGAAAGTAATTTTCGCTCGGCGACTCGGCATTAAAGATATCACCGTGGGGAACATTGGTTTGCGCATCATACCAAGCGCCCTGCCAAGCCACTGAAATATCATCGGTAATATACATGCCTAAACGCAGACGAATATCGAGCGGTGCCATGTTGGCTAAATACTCGTCGTCATCTTGGCTGTCTCTGAGTGACCCATTGTGCTGACCTTGCAGCCATGAAACCGCCAGATCACTGAACACGTCTTGAAAGCGATATTGGGCTTCAAAATCGGCACCGTAAATATGGTAACCATCAAGATTGGTGTAACCGCTTTGAATTAACTGGGTTTTATCAGACTTAGCCCCACGGCGCTGGGCGATATCATCGCGGCCTAGGTTGGCAAACAGAGTAAGCTGCGTCGTCAGCGCATCATCGTTGGCAAGCAGATGCTGGTGCTGCGTCATCAAGCCTAACTTGAAAGCGTGTAAGCGTTCGACATCGATGTCGCGACTCGTGCCGGTAATGCTGGCTTTGGCGTATTGCACGGCATAAATCTCATCAACCACAGGAGCTTGCAAGCTATAGGCGTAATCAAAGTTTAACCGAGCGTAGTTTGTCAGTTGGTAATCTATGCCTAATCTGGGTGAGAACCCCGAGTGGTGAGTCGAGCTATAATCGTGACCCGCGCTGATGTCGTTATAATCTGGCGCAATATTTGGCCGACCTATGCTGTAGATAAAGTCATATCGTAGCGAGGGAGTAACGGTTAAGTCGTTGGTGAGATGAATCGCATCGCGAACATACACGGCATAGGTGTCTTGGCGACCTTCAGGTTGATAATAAGGTGTGTACCAGCCAAAGTTTTTCTCAGGATTCTTCTCATAACTCTTGTTAAACACGAGCGAAGTACGGTCGAGACTGCGGTACTGCAATCCTGTGGTGATCTCGTGATCGCCAATCAAACTCAAGTTGTTGATATCAATATAATCACGTTTGTAATCTAGCCAAGATTCGTGGCCGAAGTTGCCTACGGAAACCGTCATTTTCTCCCACGCGATATCGGGTCTTACCCAGTGTCGCGCATTCGCCGAATGGGAGATCACCACTTGAGTATCGATCAGGGGATTGCTCGGCGAGTAACGATAATTGGCTGACCAAGTGTTGTCTTCATAGGTGTTATAGGCGGTTGTGGCATACAGCGCCTGCTCGTAGGAACCGTACTTTTTGATGTTGTAGTCTGAGATGGCAGGCATGGGGCCACGGCGGTTAGCCCAAGGTTTGCGGCCCTCATCGAGATAATGGGTCACGCTCAAGGCCAGTTGGTGATCGCCCTGCTCATAATCAATCTTGCCTAGATAATTATCTTGCTCATAGCCCGAATATTCAAACTCATCGCCATTAGCTAAAGTCACATCCCCCGCATCACGGCGCGTAAGGTGTAACAAACCCGATAAATGCGGATTCACCCGGCCATAGACAGTTCCCGTATAACCCATAGCGTCATTATTGCTGGCGTAGCTGGTTTTAACTCGCGCGCCAATCGCTTGATTGTATTTAAGAAAATCATCGGCCGATTTAGTGACTACATACATGGCCCCACCAAAACCGCCATTGCCCGAGCGCACATCATGGGCACCTTTGATCACTTCCACTCGTTTGATGAGATCAGGATCGAGGAAAAATGAGCCATAGCGATACTGCTCAAATCCCACCGGAGCATTATCCACATAAACGTTAAAATCTTCGGTCTCGCCAAAGCCCCAAATATTAATCCGCTCACCGCCGCTGCGGGTGCCACCATCGATATGCGCTCCCGCCATATCATCAATCACTTCGGCGAAGGTCGTCGCCTGCATCTCCTCGATTTGTTCCATGGAAATAATCGCTTCACCCGGTTTAGCGACTGTGATGGCCCTACGATATTGCTGCCCATGAACCTGCAGGATTTCAATCGGCTCAACCTTAGGCTCGCCCAATACCTCATTTGCGTACAACGGCATTGAGGGCAACAAACATAATCCCATCAGAGACAGATTTCTATTCGCTTTCCATTTCCCAAATTTAGGCAGGCAACCCATTTAACGTCTTCCTATTAACAAACTAATCTAAAAATAGGGCGGCATTATAGGCACGAATGAAGAAGATAAGAATAGTTCTCACTTGGCTTTACGTGTAAATAACGGGCTGGTTGAAAACAAAAGAGAAGCGGCGCACTTCAAAAAATTAAGTGAAGATCTTACCGAAGGATGGCAGTATTAGTGCCATATTTGACAGCCTTTCATCCTCTTAAGAGTGTACGACCTTGCAGTACGAGTGGAATATACGGACGACTCGCCTGACGTTCGCACTGCTTGTATCTAGGCGCATCTAGGCTGTTGGCACTCGTTTCAAATGCATTAATAAGGTTCACCGATAATGGCCACGCTCACGACTAAAATCCCTATTGCGACAGGTGCAACGTTCAGCGCCGCGAGTTTGCAATTTTTAAATCAACTGGCGCAAAATAACTCCCGCGACTGGTTTAAAGCCCATCAGGCGGAATACGAAGAGACAGTGCGAACGCCTGCGCTGCAGTTTATCGAGCAAATGCAGCCCAGTATTCTCGCCCTCTCGCCTCGGCTCACTGCCGTACCGAAAAAAGTCGGTGGCAGTCTTATGCGCCCCCAGCGAGACAGCCGTTTCAGCAAAGATAAAACGCCCTATAAAACCAATGTCGGCATTCAATTTCGCCATTTTCAGGGCAAAGACGTGCATGCGCCGGGACTGTATTTACACATTGCCGAAGATGGCTGTTTTATTGCCGCAGGGATTTGGCACCCAGAATCGAAAGCCTTAAATGCCATTCGCACTTGCATCGATGAGAACCCCAACGGCTATAAAAAAGCGCTACAAACCTTACAAAGTCATGGATTTAACATGGACGGTGATAGCTTAACTCGACCACCAAAAGGGTTTGATAAAAACCACCCTATGCTGGCGGAGCTAAAACGCAAAGATTTTATCGCCATAAAAAATATCACCTTTGAAGAACTCTGCCGCCCAGATGCCGCCAGTTTCTGTGCCGAGCAATTTGCGCACTGTACTCAATTGATGGCCTATCTGTGTTTCGCGCTGGACTTGGATTTTTAAAAATAGACTGCTAAAAGCAACATGGCCTAGGCGAAAAACCTAGACCATTCAAACTATAACTTGCACCTTAAATGGCTTAATTTGCACTTAAACTTTTGTATTTAAAGTGCCCAAGTAACTCTGTAAAACTGCAAAGGCATTGTCTAGCAGTTCATATTCACCCGCTTTACCTAACACTCTAATTCCTTGTAATTGCAGTACTAAAAATGCAGCGACCTGATGCGGCTGTAAATTGGCCAATAACTCGCCTCGCGCTTGGCAGTCCAACAACACTTGGGTGAATGAGGCCTGTAATCGGCAAAATAAGCGCTGACATTCCTGCAGCACACTCTCATCGTCGAGGCTCTTTTCTAATACGGCATTTTGCATAAAACAGCCATATTTTTGTTCCCTCTGCAGGGCAACAAAGCGGGCTAGATAAGCTGCTATTTCGGCCAAGCCTGCTTTTTCATGCAGCAGGGTATCTGAGGCGCCAAAGGAGTAGTTATCGAGGTAGAAACTGAGGCACTCGCGGTATAGCTTTTGCTTGTCGCCGAAACTGTTATAAAGGCTAAATCGATTAATGGCTAAATGGCCGACGAGATCGGAAATCGAGGTTTCGGCAAAGCCCTTTTGCCAAAAAAGCTCCATTGCCAATATGAGTTTTTCCCGCCGATCAAAATTACAACTTCGTGCCATAAGCCTGCGACCTAATCTCTTGAATACGCGCTCACGATCAGCTTTACCATTCCTCTTTACCACACTCCTCTTTACAACAGAAAGTTGAGGGGCAAATCATTCTTGACTGATCGTTTAGATATGGCGTAAATTCTATCCTAACCGATCGTTCCGTTAAAGCCTTATATGCTCAAATCGAGCATAAAGCACAGATAAAAACTACAGGACTTTAGATGAAACTCTACGAATTAGCTCCGACTCCCAGCGCGCGTCGCGTCAGTATTTTTCTTGCGGAAAAAGGCATAGAAGTGCCAAGAGTGAACGTCGATATCCGCGGCGGTGAAAATTTAAGTGCCGAGTTTAAAGCCAAAAGTGTAAATGGCCGCATTCCATTACTCGAACTCGATGATGGCAGCTACCTATGTGAATCAGTTGCCATTTGCCGCTATTTAGAAGAAATCCACCCAAGTGTTCACTCGCTGTTTGGCAATACGCCACTTGAGCGCGCTAAAGTAGAAATGTGGCAACGTATCATAGAGTTACAAGGCTTAATGGTTGGGTTTCAAGCCTTTCGTAATTTAAGCGGTGTCTATAAAGACAGGGAAAATTGTGTCGAGTCTTGGGGCGCAGAATCACGCCAAAGGGTCATTGACTTCCTACCAAGCTTAGACCAACAATTGAGCAAGTCGCCCTTTGTGGCAGGCGATGAATTCAGCATTGCCGATATTTCGGCTTACGTTTTTATCAGCTTTATTAAGAATTTAGATATTGAAGTCACTGACAGCTTGCCGCATCTTAAGGCTTGGTTCATTACTTTGGCGCAGCGTCCTGCAATAGTATCGTTAACCCCTACAAAATAGCGGCACGAATGCCTGAATAGGCCCTAAAGTGAGTAGCTATAAGCGTTATAACCTAAAGGAATCATCATGATAGATTTATACACAGCCGCGACCCCTAACGGTTTTAAAATCTCCATCGCACTGGAAGAAATGGAGTTAGAGTATCGCGTCCACAAGCTAGATTTCAGCACCAACGAGCAAAAACAGCCTGAGTTTATTGCCATTAATCCAAATGGCCGAATTCCCGCCATTATCGACCGCGACAACGAAGATTTTGTGGTATTCGAATCCGGTGCAATTCTGCTGTATCTCGCCGAAAAAACAGGTAAATTCCTGCCAGCCGATCCTAAAAAGCGCTCACAGGTGATCCAATGGTTAATGTTCCAAATGAGCGGCGTCGGACCCATGATGGGTCAAGCTAACGTATTCTTCCGATACTTCCCAGAAAAAATCCCCGCAGCTATTGACCGTTATCAAAAAGAAGGTCGACGTTTATTCGAAGTCATGAATACTCAACTCGCGACAAATCAATATTTTGCTGGTGACGAATACACGATTGCCGACATTGCCACTTGGCCTTGGGTACGTATCCACGAGTGGAGCGGCATCAATATGGAAGGTTTGACCCATTTGCAACGTTGGTTAGATGAGTTAGCGCTCAGACCTGCGTGCCAAAAAGGCATAATCACGCCGCCACCGGTGGAAATGAGCGATGAAGAACGGGCTAAGCAAATCCAAAAGATGGTGACGAAATAGTCATCTGCTAAACGGTCATTGCGCGAATAGCCTGCAAATCGCCGTTAGGTACTGAATGCACCATGAGTCTCAGTGAACCAAAAAAGCCCCGTTAGCAGATACTAATTCGGGGCTTTTTTACTGCCTGTTATCGGGCAAAACTGCTACACTCTGCGCCACTTATTTTTCTCCTCTGTTCAGCTATGCCTCTTACATAAAGGCGCAGTCACAGAAGCATGATCTAGGCTAAATTTATGGGTAATCCAAGCAGCTTCTCTTCCGGTATGGCATCCAACTCAGTCACATCATCGGCGTTAAATGTTCAGGCGAACACCCCAGCGCAAAAACGTGCGCTCAGTTACGCCAGTACAATTAAACAATTATTCGATGAAATTCAAAGCAGTAAAATGCCCGCTGACCGTATTTTGGCAAATTACTTTAGAGAACATAAAAAACACGGCTCGAAGGATCGTAAAGTCATTCGTGAATCCTTATTTAGTCTGTTTCGCTGGTGGGGTTGGTTTCAGCGATTAGGCGCTCAACAAACCTCAGCCGTTTATTTTGCCAGCCTAAGCGCCAGTGCCCTATTGGAAGCTCACGCTTGGCAAGATATTGCCAACGCTTGGCATGAGTTATCACAATCGCCCATCGATTATCAGCAAGCTCAAGCACTTACTGTTGAAAGTCTCGACGACAAACTGGCACTGATACAGTATTTATTCCCTGCGACTGAGTTTAAGGCACAGGATTTATTACCCGACTGGTTCTGGCAAGTGTGCCCTGTTGATGCTGCGCAGCAAACGCAATTAATTGCAGCTATGTCCAGTCGCCCGCCAATTTGGGGACGCGCGCAAGGGATCACGAGTCAAGATGCAGCGACACAACTGCAAGCGCTCGGCATAGAAGCGAGTTATGGTCATTACTTTAGCGATGCCATCAATCTTGGCAGTAAGAGTATGAATCTTAATGAAATAGCCCTGTATAAAGACGGTAACATCGAGATCCAAGATTTGGCTTCACAGGTCATTGGTCAAATTTGTGCGCCTGAACCCGATGCCCATTGGTGGGATGCTTGTAGCGGTGCTGGCGGCAAAACTCTGCAACTGCGCTCTTTGATGCTAGCTAAAGCTGCTGATAACCAAACGTCATCTGCGGGCAGCATCATATCGTCCGACATTCGCTCCAATGCCCTAGAAGAACTCACTAAACGCGCCCAAAGAGCGCACTTTAACGGCATTAGCGTGGCCCGTTGGAAAAGTGATGCCCTCCCCGTGCCTGCGGATCATTTCGACGGTGTATTAGTCGATGCCCCGTGCAGTTGTACTGGCACTTGGCGACGTAATCCTGATATGCGTTGGTTGGATGGTGTTGAAGCCGTGGCCGATAAAGCCGCGTTACAGCTCGATATTTTAAGCCGCAGTAGCCGCGCAGTTAAGGCCGGCGGCATCCTCGTTTACGCCACTTGCTCCTTGTCACCCATCGAGAACCAAGACGTGGTAACGGCGTTTTTACAGCAACATCCAGAGTTCACGCTCACGCCGATACGCCATCCTTTTAGCGGTGAACAAACAGAAATGTTGACCGTGTGGCCCTTTGAGGCCAACAGTGATGGCATGTTCGTCGCACGTATGCTGCGCGGTAAGTAACACTAACTCATTATTTTGTATCAAAACTTGGCGCCCTCCTTTCTAGGCGCCAAGTTCAATCGCATAATCTGATTAATGATTAAAATCAGATTTACTCTTTTATTATCATAAAGATAAACCACATCCTCCCAGTTAAAATCTCAGATACGTCCATTTCAGTGGCAAGATATGACTCTTGGGCAAAACTTTTCACCATCAATGATGAAATATTTCGCTTTAGCTTCATCTCACCTTTGGGTAAAAAGATCGGGTGCTGCGAATGGCACAGGTATTTTTGGAATTTTGACCATGTCACACTCCTATGAATTTGACGACGATGATGCGCCATGGGGCGATAACGTCAAAGGTAAGCAAAAGAATAAACGCGTGAAACAGCGCCGCAGGGATACTAAGCGACGTTACTCGGACGATAATACAGAGGTGGATTTCTACCAAAATAAATCGAAGTAACTGAACCTAAGTCCCCTAGCCCCACGGGTTTGTTTAACGAATTCGTTCTGTGCTAAAACCTGCCAAATCTGAGCAAGTTGGATAACATCCAACTTGCTACTCAATACTGTTACCCCCTCTCAAATTCTTAATAAATCAATTGTAAAATCAATGGGCTTAATAGCTTATTTGCCCTATGCTTTTTGGGTTATAGCTTTCAAATCATTGGACTTACACTGAAATTTAAGGATGAACGCCATGGAAAAACAGCGCCCCGACTTTATTTATCCCCAAGGCAGTATGTTGATGCACTCCCCCTTAGTGTTAAATAAAGCCGATATGTACGGTTTTTTTCTGAAGGGGAAACAGGCAAATCTCCAACGATCTATCGATAATACCTTGAATCAAGTTGCCGGTAGTGCAATGTATTTTAAAGTGTTATCGCCCTACGTACTTACAACCTTCACTCAAATTGAAAAAGCCTACTCCGCGTATCCAGAAGACAGAGCCAAAGGTTGGATCCAAGAAACGGACATCATCACTTGGGTCATGGTCGGGCGCCAAGATAGCAGCGACAGCACACAAATCAGCCAAGTCTATTTTCAGCCGCTACACATTTGGGTGAACGATGCCATGGCCTTAATTAATGGCCGCGAACTCTTTGGTTATCCTAAGTATTTATGTGAATACACTATGCCAGCGGTGGGTGAGCCTCTGACGCGATTATCGCTTGCTGCCAAAAGTTTTTTACATTTTTCGCCAGAAACTGAACTCGCCCTGCATCCATTGATTGAAGTGAATTGCGATGCCAAACCCGAGGCGCAGCTTTCCACCCTTGAAGCGATAACCCAAACCTGGCAACTCTTTAAAGAACAAACCGATTTCATCCCAGAGCTCGACCAGCTCGGCGAAGAGCAGCTATTTCATCTGCTATTTAAACCCGCAATCGATCAAGTATTTCTAAAGCAGTTCCCCGACTCATCTGGGCAAAAAGCCGTTTATCAAGCCATCGTCGCCGCACCTGCCCAAGTGAATAAAGTGCACAGTGTTGCCCTGCTCAAAAATGATTTTGTCGCGACCATTTTTGATAATGCCAGCTTCCCGCTAAAGGAAACCTTAGGCGTCGAGATTGGCGAGCAGCATGTCTTACTGCCTTACCATGTGAACTTTGATTTTGAAGTGCCGCCCGGTGAAGTATTAGTCGATAACTCCGAAATCAAAAAACAGAAAATAGCCATTCTCGGTGGCGGTGTCGCGGCCATGACCGCAGCCTGTTATCTGACCGACAAACCCGGCTGGCAGAATCAATATGAGATTGATGTCTATCAACTCGGCTGGCGTATCGGCGGCAAAGGGGCAAGTGGCCGCAATGCTGCAATGGGACAACGCATTGAAGAACATGGATTACATATTTGGTTTGGTTTCTATCAAAACGCGTTTGCCCTAATGCGTAAAGCGTATGAAGAATTAGATAGGCCAGCAGACGCGCCGCTCGCGACCTTTTTTGATGCCTTTAAACCCCATAACTTCATCGTATTACAGGAAGATATCGATGGCCGATCGGTAAGCTGGCCAATCACTTTCCCGATGCTACCCGGCATCCCTGGTGATGGCACCGAAACCCTCACCTTTTGGAAAGTCGTTAAAGTCGCCTTTGCGTGGATAAAGGAATGGCTCAAGGACATGGATGACTTGCTTGATGCCGATGAAAAAGCCATGGGAACACCTAAAAACTGGCTCGATAGCAGCTGGTTTGAACGCTTAAAAGATAAGTTAGAGGATTCAGTCGAAGATGCCAAAGAATCACTCGACGCGCTCGGCGATAAGCTCGAATGCCATTTCAATCAAATGATTGGCCGCGAGTGCGATGAGCATGTCCACAGTGAAAGTGACGATGGCTTTGTGGAATCGGCCGTTGATGCCCTCCATAAACGACTCGTCAAACGCTTTAGCGGCCATTTAGATAACAATGACGAACTGCGCCACTTGTACATCGCCGCCGATCTGGGACTTACGATACTCAAGGGCATGTTTGCCGATGATGTGTTTGAAAAAGGTTTCGATGCCATCAATGGTTATGATTACCGCGAATGGTTAACCAAACACGGCGCCAGCCTTAATTACACAGTCGACAGCGCCCCCGTGCGTGGTTTTTACGACTTAGTCTTCGCCTATGAAAAAGGCAACTTCGACAAACCCAATGTCGAGGCGGGGACGATTATCCGCTCTATGCTGCGTATCGCCCTGTGCTATCAAGGTGGCGTAATGTGGAAAATGCAGGCCGGCATGGGCGATGTGGTCTTTACGCCTTTCTACGAAGTGCTCAAACGCCGAGGTGTCAACTTCCACTACTTCAATCGCGTCGATAATCTCGAATGCCGCAATCAAAGTATCCAAGCAATTGAAATCACCGAGCAAGTTGCCTTGGCATCGACAGTCACAAACTACGATCCCTTGGTAGATGTTAAAGGTCTCGCCTGCTGGCCGAGCACGCCCAATTATGAGCAGCTTGAGCCAGAACAAGCGGCACTGCTTAAAGCCCATAATATCAATCTGGAACACTTCTGGAGCGATTGGGACAGCGTATATGAAACGCACTTTGGCAAAGCCCTACCGAAAAAGCGCTTAGTCAAAGGTGTGGATTTCGACAAAGTCATCTTCGGTCTTTCCATCGGTTCTGTGCCCCATGTGGCGAGTGAAGTGATGGCACAAAGCCCAGCCCTCAAACTTTGCGTTGATAAGGTGCAAACCGTTGCCACTCAAGCCTATCAACTGTGGATGAACCAAGATCTTAATGGAATAGGCTGGCCAAATTATTCTGAAGATGGCGAGGAGCCAGTATTATCAGGCTTCACCGAACCCTACGATACTTGGGCATCGATGAACCAACTATTAGATAAAGAAGATTGGCGCGGTTTAGAACCTAAAAACGCCAGCTACTTTTGCTCGGCATTACCTGTCGAAGCCTATCCGCCAAGCTCGGATGTGGATTTTCAACAACGGAAAACCTTAGAAGCTAAAGCCGGTGCTATCCACCAGCTCAATACCGAAATCCATAAACTTTGGCAAAATGTCGGTGATAGCTTCCCTTGGGAATGGCTACACGATGAACAAAATCGTCAAGGCGTTGCCCGCTTCGATAGCCAATATTGGCGTGCAAATGTGGACCCATCCGAACGTTATGTGTTGTCGGTTAAGGACAGCTCGCGGTATCGCATCACAACAGATGGCACAGGGATAGATAACTTGTATATGACGGGCGATTGGATAAAGACAGGCCTTAATGTGGGCTGCGTCGAAGCGGCGACGATGGCGGGTATGCACACCTCAAAAGCCATATCGGGTCATCCAGCCTTAATAAAAGGCGAGAAAGACTTCTAAGTTCCTGTTGAGCAGCTAAATGCTAAACAAAAGAGCACGACCGATACAGACAGTTGTCTAAAATATTCGAGATATTAAGTTAGGTATGTTGCTGGTTTAATCTGCTAGCCATATTTAATCTAATTATCGGAATCTACTCTCTAGAGGACATTGATATTGATGTAAACCCTGATTAAACAGTCTTAAAACACAAAAGGAACCCTAAGGTTCCTTTTGTTTCAAATGTGTCTGGTAAAAAACACTATTTGGTTTTTCTGTCTTTGATATGGCTTTGTGCGCGCTTGCGGCGACGCTCTTGGCTCATAGTCAACTTCTCAGTCTTGTTTTCAAATGGGTTATCACCCTCTTGGAAACGCAGCTGGATTGGCGTACCCACCACTTTCAATGAACGACGGAAGTAGTTCATCATGTAGCGCTTATACGAGTCTGGCAGCTTGCTAACTTGGTTACCGTGGATCACCACGATTGGTGGATTGTAACCACCTGCGTGCGCGTATTTAAGCTTCACACGGCGACCATTCACTAATGGCGGCTGGTGATCATCCTGCGACATTTGCATGATACGTGTCAGCATAGAAGTACTGACGCGGCGTGTGGCACTGTCGTAGGCTTCTTCAATCGATTCAAATAAATGGCCAACACCAGTACCGTGCAGCGCCGAAATAAAGTGAATACGAGCAAAGTCGATAAAGCCAAGACGACGGTCAAGCTCACTCTTCACGCGGTCTTTAATCCCTTGGTCGATACCATCCCACTTGTTGACGGCAATCACCAAAGCGCGACCCGCATTGAGCGCGAACCCTAACAGACCTAAATCTTGCTCGGCGATACCTTCACGGGCATCGATGATAAGCAATACCACGTTAGCATCTTCAACCGCTTTCAAGGTTTTGATCACTGAGAATTTCTCAATGACTTGATGTACTTTACTGCGGCGACGAACACCCGCGGTATCGATAATCACGTACTCGCGACCTTCACGTTCCATTGGAATATAAATACTGTCACGGGTTGTGCCGGGCTCATCAAATACCACAACGCGCTCTTCACCAAGAATACGGTTAGTCAGGGTTGACTTACCGACGTTCGGTTTACCGATGATCGCCAACTTGATAGGCAAATCTTGCAGACGCTTTTGTTCAGCTTCGGCTTCTTCTTCGGTATATTCACGCTCTTCGGTCACTTCGCCTTCGTCTTGACGCACTATGCCCATCGCTTCGGCATAAGGAGTCAGCGCGTATTCGATCATGTTGGTCACGCCGCGTCCTTGAGACGCTGCCATTTGGTAAACTTCACCTAGACCTAAAGACCAAAACTCGGCGCAGGCAGAATCGGCATCAATACCGTCCACCTTGTTAGCGACGACGAAGGTGGTTTTTTCACGGCTACGTAAGTGCTGTGCAATCGACAGATCCGCAGAGGTTAAACCTGCGCGCGCATCAGTCATAAATAGAACAACATCGGCTTCTTCAATGGCGGCAAGGGATTGCTCGGCCATTTTCGTCTCGATCCCTTCTTCAGTGCCATCGATACCGCCGGTATCGACCACAATGAACTCATAGCCGGATAAGAATGCTCGACCATATTTACGGTCACGTGTTAGGCCAGGAAAGTCAGCAACCAGCGCATCACGCGTGCGCGTAAGGCGATTAAATAGGGTGGATTTACCGACGTTCGGCCGACCAACAAGGGCCACTACAGGGATCATGATTTTGCCTCTAAAAAACTTTTCAATAAAAAGCCCCCGGAACACACTTCCAGGGGCTCTACAAGGATAACACTTTTAACTATGGAAGTGTTACAACAGCTAACTTTCCACTGCGACCTTGAACATAGATTTTATCGTCAACCACTAATGGCTGGCTGTATAATCCAGAGCTGTCCACTTGGACACGACCGACAATCGTCCCTGTACTGCGATCAATGAAGTGTAAATAACCTTCGAAATCACCCACAACTAAATAGTCTTTATACACAGCTGGTGACGTCAGAGTGCGGTTAGCTAACTCAGAGTTGCTCCACAGCTCTAGACCGTTACGCTTATCAACTGAGTAGATACGGCTGTGGTCGTCAACAAGGAACAAGCTTAAGCCCGCTGATGCTAACTCGTTAAAGCTAGAATACTTACGTGTCCACACAACTCGACCCGTGCGTAATTCCATCGACACTAAGTTACCGTTGTAACTCACCGCATATAAATTGTCGCCAAGGATCAGCGGCGTCATATCCACGTCGGCCATACGGGTAAACTCGTTACCGCCCGTTGGATTGTAAATCGCCTGTTCCCATGCAGCTTGACCATTGTTTTTAATCACAACAGCCACTTTGCCATCGGCAGTACCGATAAAGAAACCGCCCGCTTCATAAGCTGCAGAACCTGTACCGCGCAGGGTCAGATTTGGCAATTGCATTTCGTACACCCACAGCTTAGCGCCAGTATCGACGTTAAAGGCTTCGAGTGAACCTGAGCTGGTGCTGACAACCACAACGTCATCGGCAACCGTTGGCGCAGACAATAACTCACCACCGGCAACCACATGCCATAAAACTTGGCCATCTTCGGCGTTCAGCGCGGCTAATAGCCCGCTTTCTCCCCCTAAAAAGACTTTATTACGCGCAGCAGTTACGCCAGCGGCGATTCGCGCACCTTTGTTTTTTGCTAAGGCGTTATCACGAAATTCTTCGCTGAAATCTTTAGTCCAAACGCGCTCGCCCGTCGCTTCGTCAAACGCGGTGACTTCACCATAACGATCGGCGGCAAATATTTTGCCATAACGAACGGCAGGAGCGAGGCGAGAGTAATAATCACCTACACCATCACCGACAGAGGCGCTCCAACTTACTTCAGGGAACACTGTCGCCTGAATGGCAGTTAACTCACTGACAGGCTCGTCTTCAACATCGCTCGACGAACAGGCGGATAACATGGCCAGACTTAATCCGGCGGCTAGCAGGTTTTTGCACCAAGACTTCATCAAGTGCTCCCTTATGCCTGATTTAGGCTATCAAGTTTGATTTTAAGCGCTGGGCTTGTCACCACACCACCATTGTCCATGGCAGCTTGATAAGCTGTTTTCGCTTTCTCAACTTCACCTTGACGTACTAAGAAATCACCTTTTAGTTCATCGCGCTGGGCGAAGAAGGCTTTATCTGTAACTTGCTCTAAAGTTGCCAGAGCAGCGTCTATTTGACCTTGCTCGGCTTGTACTCGAGCGACACGTAA
This sequence comes from Shewanella sp. SP2S2-4, assembly GCF_031932025.1. Classification (NCBI taxonomy): domain Bacteria; kingdom Pseudomonadati; phylum Pseudomonadota; class Gammaproteobacteria; order Alteromonadales; family Shewanellaceae; genus Shewanella; species Shewanella sp. SP2S2-4. The sequence continues at coordinate 305,856 of NZ_JAUOER010000002.1, forward strand.
AGTGGCAATCATATCTAAACCAGCACCTGGTTTAGCCGCAATAACCTTGTTCAAGGCTTCGATTGCTTTAGGGTAATCCTTAGCTTCTACCGCAGTTTTTGCCACGATCAGTTCTAGTAGCGCTTGATAACCTTTTTGATCATGATTTTTAGAAAACTCAGCGACGCCCGCCAGCATAGCGGCTTCGTCGCTTGATTTCGTGGTCAACTCGTGGAAAGCTTTTGAGGCTTCTTCCGCTTGGGCCACTTTAACGTCAGAATAATAATTCCACGCATACAGGCCGCCTAAACCAACGACCGCCCCAATAAAAATCGAGGTTCCATAGTCTTTCCAGAACTGCTTGATAGCATCAACTTGTTGTTCTTCTGTGCTATAAATTTCCACGCGCACGTCCCCTTATATGATCTATTACTTAATGGCCAGTTCAGCCAAAAATGCGCCTAAGGCACTTCGAGCTACCCGTTGTTGTTCGTTATCATTGCGTAAATATTTCACTGTCACCATGCCTTCGGCCAGTTCATCTTCACCAATCAGTAAGGCGACAGCTGCACCGCTTTTATCGGCACGTTTCATTTGTTTCTTCACGTTGCCGCCACCGCAGTGACTCATCACTTTAAGGTTTGGCAGCGCGCTGCGTAATTCCTGCGCAATTTTAATCGCTTCAACTAGACAGCTATCGCCCATTGCAGTGACATACACATCCACTTCTGACGGAATATCTTTATTTAGCTCTAAGGTTTCAAGCAGCAAGACAATGCGCTCTAAGCCCATAGCGAAACCCACCGCGGGGGTATCTTTACCACCTAATTGGGCAACTAAGCCATCGTAGCGACCACCCGCAAGCACTGTACCTTGTGAGCCTAAACTCGATGTAACCCATTCAAATACTGTACGATTGTAATAATCTAAACCACGTACTAGGCGCGGATTAATGGTGTATTTGATACCCACAGCATCAAGTAGTTCACGCAATTGTGAAAAATGTGTCTTCGATTCTTCACCGAGGAAATCCATCAACTCAGGTGCACCAGCCAAAATAGCTTGGACATTTTGATCTTTTGAATCCAATACCCGCAGCGGATTGCTGTACATGCGACGCTTGCTGTCTTCATCGAGCGCATCTTTATGTAGTTCTAAAAACGCAATCAAGGCATCACGGTAAACCGCGCGCTCGGCGGGATCACCTAATGTATTAAGCTCTAACGACACGTGATCGCTAATACCGAGTTTTTCCCACAGGCGGGCTGATAACATCAAGACTTCAGCATCAATATCCGCTGTGCCTATGCCATACACTTCCACGCCAAATTGGTTAAATTGGCGATAGCGACCTTTTTGTGGGCGCTCATGACGGAACATAGGGCCCATATACCAAAGACGTTGTTCTTGGTTATATAGCAGACCGTTTTCGTTACCCGCACGCACTGTCGATGCCGTACCTTCTGGGCGCAGCGTTAAGCTGTCACCGTTATTATCTGCGAAGGTATACATTTCTTTTTCAACAATATCAGTCACTTCACCGATAGAGCGTTTAAAGAGATCGGTATTTTCCACTATTGGAGTGCGGATTTCGCTGTAACCGTAAGCACTAACGCTCGAACGTAGTACCGCTTCCACTTTTTGCCATAGAGGACTTTGAGTTGGCAGAATGTCATTCATTCCGCGAATCGCTTGGATCTGTTTTGCCACTGTATCGACTCGTCCGATTTAGCTAAATTAATAAAAAATGTCACGCATTATAGGCTTTTGAACGTAAAACGTAAAACGACCCCGTCGGTTTCGGGGCCTAGCTCAAAATCATTAGGCGTAATCTATGCCCAAATGCAGATGCATATTACTCAGTTGTGTCTTTTATTTGAATCCGGTTCGCCATTTGACTGGCCTTAGCGCGAATTTTCGCTTCGAGGGAATCGACAATGTTGTCGTTATCAAAACGTTCTTTTTGACGTTCGCCCTCGTCGTAATATCCGCTCTTATTGTGTCCGCCGGTTAAACCGATATGCGACACTAAGGCTTCGCCTGGACCGTTCACTACGCAGCCGATAATAGACACATCCATGGCGGTAGTCACGTCTTCGAGGCGACGTTCTAACTCATTGACTGTGCTTATCACATCAAACTCTTGACGGGAGCAAGATGGGCAGGCGATGAAGTTAATCCCGCGGCTACGGATCCGCAGCGACTTTAAAATATCAAAACCGACTTTGATTTCTTCGACGGGATCGGCCGCAAGGGAAATACGCAGGGTATCACCGATACCTTCGGCCAATAACATGCCTAGACCCACGGCCGATTTAACTGAACCCGCGCGTGCGCCGCCCGCTTCGGTAATGCCTAAATGCAAAGGTTGACGGATTTGTTTTGCCAATAAACGATAGGATTCAACCGCTAAAAACACGTCGGAGGCTTTCACGCTGACCTTGAATTGGTCAAAGTTTAATCGGTCCAGAATATCTACATGGCGCATGGCCGATTCGAGCAAGGCTTGTGGCGTTGGCTCTTTGTACTTGTCCATCAGATCTTTCTCTAATGAACCGCCATTCACACCAATACGGATAGGAATATTGTGGTCACGGGCACATTCCACCACGCTACGAATACGCTCTTCGTTGCCGATATTGCCCGGATTAATACGCAAGCAATCAACACCATACTCGGCAACTTTTAAGGCAATGCGATAATCGAAATGGATGTCGGCCACTAAAGGCACCTTAACCGCTTGCTTAATGAGTTTAAAGGCTTCAGCCGCATCCATAGTTGGTACTGAGACACGAACTATATCGGCACCAACTTTTTCTAAGGCACGAATTTGAGCGATTGTCGCTTCAACATCTGTGGTCTTAGTATTGGTCATTGACTGAACGGCAATCGGCGCCCCATCACCAATCGGTACATTACCCACATAAATGCGGGTGGAAGGACGTCTTTTTATGGGAGTTTCATTATACATGCTTAATACGCTCTATTTCGGTACGTGCTGTAGATCATTAGGTGGTCGTTAAGCCTTAGGTAAGGTTAAGCGCGCGACACGTCCCTTAGGGACATCAGCTAAGCTAACCATTTGACCATCTAAGCTTAATGTCGCCACTTGCGGCGCACCTAGAATAATTTTAAATGGTGGTACACCACTCACTTGCACTGTGGCGCCAGCGCCTTTCACACCATCGACTAACGCTTTACCTTTAGCATCGACAATGTTAATCCAGCAATCACCCGTTAACTGTACCTTGATAATCGATTCACCGGCAGCGGCCACCAGAGTATTGGTCGCTGTGGCTGGCGATGTTGAAACAGGCAAAGGTATTGCAGTTGCAACGGGCTGAGTTGCAGGCTGTTGCACAACCGTCTGTTGAGCTACCGTCTGTTCAGCTACCGAAGAGGCCGTTTGAGACGCTGTGGTTGCAGCATTAGCCGAGCCACCATCTTCATTACTCGTATCAACCGTTTGAGGATAATTATTGTCAGTAGGCCCAGTGCTCACATCAATAGTGCTGGCATCGGTATCTTTAATCGGACCGTCAATTGACATAGAGCCGTTAGCCGCGATGTCGGTCAATTGTTGACTCGCATCGGTTTCGGTCAATAGTACGTCACCAGGTAGCGTTTGGTTCGCGGCGGCGACCTCTTCTGCCGTGGGTTTCGATACATCAATAGTGCTTAACAAAGTCGTTTTTTGCATCCACCAGACGACTAACGAGCCGAGTAACACAATAACGATAAAAATACTCAGCCAAGTTAAACGCGTATCGCGCGCTTGATAAGTCGTTTTACGGGAAAAGCTTTGCATTGCAGGCTCAGTCACCACAGGCACTTGGCGCACTAAACACGCTTCAATCAAAGCCGCATCCGCGCTGACCATACGGGCATAGTTTTTTACATAACCACGAACATAAGTGGATGAGGCAATATTGGTAAAATTGTCGGCTTCAAGATCTTCAACAATACGAGGGCGTAAATGCAATTTAACCGCCGCATCTTGAATACTAAGGCCCATTTTTTCACGGCCAGCTTTTAATAAGGTTCCAAGCGTTACATCTAGCGCGATAGATTGCGGTGCTACCGACTCAACTGGCGCATTGATTTCATGATCTTTCATTGATGCAAATTAACTCTGTATTGCTTGGCCTGAGGTGATGCTGGGAATTTGGCAAGCAATAAAATACCAAATCTCTTCACAGCGGCATCATCATTCACTGCCTGCTCTATTTTGATCCCGAGCGCTAAACTTTCTGGAGTTTGCTCAGCCACTTGGTGATATCGCGCTAATTGGTTTCGCGCCTGAATAAAATCACCTTGGTCGACTTCTAACTCTGCCAACTCCAGCAACGACACCGATCTTCTCGGGTCATACTTTAACGCCATCTGAAAATACTGTCGTGCCTTTTCTGCTTGTCCAGCTTCGCGGCTACAGAGACCTAAGTTCTCGTAGCTTGAGGCCGTTCGCGTATATTTGGGCATTTCGATTGCGGCCAAAAACATTTTTTCAGCTTTGTTGTATTGCTTTTGTTGGCACAAAAACACCCCGAAATTATTCATGGAATCGCCAGAGGCGTCCTTGGTACTAATGGCATTCATGTACGACTCTTCAGTACGTACTAAATCGCCCACGGTTTGATAGTAATAAGCCAAAGCGGTGTGCACATCTTCAAGCTCTGGGGCATATTCTAATGCTTTATCAAGATTGTATTTGGCTTGTTCCGAGTTACCTCGATTTAAATAGGTTAAACCGAGCTGCAAACGCTCGCGCGCGGCGGCGACTTTGTCTAACTTTCGTTCAGAAACCGGGATATCTGTCCCAGTATAAGTACGCTCAGTGACGCACCCTGTCATCAATAATGACAGGGTTAAAATCAACGAAAACCTTGGCAATCCATGCTTCATGGGCAAGCCTATAAATCTGTGCAAACAAAGAGTTAATTCATTGTGACTGAAATCTGGTTTTCTTGCATGCGTTTTTTTGCTAAACGTTTCGTTCTATCGCGAATATCCCCAGCTAACTGACCACAGGCGGCATCAATATCATCACCACGGGTTTTACGCACGATCACAGTAAAACCGTACTCCATTAGCACCTTAGAAAAACGGTCGATACGAGAGTTAGATGAACGGCCGTAAGGCGAGCCTGGATACGGGTTGAATGGGATCAAATTCACCTTACAAGGTGTATCTTTCATCAACTTAGCTAACTCATGGGCTTGATCTGTGCTGTCGTTGATGTGATCTAGCATCACGTATTCAACCGTCACGCGGCCACGGTTTGCATTGGACTTGGCGATATAACGACGAATACCCGCTAAAAACTCATCCAGCGGATATTTTTTATTGATTGGGACCAGAATGTCACGTAGCTCATCATTTGGCGCATGGATACTCACAGCCAGTGCCACATCAAGCGCATCACCCAATTTATCTAACGCAGGTACGACGCCCGATGTTGATAGAGTTACGCGGCGCTTTGATAAGCTAAATCCAAAGTCATCAAGCATGATGTCCATCGCTGGGATCACATTGGCTAGGTTAAGCAATGGCTCGCCCATACCCATCATCACGACGTTAGTGATAGGACGCTCGCCCGTGTCTTTAGCAAAACCTAAAAAGTGCGATACACGCCAGATTTGGCCGACGATTTCAGAAACCGTTAAGTTACGGTTAAACCCTTGCTGCCCCGTCGAGCAGAAAGTACATTCCAGCGCACAACCCACTTGGGATGATACGCACAAGGTCGCGCGGTCATCCTCAGGAATATAAACCGTTTCAACTTCTTGGCCTTGCCCAACATTAATTGCGAATTTAATCGTCCCGTCGGTCGATTTTTGGAAGCTCGAAATTTCCGGCGCAACGATCTCGCAGCGAGCCGCCAATTTTTGACGTAACACTTTGTTGATGTTGGTCATCTCTTCGAAGTCACTGACGCCGAAATGATATAGCCATTTCATGAGCTGATCGGCACGAAAGGGTTTCTCTCCCATGTCCGCAAATAATGCGCGCATCGCCTTACGATCAAGGTCTAATAAATTGATCTTCTTTTCACTCATATAGCTAACCTCAACACCAAAACCGGATCCTGTAACAGGGCGGCGAATTATACAGACGCAAATAAATTTTAGCCAGTAACTCAATTAACCTATGCTAGAATCTCCACGGGCTAATGTTGGCCTAAAATACGGAGTTGTAATTCCACCTATATGTTAACCCTCATCATTATAGTGCTTGTCGCTGTCGGAGTTTCTTTTCTGTGCAGTGTGTTCGAAGCTGTTCTGCTATCGGTTACCCCAAGTTATATCGCATCACTCGAACAAACTGACAGTGCCGCAGCCGCGCGCTTGCGTAAACTGAAAGAAAATGTCGAAGCCCCTTTGGTGTCAATCCTTACGTTAAATACTATCGCTCATACCGTTGGCGCTGCCGTTGCGGGTGCGCAAGCAGCGAAAGTATTTGGTGACGATATGTTGGGTGTTTTCTCGGGCGTATTGACCTTTATTATTCTGTTCTTCTCAGAAATTATTCCTAAATCATTGGGTGCCAACCATTGGCGTCGCCTCGCACCGAGCGTGTCTGTTGCCGTGACGTGGATGAAGCGTGTCACTAAACCGCTGATCTGGATGTCGCAGCAAGTCACTCGCCTGATGGGCAAAGGCGATGAAGGCCAATATATCCGCCAAGAAATGAGCGCGATGGCAAAAATCGGCCATGAATCCGGTGAGCTTGACGAGCAAGAGTCGAAAATTCTGACGCAAATGCTCAAGGTACGTGATATGCCCGTTACAGCAATCATGACACCGCGCACTGTGATGTTCTCGCTGCCAGTGGATCTGACTCAAAATGAGTTTGTACGTCAATATCGCGACAAACCTTTTACCCGTATTCCCGTGTACGATCAGGATCATGACGATATTATCGGTTATATCACCCGTACCGATGTGTTGCTGGCTGAGCGTTACACACCAGATGCACCGATTGGTGAGCTTAAACGGAGTTTATTTGTGGTGCCTGAAACCGCAAAAATTCTGCCACTTTTTGAGCGTATGATTAAACGTAACACCCAAATTGCTATGGTGGTCGACGAGTACGGCAGTAGCCAAGGTATTGTGACTCAAGAAGATATTATCGAATCTATGTTAGGCTTAGAGATTGTCGATTTAAACGATCCCGCGACCGATATGCAGCAATTAGCACGTAAACTTTGGACTAAGCGCATGAAGCAAAAAGGCATTCGCCTATCCGATGACGGTGATTTTGAAGCCGCATCCGATGATGACGAAGCCAAATCCGGCTAAAGGCTAAGCCAGTTTAGTGCTTGTTAATATAAAGGGAGCCTAGCTCCCTTTATTCTTTTAGAATGCGGATAACTCAGAACCCTCTGAGCCTCGCATTTTGAGGTCGCTTGGGTATATACTCACCCGCCGTAATAGAGGTAAGTTATGACACAGAGCTACACACTCTCACTCGCGCACATTAATGACACCCATTCGAATTTTGAGCCCTGCCGCGTCCAATTTAGCCTTAACCTCGGCCAGCATAAGCTTGATGTAACCAGCCATAGCGGTGGTTATGCCCGCATCGGCCATCACATCACTAAGGCACGTCAAGCTGCTGCACAAACCAATACGCCGTTTGTTTTCCTGCACGGTGGTGACAGCTTCCAAGGCACGCTTTATTTCAGCCATTTTAAAGGCAAGGCCAACGCCCACTTACTTAATCTGCTAGCGCCCGATGCTATGGTCATTGGCAACCACGATATCGATGAAGGTAACGCCAGACTTGCCGAGTTTGCTAAGCAGATTGATTTCCCATTGCTTGCGGGCAACATGGATTTAAGCCAAGAAGATCTCAACAAACCCGGTTGTCTGCGCGGTTTGCCTAATATCTTGGATTATGATCATCAGCAAAAACGCGCGAAATACCTGCTTAAGCCTTTCCACGATAAGACGTTAGCCATTGTCGGCATTACCTTAGATCAAATGAAAGAGATCGCTCGCCCCGATCCTGACACTCATTTTGTTGATGCTATCGCGACAACCGCACGCACGGTTGAGCACCTTAAAAATCAAGGTATTAAACATATCATAGTGCTCAGTCACTTAGGCTTAGATCAAGATAAACGCCTCGCGGCCGAAGTGGAGGGTATTAGCCTTATCGTCGGTGGTCACACGCATACGCTACAGGGCGATTTTCGCGCCTTAGGTTTGAGCAACCTGCCCTACGGTGAAGTCATCAACAACACGCCGATAGTGCATGCGGGTAAATATGCCGAAGTCGTCGGCTTAGCCGAGATAACGTTTGATGCTGAAGGGAAAGTGCTGAGTCTAACAGGCGGCAACTATTTCATGCTGGATCAACACTTTATCTTAAGTGCTAACACAGCTGTCGATAATCAAGATTACCAAGCGGTGCGTCAACAGCTCAGTCAGCACCCGAATGTCCTTTGGGATGATGCCGATGCCGATATTGATGGCGTGATCCGAGACATCTACAAACCCGCCATCGCGGATATGGAGAACAAAGTTTTAGCACTGGTGCCAAAAAACTTAGTCCATACGCGCCTGCCCTCTAAGGCCCTGCCCCACGGCAGTGAAATTGCGCCATGGGTGAGTCGCAGCATGTTCCAAGAAGCTAAGCTTGTTGATCCTAGGGTAAACTTTGCCCTGCATAATGCTGGCGGTGTGCGCCAGTCAGTAGCCCAAGGCCAGTTGACGTTGGCGGATGTGGTGGGGCAATTACTGCCCTTCGAATTGCCGCTGGTTAAGTATGAAATTCAAGGTCAATTCCTCTATCAAGCGCTCGAATCGGCGATTAACGCGGCGACCAACAACAGCGTCCGTGGCACAGGTGCGGGCAGTTTCCCTTACACTTACGGCTTACGGTATTACTACGATGGCCGGCGTCCACTGGGCGAACGTTTATTCAGATTAGAGATGATGCAGCCAGACAGTCACTCCCTTTGGTATCCAGTTGAACAAGAGTCACTGTATGTTGGAGTATCGACCTCTTACACTGCTGCGGGTAAGGAAGGCTATCATCCATTGCTGCAAGCTCGCTGGCAGGAGTCGATGGAGTCTCTGACGTTGCCACAGGCCTTTATTCGATTCTTAAATCGCTCACCGAATCTGTCTGATTTACTGTCACAGCATGTGCATTACACCAGCCACAGCCAACGTATGGGTTAAGTGCCAATGCTCCTCATGGCTTCAACATTGATGCAGTGAGGAGCAAAGTAAACGAATGAGTGACTACATAGAAAACGTTGAATAGGCAGTGATGCAAAACAAACGTTGCTCTCATTGCCCGTGATCTAAAATGGTCAGCTATCTAAAATTGCTGGGCGCCTAAAACTGCCAGTCGCATTGTGGCAAGCGCTCAGTAAACCAATCCTTTGCCTTGCCCTGCGCGTCTTTACGCCACGCCATAAACACCGCTTGGGGTGGGCGCGGCATTTCCACATGGCAAGCCACTAAGCTTCCCGCCGCCAACGCATCCAAAATCAAGTGTTTTGGAATATAGCCTACGCCGAGTCCCAATTGCTGCGCTTTAATCTTGGTCTGCATATTCGGCACCCGGATCACTTGGCGACTATCAAATAAACCGCTCGATCGCTGCGCTAAGGCCGTCGAACTGTCTGCCACCACAATGGAAGGGAATTGCAGCAATGCCTCGGTCGGAATAGGGCCCGAATGCTGCGCCAATGGGTGGGCAGGATTTAAGGCAAACACAAACTCCAACTCACCGATTTCGACCAGATGATATTGACCTTTTGGCAGTTCACCCGTTACGCCGATGGCAATATCGGCACGGCCAGAGTAGAGCGCATCCCAGCCGCCACCTAAGGACTCTTCACTAATGTTCACCGTCACTTGCTTACCCAGCTCAGTAAATTCCCCGATCAACTGCAATAGGGGTAAATCCGGCACGACAGTATCGATTGCTAAGGTTAACGAAGACTCCCAGCCGGTCTCGAGTTGACGCACCGCTTCTTCCAGCCTAGACGTTGCCGAAAGGATTTCTCGCCCTTGGCGCAGCACAAGTTGGCCGACTAAGGTCAGTTCGGCGCGTTGGCCCTTACGTTCAAATAATTTTGTGCCTAAATCACTTTCCAGTTTCTGCACTGTGTAGGTCAGCGCCGACGGCACACGGAACAAGGACTCGGCCGCTGCGGAAAAACTGCCTTTTCTATCAATGGCATCGAGTACGATTAATCCATCGAGACTAATAGATGGCAACATAAAAACCTCATATTCAAATTATTTGAAGTAGACATTGAAAATGTTCCGATTTTCTTTGCCAAAGGTCAAGTCTACACTGCTTAGCAATGGAGAGGTTCTACGGAACTCGCTGCCGAAATCGGATGTAGATACTGAGTAAAGTTAAGTTAGAACAGATTTAAAAACTGAGTTAAAACTGATTGAACAACACACTTAAATACTTGTTAAATAATTTGAAATAAGGAATACCCCATGAAAGCACTCATCGCAAAAACACTCAAATCAGCCCCTAGTCTTGCCCCACTGGCACTGCGTCTTCCTATCGGGATTATCTTAATCGCCCATGGTTCACAAAAACTGTTTGGCTGGTTCGGTGGGTACGGCTTAGAAGGCACTGGACAATGGATGGCATCCATTGGTCTGACGCCAGGTTACTTAATGGCACTGATGGCAGGTTCAAGTGAATTCTTCGGCGGCCTATTCCTGTTACTCGGCCTGCTGACTCGCCCAACTGCCCTCGTATTGTCATTCACTATGATAATAGCGATTTTCTCAGTACACATAGGCAACGGTCTGTTCCTTGCCAACAACGGTTACGAATTTGGTCTCGCCCTACTCGCAGCCACAGTGTCATTGGCGGTTTCAGGTGCAGGCAAGTTCGCTGTCGATAACGTATTCGCTAACCGCATCAAATAAAGGGGAAGCAAGATGATCACATTAAGAAAAGAACAGGATCGCGGTCAAGCAGATTTAGGCTGGCTAAAGAGTCAACATACCTTCTCTTTCTCTAGCTACTATGACCCAGAGCACATGGGGATTTCATCCCTAAGAGTCATCAACGATGACAGAGTTGCACCGGGTGCAGGTTTTGATACCCATGGACATAAAGACATGGAGATCATCAGTTACGTGATATCTGGCACTATCGCCCATAAAGACAGTTTCGGAAATATCAAAACTTTACCTGCTGGTGAGTTTCAGTTGATGTCGGCGGGTAAAGGCATTTACCACAGCGAGTTCAATGCTTCTAATACTGAGCCGCTACACTTTTTACAAATTTGGATCCGTCCAGATACCTTAGGCATAGATGCGGGTTATCAGCAAAAGGCATTCGAACAGAGTTCACCACTGACGGCCGTGGTGACACCAAACGGTGAAAATGGCACGCTGAAAGTGCAGCAGGATGCGACCTTATATCGTTTAATGTTGAGCGAAGGCGAAAAAGTGACGATGGCCAGAACCGCCGAACAAGCGAGTCGTCATCTGTATGTGCAATTGATCGAAGGTACGCTGGATATTAATGGCACAACACTCACGGCGGGGGACGGCGCACATCTGACCCAACTTGCGACTGTCGACTTTACGGCAACAAGCGGCCAAGTCATCGCATTAGTGTTCGACTTGTCTGCTAACGCGTAATACCAGCGAATGGCTTAACTGAACCACTCAGTACAGCCGCTTAACGATTGAGCAAACGATTAAGCAAGTCATTGAGCAAACCGTTGAGTAAGTGATTACATGCCAGCTTGATAAGCACTCACCTAGCAGCACTGCCACAAGTCATCTTTGGCAGTGTTTTTTATTGGCGTTTTGATGGCCATGTTATAAGGCGATGTTATAAAAGCAGTGCTAACGGCCTCGTTGAGCGAACCAGACCAGCACTTTGATACGCTGAGTTATAGCGCGAGTGTCATGCTGAAATTAACCAAGACTTGGGCTTGGCCCTGTGCTTTATCCGCCGCATTCAAAAAACGCTTATGTTCATTACGACGAATACTGCGAAACCCCTGTTTCTCAAAAAAAGGTCGCGCGAGATAGGATGCTTCAACCGTTAACCGTTTCAGCGCTAAAATTTTAACTTCTTCAAACAACGCAAAATACAAAGAGGTGGCCACCCCAGAACGGGCATATTCGGGATGCACGAACAGACATTCCACTTCGGCAGCGGCTTCAACTTCACTGTCGGCGCCTATCTTAAGATTGATAAACCCCACCAGCATGTTATCCGCTTCAGCCACCCAAATCGTGGTGCCCTTTAAGCGTTCGAGCCAATAGTGCTCACTACGGGTCTCTCCTTCGATATAAGCCCAAGCTGAGCGCTCGGCAAACGAGTAAAACTCGCCAGAGCCTTGCATCACACTCGCCTCAAAGATCGCCGCCAACTGCGAGACATCCGATGGCGTAAATAGTCGGATCTTCATTCTCTGCCCTCCATCTTGAATTGTTAATCGCTTAAGATTAACCGTATTCTAATCTAAGTTAAATAGCGCTGATTTAACTTAAATCGAGTCACGCAACGGCGTTAAGCTAATGTTTTACTATGGAATACCTTACATTACTTTTTGGGTTAAACCCTAGTGAGCCAATGTTAAACATTCTGTTCCATATTCTTTTCCATATAGAAGCCTGGGATCACTTGCCCAAGTTTTTGCTGATAACTGCGCTGTATTTGGATAAATCCCATCCGAGTAAACAATCCTTTAGACAGATAAGATGCATCCACACTCAAGCGCGCATAGCCTTGTGCCTTAGCCCACGCTTCTAAAACAAGATAGGCACGCTCACCCAATCCCTTAGCTTGATAATCTGGATGGATATATAAGCTGTCGACATAACCTTGGTGGGCAAAATGGGTTTCGACATTGATAAAACCGCAGCACATTGAAGAAGCTGTCGCTGCATCTTTGACTAATACCACCCACGCCTTCGAGCGGTTTAAACGCAAATCCCAATGTTTAGCCGATCTTGGCGCCGCAGACCAAGCTGCAAGTTGCACCTGTGAATAACGAGCATGGGTAATATTATGCACACAAAGATGAAATAACTCACTCACCTCACGGGCATAACATGAATGATAAGGCTGGATCTCGAACTGTTCAAACGCCGTCACTTGAGTGTTCTCTGTTGAGTAATAACCGCTAGCAATAGTGCTATTTTGCCGCGTTTAGCCTAATCGAGATAGGCTCAAATTTTGCGGCATTGAAGGCTAAAAACAAAAACGGCCTCGAAAGTATCGAAGCCGTTGGATTAAAGAGGCGCACAGGTTAGCGCACTCGTCACTGTTACTTCTTATCGATTTGACCGACAAATAACAGTTTATCAAAGGTGCGGTTTAAGGTTTTGCTAGTGAATTCGTTCATCCACATTTGTTCAACCACAGCCACTTTATCACCTTTACTCACTTCAGTTTGAGGACCTGCAGCCCAAAAAGTGGTGTCAGCTTCTTTAATTTGTACGTAGGTGTAACCACCACCGTTCATCGTATCAACAACAGTACCTTCGTGGGTGACACCCTGAGCCCAAGCACTTGACATGCCTAACGCTAAAGTCGCTACCGCCGCTAATTTTACCCATTTTGCCATCATGCCTGCGTTCCTTTTGTTTTGCTAATATGCTGCATTAAAGCACGCTAAAAACAATAAATCGCTAATCTCTATCACGAAATACAACACTTATCGCAAAAGCAGTATTTTTCTTAAAAGACGGGAACTTCATTTCAACAGCGGTTTTAGCATGCCTTCTAAACCATTAAGCTTGATTTCGTACATTAGGGCTAATTGCTCACCGAGTTTTCCCTGGGGGAAACCTTGCTTATGGAACCACACCAAATAAGGTTCGGGTAATTCGAGTAACTTACGCCCAGCGTACTTACCAAAGGGCATTTTTTGATTTACAGCGTCGATGAGTAGTTGCTGATCCATAGATTGTTATCTCGTGCAGGTCGTCCCGATAATCCCACGGATGCTACAACATAAGCCAATCAATGTCGCCGTTAGCTTATACAAAAACGCACACAAAAGTGACCCGACACTCAAAGGCCAAGTTGGCATCATCGACGCACAAAATGCTCCACGCAGAACCCTAAGCGACAATCTTTAATAGATTTGGCCCTAAGTTAGCGCATGGCGCATATTGAAAACCATATTCACTGCATAAACGCTCAGACTCGCCATGGGCGGTAATGCTGATACAAGTCCCAGAACTTGCGTGTCCATCGACAAAGTCCATCACTCGCTCAAGCATGATCTTCGCCAGCCCATAGGATTGGTATTCAGGCAACACGATAAAATCTTCAATGGCCAAATGCCCAGGCTTATTACCGTAAACACACGCCGTAGCTAACAGATTAGACTTAGCGACTCCCGCGCCAGCATGCTCCATTTCAGCATTGTCACTCAATCGGATAGAGACCCAAAACAGTGCCTGCACATCCGCAAGCTCAACACCGATGGAAGGGCGGCCAGCGGCACTACGCAGATTGAGTAATTCATGGAATAGCGGTGCGGTTTCAACGAGTTCAAACTTAATAGGCATAATAGTTTTGATATCCATTTGGCATCCCTTCTCTCATGGTTGAAATTGCAAGCGATTTAGACGGCAGTCTAAGAGATGATAAAGCCAGCATTTGGCAGTTTGATGACAAGCACCTCACCAAACAAGACCACTTTCGACTGAGAAGTCGATTCTTTACACAGATTTGTTAATAACATTTAGCAATATAAAATTAACATTTATACCGATAGAGAAATAAAAAGTCAGAATTCAGATTTTGTGAACAGGCATAGATTGCAACAAACAAGCCTGCAACTTGATACCACTCAAATTAAACCTTTTAAAAATAAAAACTTAAAAATATCACTCACAAATTATTCCTCAACTATTACTTGTCAAATTAACGGCACGTGACCAGATACTGACAAAAAACCATTGCTGACAATTTAATCAAAAACCGTCAAAAATCAGCCAATTGACTGAGATTAACATAAGGTTTACATTCGATTTCGAGCACAAATGCGGTGTGGCTCCAAACTCATCAACTCGCTGCCCAAGGGTCATCAAAAGAATTAAGGAATGCGTCATGATAGTGTTAATCGGCGGAGAAAAAGGCGGCAGCGGTAAAAGTTGCTTAGCCCAAAACATAGCTGTCTTTCTAACCACAGAATGCAATGCCTCAGTCATCATGGTGGACTGCGATCCCCAACGCACCACATCAGATTGGATCCAGGCAAGGAACAATAATCCCAAATTGGCCAGCATTAATTGCGTGCAGCTTTACGGCAAGATCCGTAATGACTTGCTCAATCTTGAACAACATTATGATGTCGTCATTGTCGACTGTGGTGGTCAAGATAACTTAGCGCTACGTGCAACCATGTCTGTCGCCGCTTACATTTTAATGCCCTTAAGACCTAAGCGTCGCGATTTGAAAACCGTTAGCCACATGGACGATATCGTCGCGACCTGTAAGATGATAAACCCAAAGCTACAGGCTTCATTTGTGATTACCCAATGCCCAAGTTTACCTAATCAAGCTAACCGAATTCTAGAAGCCAAAGAAGTCTGTAAAACCTATGATATCAACGTCCTTGATGCAATAACCTACTGCCGTAATGTGTATGATGACAGCGAAGAGTCAGGACTATCAGTGATTGAAATCGACCCTAGCGGAAAGGCCGCAGAAGAAATCCGTACTATTGCCTGTGAATTGTTCCAAGTCGATTGCGCCGCGAGTTTAGAAGACAACCTACACCCTGCAAAGCCTCCTCAGAATACTGGTAAAGGTCAGATGCACAATGGTTTGATAAATAATAGTTTGATCAATAATGGCTTGCACCATCAAGCTCAACCCACTCACCTTACCACTCAACAAAGGGGGCAAAATGGGACTCAGCGACCTCAAGAAAAACGCTATGCCATCTAGCAACATACAGCCGTCGCTTTCGTTAGATGAGTTTATTGAGGCAGCCAACTTATATGCAATGGGACAAAGCCCTAATAAAACAAAAGGCAGTCATTTCGCTTTTGAAGCAGCGACGACGAACGCTAAAACCGCTGACCAAACGTTCACTAACATAACAACTGACACTGGGCTGAATCATTCCAATGTACTGATCTTGCATAAACAGAGCTTAGGGACAGAAGTCTTATCGCCAGCAAACGTTGAGGCCAGAACTCACTATCGCAAGGCAACCTTTTCACTCAGCGAAGCGGCTATTAGCCAGCTCGCGACCTTGTCGCAAGACAGCACGCTCTCCAAATCGAAACTGCTCCGATTCTTGATTGAACAACATTACGAGCTGCCCATTGCCCTGAGGCAATTACGAGAACAACAGCGCCAAAACCGTTAACACTTCGCAATACTCCCCCCCTTTTCCGGTAACTCAGCTAAGCTCGGGTTATCGGCTTTTTTACTCAAGAACAAAAAACTAAAATATAAACCACAATATAATCGCGGCATAAGTGCTGATCCCACCTATCCTTAAATGTACAGAATGATGAATAAGTGTTATTTATTCACAGTGAATCAGTAACGTTAAGGTGTATTTTTTGCGAAAGCCAAACCAACTTATCTGTCTTTGTTTAAGCGCTGCGTTTCTAATGCCCTGCTATGCTGAGTTTTCATTGGCACAAATCCCGCCGCTCACGAACAAAGCGCCCATCACCTTAGTCGCAGAAAAGGGATTTTGGACCGACTATTTAACGCAAGAAATGTTGCCTAAATTCACTGAAAAAACCGGTGTAAAAGTGCAAGTGATCAGCACCGAACTCGATAGTATGTTTAATTTGCAGACCCAAGATTTACTCCAAGGTTCAGGCAAATACGACTTGCTGACGATGGAAGCTGGCTGGGCAAAAGAATGGGCAGCCAATGGCTACACAGTCCCTTTAGTCGAACTCGCAAAACTCTACGATCCCGACGGTGAAAAGGCCATGGAGAAATACCTAGAACCCTATTACCCATCGCTACTGAACATCTTATCCTACCATGGAGAAATCCATGCTATTCCCTACAATAACTATGTGATGGGTAATCATTACCGAGCCGACCTCTTCGATAATAACACTGAAAAAACACATTTTCAGAGCCAGTTCGGTTACCCGCTCGCACCAGCAAAAACCTTAACCGAGTTACGGGATCAAGCCCAGTTTTTCACCCGTAAAGCGGGCACTATGTTGGCGGATAAAATGTTAACCCACGACTTTTATGGCTTGGCGCTAATGTCGGGTGATAAGCCACATATTAACGATGAATTTTCCAGCATGATCTGGAGCTTAGGCGGCGCTTGGATGCAGCCAATTTATAATGAACAAAAAAAGATCAGTCATTTTGAGGTGCCGACTATCAACCATGAGGCCATCAAAGCCGCTAAGCTTTATCGCGAATTAATGCCCTATGCCGTACCTGCTAACGAGCAATTTGCCTTCAATGAGGCTGCCAATGCAATCGCCACAGGGCAAGCGGCAATGTGGCCTTTCGCTTACAATAATTTGTGGCATAAATCCTTCAAAGTTGAGCAAAATATTCCCGGCGCACACCTTGCTGTGAGTCAAGTACCCGGCGGTTATCCCTATAACGGCGCCTATGCTTTTGCCGTGAGTTATGACAGCAAAAATCCCCAAGCGGCCTATTGGCTCATCAAATATATGGGCACCTATGAGGCGCAACACGCTTATGCCTTGGGCGGCGGTAACCCCTGTCGTATGGATGTTGTGACCGCCAACGAATTTAAAAGTGAATCATTAAGGACCATAGCGGGGGCATTCGAAGCAAGCCATATCGCGAATATGTTTTGGTCAACTAAGGTGTTAGAACTTGGGCATTTTACCAGTACAGCCATGGGACAGATTTACCCTGAACTCAGCCATGCATGTTATCGCGCTAGCCGCATGCCAGCTGACAGCGAGGATATTTTTATTAAATTAAGTGCAGAGATAAAACACCTCCAAAATACCTATGGAGAGGTACCTGCGATTGACAAGAAAACTAATGACAAGCACTAAGCCGCTGAAAAGCCTAAAACAAAAAATAACCTTAGCCTTCTATATCATAGTGGGCATGGCGCTGTTTAATGGTGTTGTTGCGATACTACTGTCTCAGCAACTGAAATCAGAAATTGAGCAACTGGTGGGCGTCGATGTGGTAAAAGTCACCACTGCGCTACAACTGGCAAAAAACAGTGAAAAACTCCAAATCATCACAGCGCGTCTTAATCATTATGATAATGAACAACAAAGACTTCGTCTATTGAGTGAACTCTCGGCGCAGTGGGAACGACTAATTAATGACTCCCGATTACTGACGTCCATTGAAACCTCTGCAGTCAGTAAGCAAGAATTGAATCACGCGTTAGATATTCAACTTTACTATTTACAACAGTTGCCATTACTTGGCGAGTTAACCGATTCCGCCCTTCAAGCCAATTTACAAGCGACAAATATTCAAGCCAATTTAACTTCAATGGCATCGGGATTTACCGATGAAATGCAAACCCAATTTCACCGTATCAATGCCGATTCTGAACGTCAACTTAAGCTGAAAAATTTTGACAAGATTTCGGTGAACATCAATACCAATCAGCAATTGTCTCAATTTAGTCATTTGGGAGAACACTTATTTACCAGCCTCTCTCAAGTAAAAATTATCGACAATCTAGTTGAGCTTAACCACACCCAAAGAGAAGCGATGCGGCTACTGTTAAATATGGAGGCGATTCTCGAAGGGATTAACGGGGATACCGGTTTATATTTCAATTTGTTATCGCAAATAAAGCAGACCATGGTCGGTGAAGATAACCTATTTGAACTGTCCCGCAAGGCCATTAAAAGTACCTATATAGCCAATGCGCATTTAGAGTACCAAGCCGATGCCGCGCAAATAGTTGCGACCTATACCCAGAATCTGGTTAACCAAGTCGAAAATGAAATCCAACAAACGGGCGGCGAGCTTAAAAGTGACAGTACCGCATTTATCATATTGATTTTTTGCAGTGGTATTCTGTATTGCTTCTTCATCTGGCTCACCAGCTGGCACTTTATCACTAAGGGCATTATCAAACCTGTGATGGCGACGCGAGATGCCATGAACGCTATCGCCAATGAAAAGCTCGACACCCACATGCCGGTCACTGACAACCTAGAACTGCAGCAAATGGTGAACTCTTTAGAAACACTAAAAAGCTATGCGGCCCAGGTTAAAGGAATGGCGGAAACTGACGGACTAACAGGCTGCTACAACCGCCGTTATTTAGATATACAACTCCAAAAAGAACTCGAGTATGCAAGGGATCACAATATGCCCCTTGGCATCATTCTGTTTGATATTGATAATTTTAAACAATTTAACGACAGGTACGGCCATGTCGCCGGCGATCAATGTCTGAAAAACATTGTTAACGCCGCTAAATCCATCTTAAAACGCCCAACTGACATGCTTGCCCGCTATGGCGGTGAGGAATTTATGATAGTGCTGCCATCGAGTCATCTCGAGGAGGTCTATCAATTTGCCGAACGATTACGGGAGAAAATCATCAGCCTAGAAATTCCCCATGAAGACTCTCCCCATGCGGGCATACTTACCATCAGCGCCGGGATTACTTGCTGGCAACTACCGCAACAGCTGGATGCAAATAGTTTAATTAATCGAGCCGATGAAGCCCTATATCATGCAAAACTGACGGGGCGTAACCGTACCGAAGCCCTCCTCGGCCAACCCATTCGCTATTCCTAAGGCGCCAATCGCGGCGGCAGAAACGGTTCTTTTTTCAGCAAAGGATTGAGTTAAGTCCTCTTCACCCCCATTAGCTAATATTAAGTTAATCAGGATTAGGTCAGGGAAAGTATGCTCGCCATTGTTATCACGCTTATCCTCGGAGTAGGGGCAATTGCTTGGCTACTTTCAAGTCGTTGGCGCAAAACCTTGCACCGCCGCCGAGTTACGGCCAAACCCTTTCCTAAAGAATGGCGCAGCATTCTCAAAAAAAGACTGCCTTACTTCCATGCGTTACCGACAGATTTACAGCTACAGCTCAAACGGCTTATCCAAATCTTCATCGATGAAAAGGAGTTTGTTGGCTGCGATGATTTCGAGATCACCGATGAAGTGAGAGTCACTATCGCAGCACAGGCGTGCCTCCTGCTGCTCAATCGAAAAACAGATTTTTACCCCAAACTGAAACAAATTTTGGTCTATCCCGATGCCTTTATCGTTAATAATCAACATAGAGACACGAGCGGTATCGTGTGGGAACAGCGCAATGTGCTGGCGGGCGAATCTTGGGAATACGGCAAAGTGGTGCTCTCGTGGAAAAATACCTTAGACGGCGCCGCCAATCCCCACGATGGCAATAATGTCGTGATCCACGAGTTTGCCCATCAGCTCGATCAAGAAGACGGCCAAGCCAATGGCGCGCCGATACTGCAACATTTTGCCGATTACAGCACTTGGTCCGAAGTGCTAAGCAAGGCTTTCAGCCAATTACAGCACAGCGCCAACGATGGCACGCCCTCATTATTTAATTACTATGGTGCGACGAATCCCGCTGAATTTTTTGCCGTTATTACTGAAGTCTTTTTTGAAAAGCCAGAGGATTTCTACCAACAACACCCGGACTTGTATCGGGAACTGAGCCGCTTTTATCAACTCGATCCGATAAACTGGCATTAACCTATAAAAGTAGAGGCACACTAAATGCTCAAAGACACTCATGCATTTGCAGTTGAAGACACCAGTGTTAATCGCGCCACTAATATTATTCGCATTAGCTTGGGGTTACTGCTCAGCGTATTAATGCTCGGCGGCCTTAATGTAAGCGCACAGGCACAGGACTCGCCAACACAAAGCGCTCAAACACAAGACACTCAAGTCCAAGGCGCTCAAACAACATCGAGTTCAGACCAACAAGCGGCAGCTCAGGTGTTGGATTTACTCAACCAATATTCAAGCGATGCCGATTGGGATAAGTATTTTGCCCTGTACCGAAAAGACGGCATTTTTATTGGCACGGATGCGAGTGAGCGTTGGGGAATAGCGGAGTTTGAACATTACTCCCGCCCTACAAAAGGTTGGCGCTATGATTTAACGGAGCGGCATATAATCCAACATGGCGACATCATAGTGTTCGACGAGTTATTAAATAGCCCCGCCTATGGCGTCAGCCGAGGAACCGGTACTTTGATCAAAACCGATGGCAACTGGAAAATTGCGCAATACCACTTAAGTTTCCCAATCCCCAATGAGATAGCGAAACAGATCACCACCGAGATCAAAGCCGCAAATAAACAATAATGCCGCACTCCGCCGAATAGGGTTTCGAAAGCGTACCATTTATAAAAGTGAGATTTAGATAGCATCGCTGTTTCAAATTGTACAGTTTCAAAGAGTACGGTTTCAAAAAAAGCAGCGTTAAGATAAAACAGTTAACAGCGAACGCTATCTTAAGGACACGGTAAAACACACATTCGCCAATTGGGAGAAGTGGATAAAACTTTGAAAATCCACTTCATCAAATGCCCTTTGTGAAGGACCACGATCAGCATAATAAAACCCGATCACTTTGCTGTCGATCAACAAAGGCGCCAGTAAAAAGCCCTGCCGTGACACGTGCCGAGCTTGTAATTCCTTGCACTGCTCCTGCCATTTTTTAGAGCTGGGATCGTCCACCCAAAGTGGCGCCTTATGCTCCATCGCTTGATGAAATAGCCCACGTTTGTCACTCAAATCGATAATAAACTCTTGTTTTATCGCATCGGCATCACGGCCCAATATCACCCTAGGTTGGAGCTGTTTACGGCTGGGCGATAACAACAAAACGCCGCAGCGGTCAACACCCACGCCCTCAAGAATACCTTCAAGAACTGTATGCATTATCTGATTGAAATCTGCTTTATTAATGGCAAAACCTGTCAATTCACGCAACTTAGCTAACTGAATATTCAAGTTAACTTGATAGACTGGCATATCTAACGGAATGGGAGGTAGGTCGGGTTCAGCGGCGACAATACGTTTAGGATCGGGCAAGTAATCGAGTAACACTTTAGCACAGTACACTTCTGCCAACTTATGGGTCGCATTCGCGCAGCGTTGCATTCGCACCAAAAACTCTTTCTCTTCTAGCCCAGTAAAACTCGCCGCTTGAGTCATACGTTTCGCTAACTCGAGCTTATCGAGAACGGGTTGCGATAAAATGTCGCAGAGCTTATCGGCAAGAAAAATAGCCCGAATATCTGGCCGCTGGTCATCTGGATAGTTCAATGCTTGGATCAGCAACTCCCCCAATCCCCAATTACGGGCAATACTCTGGGTGAGCTGCAAAAAAGAAACACCAAGGGCTTCGCGGGTAGCACTTCTCTCTTCGGCGGGCGTTTCACATTGGCTGAGTGTTAAGTCTAATTCTTCGGTAAATTCGCCCCCAATACTCCAAAAAGCGCTCTCGCCGATGTGATACAACAAAGAGGCAATAAAGGCTTCCTCCTGCATCTCCTCGTCATGATGACTCAACATCATCCGCGCCATCATGGCGGCTTGAAATGCTTTGGCCATCAATTTAATTAACCTTTGATATACGTTAGGCGCGAGATTTTTACTCTCCAACAAGCTTGAAAGTAACTTAGCTGTAATACAGATATTTCGCACCGCATCGAAACCCAGCACTATGGCGGCGCGGCTAACGGTGGAGATTTGGCTACTCCCCTTATGATAAATAGCACTATTGGCAACTCGAAGAATACGAGAGGTTAAGGCGTTATCGTGCATCACGCTACGCCCAAGTAATGCGAGAGAGGAAACGTCATCCTTGGCGAGCTTTTCTAGCGATTTAACAGTCGAACACAGTGCGGGCATTTCTAATTCACTGATCCGATTTGTCCAATAATCGACCCCTTTATTAGTATTGTTATTAGGCTTCAACCCAAATTTACCTTAGCAATAAAACCTTGTTGCTTTGAGTATAGATAAGCACACATATTTCGCCCGTGGTCTAAGGCTTGTTTTTACCAATCAACAGTTAATTGTTCAATAATTCAACACCTAGTTATACCCGCAAATAAAAATGCCCGAGGCAAAGCTCGGGCATTTAGAGGTTTAAAAACAAGCTGCGTTTAGGCAGTGAAGTACTGCTTCATAACCCGAAGCACGTTATCTATATCCTGACGGCTCACATCTTTGTGAGTCACAAGTCGAATCGTGCGCCCAGGACTTATCAGAATGCCTTCTGCTCGACAGTATTTTGCCAATAAATCCGCATCAACTTTAGGCGCTAATTTGGCAAATAACATATTGGTTTGTACTGCGGCTAAATCGACGTCGAACTCACTCAACTCGGCCAACTGACGAGCCAAATACGCCGCGTTGTCATGATCTTCACTCAGTCGTTGCACTTGCTCAGTTAAGGCGAGCTTACCTGCAGCAGCAAGTATCCCAGCTTGACGCATGCCGCCACCGAGCATTTTACGCCAGCGTATCGCCTTCTTAATCAAACGCTCGTCACCTAAGAGTAATGAGCCAACTGGCGCGCATAACCCTTTGGACAGACAAATCGACACAGAATCAAAATGCGCAGTAATCTTACTTATCGCGATATTCTGCGCCACAGCCGCATTAGCAACTCGCGCGCCGTCGAGATGGATTTTTAATCCGCGATGAAAGGCCAATGCCTGCGCGTCCGCTAAATAGCTTTGCGGAATCACTTTACCGCCAATTGTATTCTCTAAACTGAGCAAACGCGTGCGGGCAAAGTGGATATCGTCAGGCTTAATGGCGGCTTCAATATCGGCCAAGGCAATGGTGCCATCTACTTGATTCAACAAAGGTTGGGGTTGAATGCTGCCTAAGACGGCGGCTCCGCCACCCTCAAATTTATAATTGTGGGCCTGCTGGCCGCACAGGTACTCATCACCACGCTCACAGTGGGCCATCAAAGCCAATAAATTCGCCTGCGTACCTGAACAGGTAAATAATGCGCTTTCAAAGCCAAACATCTCTGCGGCCATATCCTGCAGACTATTTACCGTGGGATCATCACCGTAAACATCGTCACCTACTTCGGCTCTGGACATGGCTAATCGCATCGCTGCTGTTGGCTGGGTAACAGTATCACTGCGTAAATCTATCATCTCGTCCTCAACTTAAGGTTTGGTTGGCGCTTAATGGGCTCAAGACTCTAGCGCCAAAGGCTTATTTTGTATAGTTTATCATCATGCTTATTCATCATGTTACTGACTCCAAACGTGAATACATGGGCGAAGTGATGATCTGAATATTGGCTTCAACTAATAAAAACATAAATATACTCAAGATATTGCCGATATATGCCTGTCGATGAGTTAACGCGTGAACGCGTTTCACTTGGCGAAATACGCCTAAGTCGATAGAATGCCGCACTAAGATGGTCATGCTACAACCATGCGATCACTTTAGTAATTTTAACTAGTACTTATCGTTCAATAGGTGATTTGTAGTGAAAAACTCCCAATCTCGATGGATTCAGCTGGTACTTTTACTATTAAGTTTAAGCCTGACATCGCAGGTATTCGCTTGGTCTGATACTGACCAAGATGGCGTGCCTGACATCAAAGATGCCTGCCCTAAAACAGCGCCAGACACGCAAGTAATGGCCAATGGCTGTGTTGAAGAGGTAGAGGTGGAAGCGACTGCATCAGCAAATTGTAGTACGAGTAATCCCAATGCTGAGTTCAGCGCAGATTGTCATAATATCTCTACCGCTGTGGTGTATTTTGAATTTGCCATTGCCGAAGTTGACTTTTCGCAATGGAAAACTTTAGCCTTAGTGAAAGCATATTTAGCAGCGAATGATGTCGCATTAACCTTAGTGGGCCACACGGATATCGTTGGCACGCCTGAGTTTAATTATCAGCTGTCACTTCAGCGCGCTCAAAATGTGAAACGTATTTTGGTTGAAGATTATGGCTTTAATCCAAATCGCTTTACCGTAATGGGTAAAGGTATATCTGAACCTGTAGCGGACAACCGTTCTAGCGAAGGGCGCAGTTTAAATCGACGAGTACAATTTATCGTCAATAATAAATAGTTTTAGTTAGCGTATATTTAGGGAGTTATTCAATGGAAAACCTTGAAGGTTTATTAAAGCAAGCACCGGATCTGATTGTGACTTATGGCTTAAAAGTTTTATTTGCCATTATCATTTTCTTTGTTGGTAAATACTTTGCCGGCGTAGCGCAAAAGCTGGTTCGTAAATTACTGAACAGCCGTAAAGTTGATCCGACCGTTGTTTCATTTGTCGCAAACCTCGCTTGGGCAATTGTGTTTGTTTTCGCAGTGATTGCCACCTTAGGCCAAATTGGCGTACAAACCGCATCATTGGTCGCCGTTATCGGTGCCGCTGGTTTAGCGGTGGGTTTAGCGCTACAGGGTTCTCTGTCTAACTTCGCATCGGGCGTGTTAATGGTGTTATTCCGCCCTTGCCGCGTTGGTGACTATATTGAAGCCGCTGGCATTGCCGGTACTGTTGATGAAATCACCATATTCTCAACCAAGCTTCGTACACCAGATAACAAGGTTATTGTGGCGCCTAATTCATCCATCATGAATGGCACTATCACTAACTATTCGGCAATGGATACTCGCCGTATCGATTTAGTGATTGGCGTATCTTATTCTGCCGATATCGCACTCACGAAGAAAATCTTAACTGAGATTTTAGACAACAACCAATATGTGTTAAAAGATCCATCATATACAGTTGGACTGGCTGAATTAGCGAACTCTTCAATTAATTTCGTGGTTCGCCCTTGGGTAAAAACGGCTGATTATTGGACGGCTCGTTTCCAACTGCTTGAGCAAATCAAAAATGCATTAGATGCAGCCGATATCGGTATTCCATTCCCACAAATGGATATTCATGTCAAAGAGTTGCCACTCAACAAATAACCCTAAATGAATAACCAAGGTCGGCTAATTGCCGGCCTTTTTTTATGGTTCCGCGTAGCATTTTAGCGTACCTTAAAGGACAGATATTAGCGAAGGCACAGATATTCATGTGCGAGGAAATCCAATGCAAAAATACGTATCATTTTTAGCCGCCAGCTGCATTTATGGCTTAGTGCTGATAAGCCCCAATGTGCTTGCCAGTGAGAAAACCCAGGTTCTTATGGGTGAAAAAACCGTCACCTTGGAAGGCAAGTTACCTAAGCTGTCGCAAATGGCGCCAGGATTCAAAGTGGTTGATGATCATTTTGCGCCTGTAATGCTAAGCGACTTTAAGGGTAAAACCGTGCTGATAAGTGCCGTACCAAGCTTAGATACGGGCGTGTGTGCACTACAAACTAAACGTTTCAACAGCGAAGTCGGCCATTTTTCCGATGACGTGGTCATGCTAACAATCAGTGCCGATTTACCCTTCGCACAGAAACGTTTCTGCAAAGTAGAAAACGTAGATAGAATCAAAGTACTATCCGATTCTGTCTGGCGTGATTTTGGTGAAAAATATGGCTTGTTGATTCAAGATTACGGCTTGCTGGCTAGAGCCATTTTCATCATAGATGCCGAAGGTAAACTCCAATACCAAGAGTTAGTACCGAATATCACCGAGCATCCTAACTATGATGCCGCACTTGAAGCGCTGAAAACTATTCAAGCACAGCAGTAATTTACCGCTAAAAAACAGGGCAGCCTTAGCTGCCCTGTTTTTTTACGATTGTATATCTACGATTTGGTTTTACGATCTAATGTGTGTGCTGATCGCCATTGGCCTGATAATCAAAGGTCGGCATAGACCAATGATAGCGCAGCGCTAACATCCTCAGGCTAAAACCAACGCTCAGACAAATAACCAGATTAATCCATTCGGTTAATTGGTAGGCTTTTAAGACGATATACAAGCCTGCCGTCAGTAGTGAAATCACCGCGTAGAGTTCTTTCTTAAAAATCAAAGGCACTTGATTGCACAGGATATCGCGGATAACGCCACCAAAGACGCCCGTCACCAATCCCATCACCACAGCAATCGTTGGGCTAAATCCCAGCATTAAGGTCTTCTGCGCGCCCACGATAGAGAACACAGCTAAGCCTAAGGCATCGATAGCCAAAAATAACTTAGACAG
Organism: Shewanella sp. SP2S2-4; assembly: GCF_031932025.1. NCBI lineage: Bacteria > Pseudomonadati > Pseudomonadota > Gammaproteobacteria > Alteromonadales > Shewanellaceae > Shewanella > Shewanella sp. SP2S2-4. The sequence continues at coordinate 332,912 of NZ_JAUOER010000002.1, forward strand.
ATAACGCATCACAGGGGCGATAGCGACTGTGAGTAAAGAAGCAAATGCAATCGCAATAAGGTAATTCACGTGCTCAACCCAAATTAAGGGGTAATTGCCGAGCATCATGTCCCTTAGTGTGCCGCCACCAATCGCCGTTGCGCAGCCAATGATCACTACACCAAACAAATCCATCTGCTTGCGACCCGCCGCCAGAGCGCCCGTCATAGCCTCGGCAATAATACCAATCAGCCAAAGTAATCCAATAATCTGCGTCTCATGCATCTTTGCTACTACCAACAAGGTAAAGAAACAGATTCTGCCTGAGAAACCCTCAGTTCTATAATGATTTTATTTTGAATTCATCATTAGAAAAATTAATTCATCATTTCATCAATAATGAATTGCCAATACCTACAACCACAAAAGAGCACTGTATAAATTGCAAATAAAATAGCCAGTTATGCGTAAAACTACTTCTCACGTCTATTTAGATAACTAAAATTTTTAATAAGTATTAATAACGTAAATTCAATCAGATGATAAATAACTGCAGATCATTTAATAGAATGGGCAAAACGCATAAAAATCAGCCACAAAAAAGCGGCCCTCTGGCCGCTTAATTTTCATTCAAACTGAGTCAGAACTACTTAGTGTCAGGCTTAGGGGGATAATTTGCCATCACACTGCCCACCGCTTGATTGATGATCTGTACTCTTTCTTCTGGGGTATTTTTGTCGCGAATGGTATCGGCAACAGAACCACGCCAGATAAGCTTAGTCGTTTTATTATCAACTAAATCAATAATCAGCGTACCAACTTCATATTCTCTCACTGTAGTTTGGGTCTGCATATTGCCGCCCCAACCCCATCCTGGACCATAGTATGGGTTGTAGCCAAAATTACTATTGAAGGTATCAACATTGATTTTCTTGTCGACTTTGGTCAGGTAGTTAACCAATACATCAGCGTCTTTCGCATCGACTAATGTCATGCCTTTACTCGCTAACTGGCTATTAACCGCTTCTCTTACTCTTTGGTCCATCAAGCCATCAAGATGATATCCGGCAGAATCGGCTTTCTGAGCAACCCAAGCATAGGTTTTATATTGGGTAAAATTGGCGCTAGGATCATAGTCCCAACCAGACTTCATCGAGCTACAGGCACTTAATGCCAACACAGCTAAAGCTACAAAAATATTTTTCATCTTAATTTCCTCAGATGTTCGAACCGAACAAAGACAAGTATCAGAGATATGAATTTAGCTTACAGAGCAATCATCTGATCTACAACTCAATTGATTAAAAAGCAGCATCTCATTCAGCTTGACTTCAGCAAAATCAAAGATGATAATGATTATCAATTAAGGTTAAGAGGGGTAATGAAATGTACTGGTTTATTAGCGCGTTTTTGGTTGCATCAGCCATTTTCTTCCTTGCGCCAGAAAAAATCTCACTCGAGGCCAATAACGCTAAGATAAAGCGCCATTTGCCTGTCAGCTTACTGATTTTACCTCTTATTGTACTTGGCTGGTTGGTCATAGATACCGTCGCGAATGGCACTAATTATGCGACAGTCGCCGCATTCGGCTTTGTGACTACCGCCTGCTTAATTGCGTTACCTAAGCTGCATAAATTTATTATGCCCAGCGCCTTACTGACAGCAGTAGCGCTGATCATCATGGTCTTTATGCGCATGAATTAAAACGGCTGAAAACGCTCCCTTTTTCAAAAATATGCTTACTTCCCTGCAAAGAGTTAGCATTTTGTTCAGACCACTTAAGGATAATCCTCAAGTGGTCTTTTTTTACCTCCCAGAACCCCTGCAAATTTGATAAACTCAACGGGTATAAGTCATCTTTTAACACCAATGAATGAAATCTATGAAAGCAGATCCTAATGTATCCTTAGTGTACAGCACCGACAAAGGCCGTATTAATGCAGAGCCCGTCACTAAAGCGATTCCTGAATCCGACGGTATAGTCAGGATCCATAGAGACAGTAAGGGCCGCAAAGGCAAAGGCGTTTCGATTATCTCAGGCCTAGGTCTCGATGAAACCGCGTTAAAAGCAATGGCTCAAACCCTTAAAAAACAATGTGGTTGTGGTGGCACGGTTAAAGATTTCACTATTGAGGTCCAAACCGATAACCGCGAGCAATTAAAGCTATTGCTTGAGAAGCAGAACTACAAAGTTAAATTAGCTGGCGGTTAATCTCGCCCGACTTAGCAATATAGCAGCATGCTAGATCAACTTAGCCACATCGAACGGAGTAGTTTAATGGAGAGTTTGCAGAACCATTTCTTAATTGCCATGCCTTCACTGCACGATACGTTTTTTGAACGCTCAGTCATCTATATCTGTGAACATGATGCCAAAGGCGCCATGGGACTGGTGATCAATAAACCGCTCGGTATCGAAGTTAATTCGCTATTAGAACAAATGGATTTGCCAGCTGAGCAAGTCTCCACCGATTTAGCGTTCAATGCCAATGTCATGATGGGCGGACCCGTTTCCCAAGATCGTGGCTTTGTACTGCATACCTCTCAGCCCTATTGGGCCAACAGCACAGATCTGGGTTGTGGTTTAATGCTAACGACCTCACGCGATGTGTTAACCGCGATAGGAAGCAACAGATCGCCAGAGAAGTTTCTCGTCGCCTTAGGATATGCGGGATGGAGCAAAGATCAGCTTGAACAAGAGCTTGCCGATAATTCTTGGCTAACGATTCCAGCAACGAATGCACTCTTGTTTGACATTAAACACGAAGACCGTTGGCCACAGGCCAGCCGAGCTCTTGGATTTGATGCTTGGCAAGTCTCAGCTCAAGCGGGTCACGCTTAAGCCTATTTATTAATATAAGTCAGCACACTATGAATTCGAAAACCGTATTAGGCTTTGATTTTGGCACTAAAAGTATTGGTGTGGCTATAGGCCAAGAAATCACCGCTAGCGCCACGCCATTATTGTCAATTAAAGCCGTCGATGGGATACCCAACTGGGATCAAATAGGCGATTTAATCAAAGAGTGGCAACCCGACCTAGTGGTTGTTGGTCTGCCCTTAAACATGGATGGCACTGAGCAAGATATGACCCACAGGGCGCGTAAATTTGCGAACCGTATCAATGCTAAGTTCAAAGTCAAAATAGCCACTCAAGATGAGCGATTAACCACTACCGATGCTAAGGCGAGATTATTCGAGTTAGGCGGATTCAAGGCGCTCACCAAAGGCCAAGTCGATGCTGTGTCTGCCGTACTGATTATTGAAAGCTACTTCGAAAATAACTTCAGCAAGTAATGCCACAATAAATAAAACCACAGAAAAAAGAAAAGGATAAGTTGCCTTATCCTTTTCAGTTTTATGTTTAACCCGATAAATTACCGGATCAAAAATGTGGCTTCACTAAGTTGGCCATCATAGTAATGTGCGCATCATCATCGTTTAGTGCAGCAATGTAACGAAACTTCTCACCACCCGCCTCGGCAAAGAGATGACCATTCTCACCAACAATTTCTTCCAGCGTTTCTAAACAATCGGCGCTAAAAGCGGGGCAAACGATAGCAATATCGCGCACGCCTTGTTGCGGCAACGCTTTCAAAGTCGCATCGGTATAAGGTTGTAGCCATTTGGCTTTACCAAAACGCGATTGGAATGTCATCACAAACTCATCTTTACCTAACCCAAGCTTTTCGGTAACCAGTCGAGTCGTTTTCATGCAGAAGCAGTAATACGGATCGCCTAAATGCAAATTACGCTCAGGCATACCATGGTACGACAACACCAATTTTTGTGGTTTACCATGGGCTTCAAAATCTGCCTTTATCGAATTTGCCAGAGCATTAATAAAGTCAGTATTATCATGATAAGTATTAATAAAATGCAACGATGGTATATAGCGCCACTTGGACAACTCAGCCGCAATCGAATCAAAAGCAGAACCCGTAGTGGGCGCAGCATATTGGGGATACAGGGGTAACACCACGATTTTATCAATGCCATTTTGATGCATTGTTTGCAAGGTACTGGCAACCGATGGACTGCCATAACGCATTGCTAAATGGACAGAAACATCATGGTTATCGGCGTTAAGTTTATCCGCTAACTTCGCCGTTTGACGCAAACTAATGTCCATTAACGGTGAGCCGGCCGCTGTCCATACCTTCTGGTATAACGCCGCCGATTTTGCAGGGCGTACCCGCAAAATGATCCCGTGTAAAATCATCATCCACACTAATTTAGGAATTTCGACTACGCGGGGATCTGCTAAGAACTCAGCTAGATAACGCCTAACAGCCGATGCTGTGGGTGCATCTGGCGTACCTAAATTTAATAACAGCACGCCCACTTTGCCGCGTTGTCCGTGTCCAACTTCTTTGGATAAGCCTGAAAATTTAGCCAAAACAGCCTCTTAATTAATAAATACTTATAAGATTAAAGTACAGATTCTATTGCTTGCTTAAGCTCTTCGCTATCTGGCTTCACTTTAGAATTGAACTGTTGCACAACCGCGCCATCGCCGCTAACGACATACTTGTAAAAATTCCACTTAGGCGCACCGGTTTTTTCGGCTAAGTATTTAAATACGCTATTGGCGTCACTGCCACGCACAGCCGAAGTCGACAACATAGTGAAAGTGACACCGTAATTGATGTAACACACCTTAGCCGTGTCTTTCTCATCATTTTCTTCTTGGAAAAAATCATCCGATGGGAAACCAATAACCACTAAGCCTTTGTCTTTATAGTTTTCATGCAATGCTTCGAGCGCTTTAAACTGCGGGGTATAACCACAGTTACTCGCAGTGTTAACAATCAACACTGGCTTTCCCTGAGTCAATTCACACAGATTAACTGTCTCTTCAGAATGTAATTTTCGTACTTCAAGGTTCAAATACTCAGGACAAGTGGCCGCCATAGAGCCAACACTCATCAAGCTCGCTGTCATAGCGAATATCATAGGTAATTTTTTCATTGCTTTCTCCTTTACCGGTACATTACGTAAACGTACTAGGTAAAGATCATATTGAATTAAAAAATAAAAGCTATGGTTAACGACCGCATAGCGATGAAGTAAAACCGATTGAGCTGAACGAAAATCTAACGACACCAACAAAAAGCAGCCCATAAAGAGCTGCTTAACCTAAAACCTGACTCTCGCGTTAGTCCATGTCTAAGGTGACACCTTCCATAAAGCCTGAGCCCGTGGATTCTTTATTCTGCAACTTAATCATCAAACGTAAATCGTTAGGCGAATCAGCATGATGCAGCGCATCGGCGTAACTAATCTCGCCATCAATATAAAGTTTGAGCAAGGCCTGATCGAACGTCTGCATGCCCTGCTCATTCGATTTGGCCATGGTTTCCTTGAGCAAATGCAGCTCATTCTTCGCAATTAAACTCGCCACCCTTGGGGTGTTAATCAATACTTCAATCGCGGCGCGGCGCCCAGTGCCATCGACTTTTGGGATTAATTGCTGCGCCACAATACCGCGCAAATTCAATGACAAATCGAACAATAACTGCTGATGTTTACTCTCAGGCACGAGGTGCATAATGCGGTCTAATGCTTGGTTGGCGTTGTTGGCATGCAAGGTTGCCATACAGAGGTGGCCTGTTTCCGCAAACGACAGGGCGAACTCCATCGTCTCTTGGGTACGAATTTCACCAATCAAGATCACATCGGGTGCTTGGCGAAGGGAGCTTTTTAGCGCCGCATCGAAAGACTCAGTATCTATGCCCACTTCACGCTGAGTGATAATGCTTTTTCTGTGGTCGTGAACAAATTCGACTGGATCTTCAATCGTGAGAATATGACCACGAGCATGACCATTACGATATCCCACCAAGGCCGCCAGAGATGTTGACTTACCCGTACCCGTTCCGCCTACCATAATGATGAGGCCACGTTTACTCATCACCAGATCTTTCAGAATAGGTGGCAGTTTTAAATCATCGACGTCAGGGATTTTAGTTTCGATACGGCGCATCACGCAGCCTGACGATTCACGCTGCCAGAAGGCGCTTACCCGAAAGCGACCTAAATCCTTTGCCGCAAAAGCAAAGTTACACTCACGACTCGAATGAAACTCTTGTTTCTGCGCTTCGGTCATTAAGGATTCAACAAAATCCAGTGATTGTGCCGGAGTAAAGGCACTTTCGGCCAAGGGACGCAATTCACCGTCAATCTTGGCACTTGGCGGAAAGCCAGCTGTGATGAACAAGTCAGAGGCTTTGCGCTCAACGATCACTTTTAAAAACGGAAGAACATCCATCATAAATCCTTAAAATGTCGCTTGTTTATTCGAACTCTTCGCCATTGCATCTTCACGGGTGATAAGACCGCGATTGACTAAATTCTGTAAACATTGCTCTAAGGTCTGCATTCCGTGGGCCATACCGGTTTGAATCGCCGAATACATCTGCGCCACTTTGTCTTCACGAATAAGGTTACGAATAGCGGGAGTGCCCATCATGATTTCATGGGCGGCGACACGGCCTCCGCCTACCTTTTTAATCAGGGTTTGCGAAATAACCGCTTGCAACGATTCGGACAACATAGTGCGCACCATGTCTTTTTCACCGGCGGGGAATACGTCGACCACACGATCAATGGTTTTGGCGGCAGAGGTGGTATGCAAGGTACCAAACACTAAGTGGCCTGTTTCTGCAGCGGTCATCGCCAAACGAATGGTTTCAAGGTCACGCATCTCACCGACTAAAATCACGTCCGGATCTTCACGTAGTGCGCTTCTAAGCGCCGCATTAAAGCTGTGGGTATGGCGGTGAACTTCACGCTGGTTAATCAAACATTGCTTATTTTGGTGTACGAATTCGATAGGATCTTCAATGGTTAAGATGTGATCGTGTCGATTTTCGTTAACGTAATCCACCATAGCGGCAAGTGTGGTACTCTTACCCGAACCTGTTGGCCCAGTCACTAGGACTAATCCCCGAGGGAAACTGGCGATTTTTTTAAAAATCTCCGGCGCACCTAATTGCTCAAGTGACAAAATGTCGCTAGGAATGGTACGAAATACGGCCGCAGCACCACGGGATTGATTGAATGCGTTAACACGAAAGCGTGCAAGATTAGGGACTTCGAACGAGAAATCGATTTCTAAATGCTCTTCGTAGTCCTTGCGCTGCTTATCATTCATTATGTCGTACACTAGGCTGTGTACGCCTTGGTGATCGAGCGCGGGCAGGTTAATTTTTCTCACTTCACCGTCGACACGGATCATGGGAGATATCCCTGCAGAAAGGTGTAGATCCGAGGCTTTGTGTTTTACACTAAATGCCAATAACTCAGTGATTTCCATCGTTTGGGATATCCTTGCAACTAGATAATTACATCATGACAACAATAGCAGACAGACTCGCAATCGCCCAGCGCAGGATCGCACAAGCGGCGCAAAAATGTGCACGCCAACCTAGCAGTATTCGCTTACTTGCCGTCAGCAAGACCAAACCTATTGAAGACATTATAGCAGCCTATCAAGCGGGTCAGCGTTGCTTTGGCGAAAACTATGTCCAAGAAGGCGCGGAGAAAATTACCGCACTAAAGGGGGATTTTCCGGACATTGAATGGCACTTTATCGGGCCACTCCAATCCAACAAAACCAACATAGTCGCCCAGCATTTCGATTGGATGCACACAGTCTCGCGTGACAAAATTGCCCAACGTCTCAATGACCAACGTCCAGCTGAATTAGCGCCATTAAACGTCTGCATTCAAATTAATATCAGTGCTGAAGACACAAAATCTGGCATAGATGCGGCGCAAATGCTGCCACTGGCCGAACTGATAGCTCAGCTACCTAATCTTGCACTGAGAGGCCTAATGGCAATCCCAACGGCTACTGCAGATACTGAGTTACAGCTTAAAGAGTTTTCTATGTTAAACAATCTATTTCAAGAACTTAAATCACATTACCCCAATATAGACACGCTTTCCATGGGGATGAGTAATGACCTAGATGCAGCGATTAGCTGTGGTTCAACTATGGTGCGCATTGGCAGTGCCATTTTTGGTGAGCGAAATTACGCTGCGTAAACTCACTCGAGGCATGAAGTTCGAGGTCAGTGTGTGGGCTTGACCTTGTTTTTAGCGCTTTATGCCCAAATACTGTATTAAAGATCACGACATTTAAGTTCAATTAGCGAGAGTCAACTAATCTGGCTCTGACATTCAAATGACTAACCGTTTTATCATCTTGATTTAAGGTGAGTCTGTTACAAATTAACGGTTAACACACTGAAGAGAATCAAATGGATCAACAGAAAATCTGCTTTATCGGTGCCGGCAACATGACGCGCAGCATCATCAGTGGCCTAGTTCATAGCGGCTATCCTGCTCAACTCATCCAAGCGACCAATCCTAGCCAAGGTAAACTCGACGCACTAAAAGCCGATTTAGGAATTTTGGTTTCTCAAGATAATTTAGCCGCAGCGCAAGCTGCCGATGTCATAGTGCTGTCGGTAAAACCTCAATTGATGCAGCAAGTGTGTGAAGCATTACAAACCGTCGATATGTCGCAAAAGTTAGTCATCACTATTGCTGCAGGCATTAAAGCAAAACGTTATACCGATTATCTGGCGCAGGATATTAAACTTATTCGCGCTATGCCAAATACACCAATGCAGATTAGTGTGGGGATGACAGGCCTCTATGCGCCTCAGGCTATTTCTACCGAGCAAAAAGCCATTTGCGATCGTTTGATGTCTAGCGGCGGCGAAATTGTGTGGGTTAATGAAGAGTCAGAATTAGATCAAGTGATTGCACTATCGGGCAGTTCACCGGCTTATTTCTTTTTGCTAATGGAGTCTATGATAGATGCAGGCAAAGAAATGGGAATGGATGAAGACAAAGCCAGAACTTTAGTGCAGCAAGCCGCGCTCGGCGCTGCTATGATGGCAAAGCAAAATCCACAACTGACCTTAGGTAATCTAAGGGAGAATGTCACCTCAAAGGGCGGTACCACCGCACAGGCGCTGGCGACATTTGAAGCTGCGGATATGCGTGGTTTAGTAAAAAAAGCCATGGAAAACTGCATTAAACGTGCAGAAGAAATGGCTAAGACATTTTAATTTCCACTAACGCGTTTTTATATCGGACTTTAATAGGTAGAAATCTCGATGAATGCATTTACCTTTTTAATCACCACACTATTCGACTTATATTTGATGGTGGTGATTTTGCGGATTTGGCTGCAACTGGCAAGGGCGGATTTTTACAATCCTTTTAGCCAATTTATTGTCAAAGCGACTCACCCGCTCATCGCGCCAATGCGCCGTATTCTGCCTTCCTTAGGACGGTTTGATACCGCATCATTCGTCCTCGCGTTGCTGGTCGTGATGGTCAAAGTACTGCTGATCAGCCTTATCGCAGGCGGTGGCATAGACATACTGCTGTTTTTGATGTTTGCCGTCGTATCTGTGATCAAAAAAGCAGGGGTATTGCTGTTTTGGATGCTGTTGATACGCGCAATATTGAGCTGGTTTAACCAAGGCTATAACCCAATAGTGATGGTCATGGGCCAGTTAACTGAACCCGTATTAGCGCCAATCCGCCGTATAATACCGCCAATTGGTGGCTTAGATTTATCGGTAATGTTGGTGATTATTGGTATGAATTTCCTTAATATGTTACTTGCCCAATATATCCCTTATTGGGCTGTGATCTAATGAGTGCAGTGACTTTGCAGCAAGGTGACTTGCTGCTTAATCTCTACATTCAGCCTAAGGCCAGCCGAGATCAAATTGTAGGACTGCACGGTGATGAGCTAAAAGTAGCCATCACTGCGCCGCCTATTGATGGCAAGGCCAATGCCCATTTAAGCAAGTACTTAGCAAAGACCTTTAAAGTGCCCAAGAGCGACATTCATATAATGAAAGGTGAACTTGGCAGGCATAAGCAAATCCGCGTGATTGACCCAAAGATCATCCCAAGCATCATTACTGAGCTGATGGGACAAACTAGCTGAGCTAATGCTGTTGAAAGGCTAAAAACCAAAAAACTTCTTTGAATGCGGTTAAATTATCGATAAACAGATAGACATAAACAATAGTCACAGCGACCTATACTCAAACATTCCCTAATATGAGGTATCCCATCATGTTCCGTAATATTCTGGCTGTATTAGCCCTCACCGCTAGCCTTTGTGGTGTTGCAAACGCAGAGCAAAAAGAAACTGTCGGCAATTTTGACATTCATTACATGGCACTTGGCAGTACATTTTTAACGCCTAGCATAGCCAAATCCTATGGAATTCAGCGCAGTAGCTATACAGGCATTATCAACATTGCCGTGTTAGATATCAGCGAAGCGAATAAACCCGCAGTACCCGTTGAAATTACCGGTGTCGCCAATAACTTATTAGATGCTCGAATCAACTTAACCTTCAAAGAGATCCGTGAAGGTGATGCGATTTATTATATTGCCGAAGTTCCTTACCGCGATGATCAGGAGATCAACTTCAATATCGCGATCAAGCATGGTAATCAATTAAATACCAACTTGCAGTTCAAGCAAAAATTCTACGTCGAATAAGCCAAGCTAAGATTATCGCAAGTCATACACCACTTTAGGACGGTACAAGTCTGTACCGTCCCGCCCTTTTCCTGTCCTTTAGCTCGCAGCTTGGGTATCATTGCCGCAGTATAAGTCGCCCCAATGATATAGGTGTTCCATGCAACAAATCGTCCTCGCCAGTGGCAACAAAGGCAAACTCGCCGAATTCGATCAAATGCTCGCCAGCTACGGTGTCACTGTACTGCCGCAGAGCCAATTTAATGTCAGCGAAGTGGCCGAAACGGGCACCACTTTTGTCGAAAATGCCATTATCAAAGCCAGGCATGCTGCCGAAATCACCGGACTTGCGGCCATTGCCGATGATTCAGGTTTAGAAGTAGATTTACTCCAAGGCGCTCCCGGCATTTATTCAGCGCGTTACGCGGGCGAGAATGCCAAAGATCAAGACAACGTATTGAAACTACTTGAGACAATAAAAGACCAGCCAGCACCTCGCAGTGCGAGATTCCAATGCGTACTGGTGTATATGCGCCACGCCAAAGATCCAACCCCAATTATTTGCCAAGCCGCATGGGAAGGCCAAATCGACTTTAACCAACGTGGCGACAATGGTCATGGTTACGATCCGATTTTTATCCCTGAAAATTATCAATGTAGCGCGGCACAGCTCAGCAGCAACGAGAAAAATGCCTTAAGCCATCGCGGTAAAGCCCTAGTGCAACTCATCGCCGCCATGCAAGCCCAAGGCGTGTTAACTGGCGGGAATGCACAATAATGTCGTCAACTGTCGTGACTACTGCGATGAAACTCGAACTGCCGCCACTCAGTCTGTATATCCATATTCCTTGGTGCGTACAAAAATGTCCTTACTGCGACTTTAACTCCCATGGCCAAAATGGTGAGCTGCCACAGGAAGCCTATGTTGATGCGCTATTAGAAGACTTACGCCAAGACTTACATCTCGTCCAAGGGCGGCAGATCCATACCATCTTTATCGGTGGCGGCACACCATCCTTATTCGATGCTTTGCAAATCAAACGCATACTCGATGGTGCCAATGCGCTAATCCCCTTTAGTGACAATATCGAAATCACCATGGAAGCCAACCCTGGCACCTTAGAACACGATGATTTTAGTGCCTATCGCGCAGCCGGTGTCACTCGTTTATCTATCGGTGTGCAGAGTTTTTCTAAGGATAAGCTCAACTTACTTGGACGTATTCACGATCAAAACGAGGCACAAGTCGCTGCTCAAAAAGCCAGCCAAGCGGGATACTTGAGTTTTAACCTCGATTTAATGCATGGATTACCCAACCAAAGTTTTGCTGAAGCGATGGCCGATATCGACACGGCAGCGGCGCTCAATCCGCCCCACCTGTCTTGGTATCAGTTAACAATTGAGCCCAACACCCTATTCCACTCAAAACCGCCGCAGTTGCCCGATGACGAAGCGCTCTGGCATATCTATGAGCAAGGTCAACAAAAGCTGGCCGCATTAGGCTATGAGCAATACGAAATATCCGCTTATGCGAAACCCGGTTACCAATGTAGGCACAATCTCAACTACTGGCAGTTTGGTGATTATCTAGGCATAGGCTGTGGCGCCCACGGTAAAGTGACGCTGCCAGAAGAAAACCGCATTATACGCACGGTAAAAATTAAACATCCCAAGGGATATCTGAGTACCAGCAACTACACCTTCGAATCGATTGATGTGGCAGAGGAAGATCGCGCGCTTGAATATTTAATGAATCGCCTGCGCCTGATGACACCTATCCCTAAGCAAGAATTTGAACTGCGTACCGGACAGCACAGAGACACATTGACCGAAGGAATGGAAAAAGCCAAACAGCGCGGTTTACTCACAGAATCCGCTGAACATTGGCAATTAACCAGTAAAGGTCACATGTTTGTTAATGATTTACTGACACAATTCTGCTAAGCCTGCCTTTAAAATAGCTATATAAATAATGTGTTAGTGGTCAATAGTACTGTTTAATACTATTACAGCTAACACATTTTCTAACATTAATATCCATACATTCTTGTCCAGCTTCTTTAGAATTGATGCAACTCAATCTAGGAAGCCTGATCATGCCAATAAAAACTAAAATCAGCTTAGTCGCACTGACCCTTTCAGCTCTGCTGACCATTCCCGCGTATGCAGCATCAACTTCGTCAGCCTTACACAGTGCAAGCGAACCTATGAATGCAGTGGTGCAAACCGAGTCAGACAAAGCCAATGCGTTGTTCGAAACCATCTTCATGGAAAACATCATGGCGAGCCCCATTTCGCAAACCTATATGGGGATCAAGCAAGACTATGATAAATGGGATGAACTGGGTGATGCCGCCGATGATAAAGCCCTAGCGCGCACGAAAAAACAACTGGCGCAGATCAATCTGATTGATGCGGCCAAACTCGATCCACAAACAAACCTCAGCCTCACCTTACTCAAACAAAATCTGCAAAATGACATCGAAGATGACCAATGGCGCTACCATAATTACCCTGTAAATCAAATGTATGGCGGCCACTCTATGATAGCCTCCTTCTTGATTAACCAACATCAAATCACAGATGTCAGCGATGCCAAGGCCTATATCAGCCGCTTAAATGGCGTGCCAAAACGCTTAAGTCAATTACAGACAGTATTAGACGCTCGCGCAGATAAAGGCACTATCGCGCCTAAGTTCGTATTCGCTTATGTCATTTCAGACAGCCAAAACATCATCAAAGGTGCGCCTTTTGATAAGGGCGACGACAGCGCGCTACTCGCAGATTTTCGCCGTAAAGTGAACGCATTAGCGATTCAAGAGACAGAGAAGCGAGAACTGCTTCAACAAGCTGAGCAAGCACTAGTGACCCAAGTCGAGCCCGCCTATAACAAGCTCATCAGTTACATCAAAACCTTAGCAACCAGAGCTGACGACCGCGATGGTGCGTGGAAACTCCCTAATGGCGCGGCCTTTTACAATAATGCTTTGGCCCGCACTACCACCACAAATATGACCGCCGATCAAATCCATGACTTAGGCCTTTCTGAGGTGGAACGTATCCATAATGAAATGCGCGCCATTATGAAGAAGGTCAATTTTAAAGGCGATTTACAGCAATTCTTTAGCTTCATGCGTGACGATCCCCAGTTCTACTACCCCAATACCGCCGAAGGCAAAGCCGCCTATTTAGCTGAGGCGACTAAGCTCATCGACAATATGAAATCGCGCTTAGATGAAGTGTTCAAAGTAAAACCTAAGGCCGCCATGATAGTGAAACAGGTTGAAGCCTTTAGAGAAAAATCTGCGGGCAAAGCCTTCTATGAACAACCGGCACCGGATGGTTCGCGTCCCGGTAGCTACTATGCCAACCTATATGACATGAAAGCCATGCCGAAATACCAAATGGAGGCACTGGCCTACCACGAAGGTATTCCGGGTCATCATATGCAGATCGCCATTTCCCAAGAGCTGCAAAATATTCCTAAGTTCCGCAAGTTTGGTGGCTATACCGCGTATATCGAGGGCTGGGGTTTATATAGCGAATCTTTCCCGAAAGAAATGGGACTCTACGCCGATCCCTATTCTGACTTTGGTCGTCTAGCAATGGAGCTATGGCGTGCATGTCGCTTAGTCGTTGATACAGGTATCCACGCTAAAAAATGGACCCGCGAGCAAGGCATTGCCTATTACGTGGATAATACGCCCAATGCTAAATCAGATGCGGTGAAAATGGTTGAACGCCATATCGTTATGCCATCGCAAGCGACAGCCTATAAAGTGGGCATGATTAAGCTGCTGGAACTCAGACATAAAGCAGAACAACAGCTTGGCAGTCAATTTGATATCCGCGACTTCCATACGCTAGTACTTGCTAACGGCGCATTACCGCTGGATGTGTTAGAACAACAAGTCGATCTCTGGATAGCCATTAAGAAGAAGGCCTAATACCCTGATGTTTTAATGCCTTAATGCCTAGCCGTGAAGCATTGTTAACCTGCTTCACGACTAAAGCGACATCGATGAAAGTCTTAAGCTACGCCCAATAAAAAAGCCACTCGAAAGTGGCTTTTTTATTGGTACCATTATCCCGTTAGATAACAGAACCCTTCTCACTGTGGGTCACTATATTTGTTGTATTAATTTATGCTTTAGCTCTCGCCTTCACATCACTTAACACACAGTTGCGACTTTAGGGTACAGGGAGACAAAACGCTTGCCTAAAGCTGCACAAACCATCAATAAAAAATTACCTCAGCGATAAGGCTGAGGTAAACCAAAAACTAGGATGATGGTTTAAAGAGCCAACATTGTTTTAGTTCTCAAACTTCTGTTGGCTGTGATCCAAAACTGCATAAATGCCGACCTGTACACAAAAATTGAAAGGGGTCATTTCCAATAAACGTATAGGACTCAGGTCATTCCGAATCAACTGCCACCATTGTATTCAATTAAGAACAGAGTTCAAGGATGTTATAAAAAACAGCTTTAGAACACCCTAAAAAATCATTCGCAAATGTACCCACCAATTCAACCTAAAGCATTGATTTTAAATAGTCACAAAAGTGCCTAGTTAATTTAAAATCACATACAACTGGTTTTGAGAACAATGTTTCCTATTTTACTGACGTTTACTGAATAATTCGACATAGGGCGCATCCCAATACGGCGGCGTTCCTATGTGATCTTTGATGAATTCGATAAAAGAACTGACCTTAGGTGCTAAGTGCTTACGACGGGGATAAACCGCCTGCAATGGCAGATGGTGGGTCAATTGCCAATCCTTCAGTAAAGGCACTAATGTCCCCTTGGCAATTTCATCTTCCATCAGATAACTTGCAAGATACACAACCCCAAGACCACTGATTGCGGCGGATTTTAATGCGGGTGCGTTATCCACCCTGAAATTGCCCGATACGCCAATTTCACAGTAATCATCACCCTTCTTAAATTGCCACATGCTGTGCTCGTGCCACTCGCCTTGATAGACCAAACAATTGTGGTCAACTAACTGCTCAGGTCGAGTTGGTTCGCCATGTTGAGCAATGTAGCCTGGAGAAGCAACTAACAGGAATTGGCACTTCATCAGAGGTCTAGCAACCATGCCAAGCGGTAATTGCTCCGACATAGTTAACAGTAAGTCTAAGCCTTCACTCACTACATCTACTTTATGGTCCAGTAAGCTCACTTGTAGCTCAAGCTCAGGATGTTTTGCCATAAAGGATGGCAGCGCAGGAATGATATGCATCACCCCAAAGGACTGGGAAATCCCCACCTTAAGCACGCCGCGGGTCGCATCATTTAAGTTATGCACGCTGGCTATCGCTTGTTCAGCGTCACGCAGCAATTCTTCACCTTGCAGATACAGCAAATGCCCTGCTTCAGTCAGGCTTAAGCTGCGGGTGGTACGTTGGATTAATTGAACACCAAGTCTATGTTCAAGATCGGCGACTTGTGTACTGACCTTAGACTTAGAAATCCCAAGCCTTCTTGCGGCGGCACTAAAACTACCAGCTCTGGCCACATGAGTAAAAATCGCAATAGGTTCTAACAGTTCTAACATGGAAGTCGCCTTAAGCTGTTTACGACAATGATATTAACTTTCGGTGAATAGCAGTGGTTAGCGTAATCATCGCTTAAAAATAACCATAGCATTGATATCTCGCATTAAAGTGATATAACGCAGAGATTTAGACCGAAAAAGTCCACTAAAGTAGGGTGTTATATCTGACTGATATGCCAGCTTTTAATTATATTTTAAGAGTATACCAAATATTCGTCTCTAGACTGTAACATTCCGAACTAAATCGCTGCAAGCCAAGCCTACAAGCCACATCGACTTTATCCTCATAGCTTTCGCCACTAAGAATTAGCCAATAAAAAAGCCCCTAGGCGATAAATTGACTAGGGGCGTAGCATTCAAATTTGACTCATGCACAAGGAGATAGAAGTTATTGCAGTTAAAACCAAGGGCTATTCACAAAAACTATTAGTAAGGACGATTAACAAGAACTATTCACGCAGCTCCTTGGTTGAGTTTTGTGTCAACGCATAAGGCGCGAGTTCTGGTACCTCTTGGCGTAATTGATTTTCAAGCACTAACAGATTTTCAAATCGGTCGCACAAACGGTCAGCTTTAGCTTCCAGTCCCTTAGATTGACTCTCAATTTGTTGCTCAATATCTTGGCCTAAGTTGTCCATTTTTTTGGAGAAGGCATCCATCTTGGCTTCAAAACTATCACCGTCACCCGACATGATTTGGCCACCTATGGTCATCATAATGGTGCCCACTGAGTTCTGAACAATTTGCTCCATTTCCTGCTCGAATTCGTCGTTAAAGGTGTTCTGAATCGAGTCCTCCGTCGCGCCGAGATAGAAGCTATCGCCATGACGGTAGGCAACTGAATCAACACGCTTTTGGACGCCTGCCATCATTTCATCGAATTTAGCACCGGCCGCATCGCCCATTAAAGGGGTTAACGCCATGCTCACCGCTTGCGAAGCTAATGCGACGGCCTCGTTCACGACTTCAATCACTTCAGGCACTTGCGTCGACACTTCATCGGCGTATTGAGTCACTAGCTTTTTTTGCTTATCGGTTAAGTTTACTTGTTTGCCTTCAACAAATAACTTATCGACTTCGATGCGATACTTTTCGGTGCCCTTCTCGCTCATGACTAATTTTTTAGGCTCAACCATAACGTCATAATTTAAAGAGACTTCACAACGTTCATCGACTTTAGGCTCTGTTTGCGCTTGCGCCAACTGTAGGCCAGATGTCCCTAAAATCACGCCGGATAAGGCAAATCCAGTTAATAGCTTATTTAATTTCATGTTGTTCGTCCTTTAATCTGAATAATTCGATAAACCTAAACTACTGAATAGCTTATAGCAGGAGACGTGCCAACTTTATAACAATATGATTATGTTGGATTTAGGAAAGTTAGCACTAAAAGGTCATTAGCGAAATTCGCTAACTTTTAGTCTGATAGTGCTAATAAAAACGAGAGGTAAAGCTAGAAAATAGATCGGCCAAGACGCTGACTTAAGTGCTCAAGCATGGCAGTGCCAGCAAGTGAATTGCCATTGCCATCGAGTTCTGGCGACCAAACACAAATCGACAGTTCCCCAGGAATAACGGCAATGATGCCACCACCGACGCCACTTTTACCTGGCATACCAACACGATAGGCAAACTCACCTGCACCATCGTATAGGCCCGAGGTCGCCAACAGGGCATTAAGCTGCCGAGTTTGCACCTGAGAAATAAGCTCAGTCCCCGTAATGCTTTTGCCGCGATTAGCCAAGTACAACATGGCCTTAGACAAGTCAGCACAATTCATCTTTAAGGCGCAGTAATGAAAATACGTGCGCAGCACAGTATCGACATCGCCTTGAAAATTACCAAAGGACTTCATCAAATAAGCAATCGCCGCATTGCGCGCACTGTGCTGATATTCGGAGTCGGCCACTTGTTTGTCGAAACACACTTTATCGTTTTGGCTTAGTTGCCTGACTAACTCGAGCATTCTGTGTTTAGGTGCACCTAAACGACTCTGCAATAAGTCAGCAATCACTAACGCGCCAGCATTGATAAATGGATTACGCGGCTTGCCACGTTCTAACTCGACTTGTACTAAAGAGTTGAATGAATGGCCCGAAGGTTCTTTGCCAACTCGGCTCCAAATTTCGGCCTCTTCATATAAAGTTAACGCTAAGGTTAAGCTGAAAACTTTGGAGATACTTTGAATCGAAAACGGCTCAAGGTAATCGCCCGCACCTAAGGTTTCACCATCAACGGTTGTGACGGCAATGCCTAATTTACCAGCATCGACGCTAGCCAGTGCGGGGATGTAATCTGCAACCTTTCCTTGGCCGAGCAAGGGTCGAACTTTGTCGACCACTTCCTCAAGTAATGCCAACTCGGGCATTAACCCCACCAAATGTCGTACAGTTCGCTAACTTCAACCTGAGACACTTTTTGATTCGCCCAGAATGCCTTAACTGCAGCAATATCTTCTTCGGTACATTTGCCGATCGTTTGGGTTGCGATAATGCCTTCCCATTCGATGTGACCGCCGCCATGGAAACCTAACTTACGGGTTTCGATCACTTCATCGATAAATTTATCAACAGTTGCATCGATATCGGCTTCTGATACTGATGCATCAAAAGTCCAAGCCATATCAAAACCTAACTCTTGGAATTCATCAACGCGCATTTTCTTACGTAAACGACGGCTACGATTAGTTGCCATAGTGACTTTCCCCGTTGTGTTAAAAAAACTAATTAATCAATTGAAATATCTAGATTAAGCGATACGCTCAAACATCAGATCCCATACTCCGTGACCCAGTCTATGGCCGCGGGCTTCAAACTTTGTCAGTGGGCGATGATCAGGACGCGGCACCACAGTGCCATCACTCGACTGGTTTTTATAACCAGGAGCTGCTTGCATCACTTCCAACATATGCTCGCTGTATTCTTCCCAATCGGTTGCCATATGGAACACGCCGCCAATTTTTAGCTTGCGACGGATCAGTTCAGCAAATTCAGCTTGTACGATACGACGTTTATGGTGACGTTTCTTATGCCAAGGATCGGGAAAAAACAATTGCACTCGGGCTAATGAACCATCGGCAATCGCATGTTCTAATACTTCCATGGCATCATGATGATACACACGTAAATTAGTCACACCCGCAATGGCGGCATCGCTTAAGCAAGAACCAACACCCGGTTTATGCACTTCAATACCAATAAAATTTTGCTCTGGTGCGTCTTTAGCCATTTGCACTAAAGAGGCGCCCATGCCAAAGCCAATTTCCAGCACAGTATCGGCTTCACGGCCAAAAACGTCGCTCAGAACCAATGGCGTTGGGCTGTAATCTAACCCCATTGTTGGCCACTGGCTTTCAATAGCTTGGGCTTGGCCTTTAGTTAAGCGACCTTCTCTTAGGACAAAGCTTCTGATCTTACGCAGATACTTGCCTTCTTCATTAAATTCAGCGGTAGTGACTTCGCTCATTTTTGCCTCGTCTAGTGGACAGCACCATCATAAAAGAAGGGCATTATCCAAAGTTCAACATACAGTGCAAGCACTAATGGGGCGAAAGTATACCAAGATTATTTGAGAGTGCGAATTTAGCAGTGATTTTCGGCTTTTTAGCCCTTATCCACTTGTCTTTGAGCTTGTCTAAGAAGATAACTGCCGCTACACTGCGCCGATGAAATCTACAGCCTCCTTCGCTACACGTATCGTCTCTTGGTACGACAATCACGGTCGTAAAACCCTCCCTTGGCAGCAAGATAAAACCCCATATAGCGTATGGGTTTCTGAAATCATGCTGCAACAAACTCAGGTTGCGACTGTTATTCCCTATTACCTTAAATTTATGGCGCGTTTTCCCGATGTGTTAGCACTTGCTAACGCGCCAGATGATGAGGTGTTGCATCATTGGACCGGCCTTGGGTATTACGCTAGGGCGCGTAATCTGCATAAAGCGGCCAAGATGATCCGTGACGATTATCATGGAATATTTCCAACAGATTTTGAGCAAGTACTGGCTCTGCCTGGCATTGGTCGCTCGACAGCAGGCGCGGTATTGTCACTGTCTCTTGGCCAGCATCACCCCATTCTCGACGGTAACGTAAAACGCGTGTTAGCAAGACACGGCGCTATCGCCGGTTGGCCGGGGCAAAAAACGGTCGAAGCGCAGCTTTGGCAGCTGACTGATGCCGTTACACCGCAGCAAGATATTCAGAAATATAATCAAGCCATGATGGATATCGGCGCCAGTATTTGTACTCGTAGCAAACCTAACTGCGCCGCTTGCCCTGTAGCGATTGATTGCAAAGCTCAGCTGATTGGCCGACAAACCGATTTCCCCGGCAAGAAGCCTAAAAAAACCATACCGACCAAAGCGGCGTGGATGTTAGTGCTAATGCAAGACAACCAAGTGTTTTTAGCTAAACGTCCGCCAGCGGGAATTTGGGGCGGACTTTGGTGTTTCCCTGAGTTTGCCACCCAAGCCGCACTTGAAACTCATCTTGAAGAACAAGGGATTGATGCGCAGCAACTCGAATGGCTAACTGGCTTTAGGCACACATTCAGCCACTTCCATTTAGATATTCAGCCCATGATGCTTAACTTAGATAAAACACACGGCGATAAAACCCACGGCAATAAACAGAGCGTGGGCGCTGTCATGGAACAAAATCAGTCTCTCTGGTATAACATAAGTCATCCTTCCAAAGTGGGACTCGCCGCCGCCACCGAGCGTGTGCTAGCCAATTTGGGATCACTCGTTCAATCCGCAGTCAGTAAGGAATAATCATGGCGCGTACAGTCAATTGCGTATATTTAAATAAAGAAGCCGACGGCCTAGACTTTCAACTGTATCCAGGTGATTTAGGTAAGCGCATTTTTGATAACATCAGCAAAGAAGCTTGGGGCCTATGGCAAAAAAAGCAAACCATGCTGATTAACGAAAAGAAACTCAACATGATGAATGTTGATGATCGTAAGTTTCTTGAAGAGCAAATGACCTCTTTCCTCTTTGAAGGTAAAGAAGTAGAAATTGAAGGTTTTGTGCCTGAAAAAGACCAAGATTAATTTTTATCGTTCACTTAATGATAAAGCCCACAAAAAAGCGCCTTTCGGCGCTTTTTGTTTATTCATCTCGTGAAGAATAACTGAACGTTACTTACGCACGCCTTCAACCACAAGATCTAACTCAACATGGCTTGATGCTGGGCCTAAATCCATTTTGATACCGAAATCTTTCATCGCAAACGTGGTTGTGCCCGTAAAACCTGCACGGTAGCCACCCCAAGGATCTTGACCTTCGCCCACGGCATGGGCATTGATCGCTAATGGCTTAGTGACACCATTTAAGGTTAAGTTGCCGTTAATCACTAAGTCGCCATTACCTTTATCTTCAACTGTGGTTGAGGTAAACGTCGCTTGCGCAAACTTACTCGTGTTTAGGAAATCGGCGCTACGAATATGCTTGTCACGCTCGGCGTGGTTTGAATCCACACTGAGTGTATTTACTGTCACATTCACTTTAGCCGCAGTGGGTTTAGCCGCGTCATAGCTAAAGTCGCCGCTAAAATCATTAAAGCGACCAACGACATAGCTATAACCTAAGTGGCTCACTTTGAAAGTAATAGAGGCATGTGCTCCTTCACGGTCAATGACATAGTCAGCCGCTGAAGCCGCCATCGGAGCCAATAGAGATGCACCAATCAGTGCGCTTAACAGTTGCTTTTTCATTGTATTATCCTCGATTAAATTTAATCATTTTGAGTAAAGTTGCGTCTTTATCGATAAAGTGATGTTTTAACGCACCTACAGCGTGGATGACCACGAGTGCGATTAAGCTATAAGCTGCGTATTGGTGAATATCGCCTGCTATATCAGCTTGGTTTTCAAAAAAAGGTCCAAATCCTGGCAGTCCAAACCAGTCAAACACCATAATTCCACGACCTTCTGCCGTTGAAATCAAAATGCCGGCACACATGATCACCAGCAGCAATACATAAATAGCTAAATGCGCAATATGAGCAGCCTGCCTTTCCCAAGGCTTATGATTCGCTTCTGGTAAGGGTTTAGGGTTAATTAAGCGCCAAAAGAGGCGGAATAACGTCACTGCCAAGAGTAAAATCCCGATGCTCTTATGTAGATGCGGCGCTGTCTTGTACCACGCGCTGTAGTAGGTTAACTCCACCATCCAAACACCTACCACAAACAACCCAATCACGACGATCGCACTCAGCCAATGAGTCACTATTGCGGTTATCCCATAGGCAAACTTACTATTTCGAAACATACTGCAACTCCGTACTCGCGCTTTCTTCATGCCATCCATGAAATAATATTCATTATCATAAGTCTAATTTTAAAAACTAAAATCAGTAAAAATCGCTCATATCTTTCTAAATTTTAGAAAGTAAGCAGGAAACTAGGATTTATGAGCATAAATCTTTAGTAAACATCAGTATCCTTCTAACTTGAAAACTACAGTCAACGAATGAAATAGACCTGAATCTGCTGAATAAGAGATAAAAAACAAGCAAGATGCACATTAAACCGCCGAACGAGTTATTTATTGGGAAAAAGCACTTGCAGAGGTGAAACTCCCTAGCTAATATAGCCGCACTTCGAACGAGACGGCTCAGCCAACGAGTTCAAAGTAGTTAACTAACACTTAGTTTAGTTGCCCGAATAGCTCAGTCGGTAGAGCAGAGGATTGAAAATCCTCGTGTCCCTGGTTCGATTCCGGGTTCGGGCACCATTATTTTGAAGTAAAAATTTAGCCGGCATAGCTCAGTTGGTAGAGCAACTGACTTGTAATCAGTAGGTCCCGAGTTCGACTCTTGGTGCCGGCACCATATAAACAACAAAGCCACTCAAACGAGTGGCTTTTTTGTATCTGTTTTTTGTATTTGAAGTTTGTATCTGAAATTTGAAGTGTTCAGTGCAAAGCGCAACTGACTTACTCTCGATAATATCGGTAGGTTTTGAGACTGACTTTTGGCCCTTCAACTCATGCCTGTTCAACATCATAATTGCAGACAAACTTATCTACCAAAATCTGCTGTCGATAAAAGTACCGTGACACTCACTAAACTTCGTCATCAGACGATATTGCCCTCCCCTTCGGATACATTGCATGCCTTAAGCGTTAATGTTCTTTCTTAAAACACAGATTAAACGAGCACTGAGATTAACCTTATCAATCCAAAGGAGGCACTAACGTCACTAAAATGCTGAAAATTTCAGCGACTCAATATGAGAAAAGTGGAAGAATCAAATAAATGTTCGATTTTTGTTTAATAGTTAATCAGTCATTTAAAAAGGGCTTGCACAGCCAAAGCGAGCACTATATTATACGCGCACTTCGAACGAACAAGGTCTTTAAGACTTAGTTTGAAGTAGTTAACTAACGCTTAGTTAGTTGCCCGAATAGCTCAGTCGGTAGAGCAGAGGATTGAAAATCCTCGTGTCCCTGGTTCGATTCCGGGTTCGGGCACCACAATTTAGCCGGCATAGCTCAGTTGGTAGAGCAACTGACTTGTAATCAGTAGGTCCCGAGTTCGACTCTTGGTGCCGGCACCATATAAACAACGAAGCCACTCAAACGAGTGGTTTTTTTGTATCTGTTTTTTGTATCTGAAATTTGAAGTGTTCAGTGCAAAGCACCACTGACTCACGTCAACACCAGCAGCTTGCGTTTTGCTTGGCCTAAAAGAACTCACTAGCGACCCGCGCCTTACTCAAGTACTCGATAAATTGCATAAACAGAACATCAATACTCACACAATAAAAAAGCCACTCATTCAGTGACTTTAGGCTCTTATACAAACTATCAGATCAAGCAGCTCGCACTTATTTGATTAGCTCGAGTGGCATAGGCCTATCACCGGCTTGAACTTGATGTTGAACATGGCGCCACCCTTGAGTGAGTTCACTAAGATGTGCTTTTCTCTCGGGGAATTGTGTAGAAAGTTTTTCAATTACATCGATTTGCTTCTTACACAATAATGACCAACGATCTGCATTTGATAAGTACATGGCGTTTTCCTTAACTGAGGGGTTACTTTTCCTTCGCCAGTTAAGTCTAGGCGGGAATGATTTTATTGCCAATTCAAAATTGCGTGTTAGCGCACTGTTAAAACAAGTCGCTCAGGAGTATCTTTGTCCTATAAACATAAAATAGGGGGCGTTATGACAGCCGATATTTTCAAACTCATTTTTGTCGCTATTGGTATTTTTCTCGTTTACAAACTCATATTTGGTGGCAAGAAAGGCCTAACTATTTTTGAAATGCATTTTAAAGATGGCCGCATGACTCAGCATAAAGGCAAAATCCCAGAGCGCTTCGAGCGGGAATGCCGCCACATTGCTAAAGCTGAAAAACTGACCTGTACTGTTAGGGCTGAAAAATCAGGAGATGTACGCTTACATATTTCTGCCAACGTGAGTGACAATGTGAAGCAAAGGATCCGTAATGTGTTTCCGTTTGAATATTATGACAAAAAATCGATAGATAACAGTCGTCAAGCAGGCTAGCCCTTCGCCCTTTTCCCTAGCAACCTCAATACTTAACCCACAATGCTTGTTGAAGGTTAAGTATTGAGGTTGCAGCGAGTCCCTAACCCACTCTTCTTATTTAAACTTAACCGGGTACCTAGGTTTTAAAAAATCGGATTCTAAACGACCATCTGCCCTCGCATCTCGAATACGGCGTTCATTATCTTGCACCATAGGATCGCTGGCAGGTTGATGAGGGTCAGCTTTTGTCTCAGCTTGTTCCTCAAACACAACGTCAAAGGATGAACAAGCAGTTAACGACAAACTCAACAAGGCACACCATAGAACTAAGTGTTTTTTAATCATTTATCTATACCAACTTAAACTCGGAATAATTAAAATAATAAACAATGAGTTACACCAACATGACTCTTATATTTATCACTTTATGTCGCTAGCAAAAAATGCCTAGCTGCCACTTTGGTTTGAGTTAGATACTTTAGTGCAGACAAAAGGTGATTATTAGCCAAGCTATACTGTTTAAGCCAACTTAAGCCTTAATCAACAGAGTGAATCCATGACAAGCAAGCACAAACATAGTTAAGCTAACTTAACTAAAAATTGCTGAGACTATTTTTGAATAACTAAAGTGACTTTAGCCACTGTGATGCCAAACTTAATAATATCACTCTGATTTATAATGGTATTATCATTCACTAAAAACATCCAGTCGTCGAAATGTACTTGGTATTCCTCACCATCGACGGGCAATAGCATGTCGTATTTCCAACGTAGCGCGCTACCACTGGATTGACCATCAGCGATGCCAATAATGTCGCCTGCAGTTCCCGAGTATCGCCCTTCGCCGAGTGCTTTAATGCGCCACACACGGGTTTGAGTTTCGCCATCATCATAAACAAACCATTCATTAATGACGCCCTCGTTTCCCTGCCAACTAGCTTCCATAGTGACATTGAATTTGCGGATCACTTTGCCACTAAAATCATGCACTATCCCAGATGCTTTTAATGGTCCATTAAAGAATGATTCCAACACCAGTGTAGGATGAGTATCTTTATAATCCGTCACTTCCACCGATGAGCAACTCGATAGCAGCCCTATCATTATTAGGCCTAACAATAACTTTTGACCGATAAGTCGTATTAACAATCGCATGGTTTTTCTCCGAGTAATTGCGCCCGTAAACTCGGACGGCTAGTGTCTTTCGATAACCAAATCGCTAAAAATGCCTCCGCAAAATCAGCATCCTGGATAATCTCGAGTGGTTGATGATTAAAGAAAAACTGACTCGTTTGCCCATCCATAACCTTAAAACTTAAATGGTCGCCCTGCTTCACATCGGGCCAAGTGGCGGTTAATAAACTCAACCAACGCTGGATATCATTTTCGGCAAACGCTAGATGCTGCCATTGATCCTTGGTCGCTTCTAACAGATCTTCAGACTCTATATCTCGATAATATTCAATATCTAGTAGTAGAGGATATTGCCCCTGTTGATAACGGCCATTTACCGTCATCAGTCTCGCCTTATACAAACTAAACCACAGCCAATCCATTTCTCCGCGCCCTACTTCCTGAAAAGTCTGCGTCACATCGGCGGCATCATTCAGCTCGATATTAATGTTTTCAAAGTTAGAAGTTTTCGCCTCTAATGGTTTTAAAGGTGCAATCAACAAACCGAGCGCCAATAAACTTAAGCTGCTGAAATTAAAAACAGTAAAAGTGCGAGCCTTAGTGCTTCGATTAAATCCATAGGGATTAGCAAGTTGGATTAAAAAGGGCAGCAAGACTAGCCAAACAAAAAATAACACCACAGCAGAAATAACATTGCCGCAGGGCAAAATCACCGCATTAAACTGCGCGCCCGCGACATAGCTTAACGTGCCAAATATTCCTCCGAGTAACGCCTGCAATATCAGCGGTAAGGGTCGCATAAACGCTAAGCTATGATTCAAACTCAAGCCAAAGTGCAGCCATAAACAGCCAAGCCACCAAGGCAAGGCTGGAAACTCAAACAGGCCTAAAACCGACAGCACAGTGTCAATGCCGATCCCTAGGGCGGCAACCTTGAGCATTAATCGTAAATCCACTTGGCGATATTGGCCCTTACCCGACGAGGACAACAGGATAAAGTGAAGCAATAATAAAGGTATAGTTAGCAGCAGTGACAAGTTAAGCCAAAGCACACTAGACCACCACACAGCCTGAAAACTCAGGGCGTTATAGAGAATAAAACCCTGATGTTTAGGCAGATGCCGAGAGTTAGCTAACATTGACTTCATCTTTGCCTCACTTTTATCTTGCTACAACTACAGCGACAATTTCATTTAAACGGATGCACCTAAACGAACTACTCTCAACGGCTAATCTAGCCGGATTGCCGCAGGAACAGCTTGGCTAAGCTGACTATTGCCTAGAACGCGATAGTCCGGACGTACGGCAACTAAATGCACTGTGCTTGTGGTGCGTTCTAAAAATCCACCTTCACAATAACTTAGGTAGAATTTCCACATGCGGATAAAGTCTTCGCCATAACCTAAGGTTTGGATTTCACCCACAGCATGATCAAAATTCTCATGCCAATGCCTCAGCGTTTTAGCGTAATCGAGCCCCATATCATTGAGCGACCAGACCACCATATCCGTCTGTTTGGCAATATGACCGACCATTTGACTGACAGAAGGTAAGCAGCCACCGGGGAAAATATAGCGCTGAATAAAATCCACACTTTTGCGATAGCTGTCGTAACGTTGATCGGCAATCGTTATCGCCTGAAGCAGCATACGCCCATGGGGCTTTAACAGTGATTCCAGCTTTTTAAAGAAACCCGGTAAATATTCATGCCCTACCGCTTCAATCATTTCAATAGAAACAACCCTGTCGTATTCCCCCGTCAGATTGCGATAATCCTCGGTCAGCAGTGTCACTTTATCGCTCAGGCCTTCGCTTTCAACGCGCGCTTTGGCATAGGCGTATTGCGCATCTGAAATCGTCGTCGTTGTCACGTGCACGCCATAATGCTTGGCCGCATAGATAGCCAGCGCGCCCCAGCCAGTACCAATCTCAAGCAAGGTTTGACCTGGCTGTAAATCGAGTCGTTCGCAGATAGTCATCAGCTTAAACAGCTGGGCTTCCTGCAAACTGGCTTCCTCATGGGGATAAAGCGCACTCGAGTACAACATTTCACGGTCGAGGAATTGCTCGTACATGGCATTACCCAAATCGTAGTGGGCCAGAATATTACGCTTCGAGCCCTCCTGCGAGTTACGATTCAGCACATGCTTCACGCGGTTTATCGTGCTGGTTAACCAAGAAAACTTGGCTTCAATCCTATCGAGCAAGGCTAAATTGCGGGCAAACAGTTGCACAACTTTGGTGAGATCTGGGCTCGTCCAATGGCCTTGAATATAACCTTCACCTGCACCAATGGAGCCTGAAAGCATTATTTGACGATAAAAACTGGGGTGTTTAACCACAAGCGTGGCATGTAAATCGGTATGACTCTCACCAAAACGATAACTCTTATCGCCCTCAACTAAGGTCAAGCAACCGTGGGGCAGACTTTCCAGCGCCTTGAGCAAGACTTTACGCGCAATACTGTCGGGCAGTTTCTCTGTGGCGACTGAGGTTTGCGAAGCAGTATTTTCCATGTTATTTCTCCATCTGAGCTGGATGCGGCACAAAGGGCACACGTTTGAAAAAGAGTTTCAGCGCTTGCCAATAAATCCCGAAGAAGATCTTGAGAGTCATAAAAGGGAAGCGAAACAAAAGCGTCCGTAAATTGGCCGCCGTGATAGGTTGGCGTTTCATCATTAGATTGGCATTAAACAGTTTTTTACCATTCTCTTGCATCGACTTGTTTTCAATACCAATATTTAAGTCTTCACTCGGCGCAGCCACATGCCAGAGATAACGCATATCGAGGGTCATAAAGGGGGAAACGTGAAACACTTTGTCAGAAGGTTTGGGCGCGGCTACATCCACTAAATAGCAATGGCGTTGATCCCAAGGCGTGTTACTCACCTCGGCCAACATGTACAAAGGCGTTTGATCTTGATAACAAAAGTAGAAATTTACTGGGCTGAAATACACGCCAAAATGACGGATCTGACCTACAAACAAAACTCGGTCGCACAGCTTATCTGCACCTAACTCAGCCACTTGAGCCAGCACTCGACTCTTAAGTGCCGCGGCGCTCGAATCGGCAACTGCCACTTCACCGCTGTTATTGGATTTAGTCGTAAAAGAAGTTAAATAGTCTCTCGGATTAAATCTCAGTAAAGCGCGGCGCTGACTGGCAAAAACTCGCCCCATGGCACTGATCTTATCGACTTCATCTAAGTCAATCGCCAGCAGCGCCATTGCATAACTAAAGCTATGTTTAATCGGCGTAAAACGGCTGTGAGATACTGTGCCGTAATAAATGCCGCTATTGAGCTCTGTCATATTTAAGCTTGTCACATTTACATCGGTCATAGGCTGACACCAAAATGGGCGCACACATCCAGTGCACTGCGAACGCCATCTTCATGGAAACCATTGTGCCAATAGGCTCCAGCAAAATGGGTATGATTTTGACCCGATATTTCCTCACGGCGGCCCTGCGCCTTAAGGCTGGCTTCGTTAAACACTGGGTGGGCATAATTGAAGCGGCGTATCACTTTCGCCTCATCAATCAACTCTGACTGATTCAAAGTGACACAAAACGTCGGCGCATTGGCTGGTAACTGTTGCAGTATGTTCATGTTGTAAGTTACTGACGCAGGGCGTTTTAGATTGCCATCTAACCTATAGTTCCAACTCGCCCAGGCCGCTTTTCGCTTAGGCAGGATACGCGTATCCATGTGCAGCACCACATCGTTATTCTGGTAGCTGAGATCGCCTAAAATGGCGCGTTCTGTTGGCGTGGGATCGTTTAACATCCGCAGTGCTTGGTCGCTATGACAGGCTAAAATCACCTCATCGAATTCCAACCATTCACCGTGGACCTGCAACTTCACCCCATTGCCATGACGTTCAATACCTGTCACAGGAGAGTTAAGGCGAATATTGTCTTTAAAGGGCGCAATAAGATCAGGAATATAGCTACGCGAGCCGCCCTTTAGCACATACCACTGGGGCCTATCACTGACATTTAATAAACCGTGGTGCTGGAAGAAGCGAATAAAAAACTTCAACGAAAACGCACGCATATCTTCTATGCTCGAAGACCAAATTGCCGCGCCCATGGGCAAAATATAGTGCTCGGCAAAAAAGCGCGAAAAGTTTTCACTGTCTAAATAATCACCTAAGTTGCCTTCAGGGTAAATATCCTGTTGATAGAGTGCCTTACAGCCTTTATTGAAGCGTAGAATTTCTTTTAAAAAGGCCCAAAAGCGCGGATTCAGCAGGTTACGCTTTTGGGCAAACAAACTCCCTAAATTGTGGCCGTTATATTCAAGCCCTGTCAGCGCATTATGGACGCTGAAACTCATCTCAGTCGGTAATATGGTCACGTTAAGGCGAGCCAATAAACGCTCAAATCTTGGATAGGTTCTGTCATTAAACACGATAAAACCTGTGTCTATGGCGTAGGTTTGGCCTTGGTGCTCCACATCGACTGTCGCCGTGTGGCCGCCGATATAGTCATTGGCTTCAAACACTGTGACCTTGTGCGACTCGCTTAATAGATGGCCGCAGGTTAATCCAGAAATGCCGGTGCCGACGATGGCGATATTTTTCATAAACTCTTGTCCTTAAGCGGCTTGGCTTGAGTATCGTTTGCAATCATTTTTTGCCACACAAAGGCAGGTAAAAACGACATCAATTTCAATAGATAAGTAAAGCGTCGCGGAAAATGGATCTCGCGCTTGCCACCTTTAAGCCCATTGCGGATTGCCTTAGAAGCGGTTTGCACACTCACTTGCATTGGCATGGAAAAATCATTTTTTGCGGTCAGTGGCGTCGCCACAAAACCAGGGCAAATCAAGCTCACACCTATGTCATTCTTAGCAAGATCAAGCGAGAGACTCGAGGCGAGATACTGCACGCCAGCTTTAGAGGCGCCGTAGGCTTCAGCGCGAGGGAAAGGTAAATAAATAGCGCTGGAACTCATTAAGCCAATACGTGACCCCCTTGGCATTAAAGGTAAAAATGCGCTGAGACAATATCCCATCGCAATTAAATTGGTATGGACGACGCGCTCGAATAACACATCATCGAAGGCCTTAGCATCGTCTATGTACTCACAACTGCCCGCGTTTAAAACCACCAAATCGAGCTGACAATCGGTTTTCGCCAACAGCTCGGCTAAATCGTGGCCAGCTTGTTGAACTTGGTCGCGCTGGGATATATCAAAAATTAACAACGTGACACCTACGAGTTCATTCAAGGCTAACGCATCTAATCTTTCTTGGGAGCGGCCACAGGCAATGACGTGCCAACCTAAGGCTAAATAATCCTGCGCCAGTTGCAGCCCAATGCCTGAGCTTGCACCTGTAATAAGCACGGTATTAATTTTCAATGGCTTAACAACGTCCATTACTTAGCCGCCCTGTCTTTAAGCAAGCGGATAAGCCCGCCCATGCAAGGCAAATGCTCGTACAACATTTGCCCTAAGTCGAAGTAATCCCTGTGAAAATAAATCTTGTCGTTGAATTTAAGTTGGCTCATGCCATCAACACGGATAAGTCCGCCTTTATTCAACTTAGGGTGGCTATATTCCATCTGCCAAAACAGCGCGGCTTGATTCGCATCCTGCTGTACTTCTTTGATCTCAAACTGAATATGCTTAACATTCTTATATAACTTCGCGAAGTACTGAGTTAACGACTCTAGCCCTTTGATCTGATGCATAGGATCGGTAAAGCTAATACTGTCGTCGTAAACTTGGCTCAACAGGTGCAAGTTATCTTTATTCAAGGCTTGATAAAGCTGAATAAAATCATCAACAAGCGTATTAGTCTCAGTCGTCGCTTGGTTTGTCATCTGGTTATTGCTCCTGATCCTATTTATTGGGCCGCGGCCTTTTTCAATACGCCTAATACGGTTAATGCCCTTGCTCTTGCTGCACTGTGCTCGACAATCGCACTCGGATAAGCCGTTTTAGTGTTAAATAACGGCTGTTCAAACAAGGACGGTGTCTGCGCTGTACTGGGTTGATGTAATTGCTTAATTCCCCAAGATGCGAGCTCTGGTAAGTACTTACGGATGAAGCTGCCATCTGGATCAAACTTTTCACTCTGGCTTATAGGATTAAAAATGCGGAAATAAGGCTGAGCATCGCAGCCACAACCGGCGGACCATTGCCAGCCGCCATTATTCGCGGCTAAATCACCATCGATGAGCTTTTGGCGGAAATAACGCTCGCCCCAACGCCAATCAATCAGTAGATGTTTAGTCAGGAAACTCGCCACCACCATACGCAAACGGTTGTGCATCCAACCCGTTTGATTGAGTTGGCGCATAGCCGCATCCACAATCGGATAGCCAGTACGACCTTCACACCAAGCGGCAAACTCCTGCGGATTATTGCGCCACTGCACATGGTCGGCTTGTCGATTGAAATTATGATTCTTAGATAAGTCAGGAAATGCCACCAGCAAATGACGATAAAACTCACGCCAGGTAAGCTCATTTAACCAAGTACGAGCTGGGCTAGTATCGTCGACAATCACCTCGGGGAAGTGATGCAGCAACGCGGCAACGCATTGTCTTGGGCTAATGACGCCAATGGCCAGATAAGGTGAAATTGAACTGGTGCCATCGATGGCGGGGAAATCCCTATCTTGCTTATAATCCTGCACTTTCTGCTGAATAAATGCAGAAAGTATACGCTTTGCCTGCCCTTCTCCCGCAGCCCAAAGTTCACTCGATACTTTAGTGACATGGTTAAAAAAATGCGGCTTTGGCTCGGTCAACACAGGTCCAAGCGGCGCCGGAACTGGAAGCGGCAAAATGGCATGGCGAGCGGCAATTTCTCGCCACTTACGGCTAAAAGGAGTGAAAACCTTATACATGTCGCCGGACAAGTTCAGCACTGTGCCCGGCTTAAGCAAACAATGCTCTTCGGTTAGCACCAGAGGAATACCCGCCTGAATACAGGCTTGGTCACGCTGTTGCTCGTTAATCTCAGGCTCACTGCCGGCAAACACGCGGCTAATACCCTGCTGCTGGCAGTAATCACTGATAAACGCTGGCACATCGGCAAAGGTATCTAACTGAATTAATTCGAATGCAATCCCCAAACTCGCCAGCCCTTGGGCAAGCAAATTGATGTGACGTTCGATAAAATCTAACTGAATGGGCGCCACATCATGGCGTTGCCACTGAGTTGGCGTAGCGATATAAATGGCCTTAAGTGCCACGCCATTCTCCCGAGCCCAATCGCAAGCAGCGGTTAGCGCCTGATTATCGGCGAGGCGTAAATCTTGGCGAAACCACATCAATGCATTATTGCCCTGCACTTTTATTGACATTGAATCTATTGGCATTGAATCTATTGGCATTGAATCGTTAACTGATGTCATTGTTTTCTCCACTATTGCCCTGCTCGCTTTTCCCTTTGCCTTTGTGACTTCTGTTGACCTTCCCCACAGAGCGAGACGGCATTTGTCCAATAAAGTCAGTCATCGAAGGCGCCCAGAAAGCCGATAAGGAAGTCAACGTCGGTACAAAGGGGCCAACAAATCGACATGGGAAGCTCATTTGTGCCAATACAGTGAGCATTTCAGTCTGCTCAGAACCCGAATGATTTGGATCGGGAATAAGCAAAAGCGCATCGACGTTAAGCCTGCCCTGCAGCAGCGGTAAACTGCCTATGGCCTGCTCGCCAAGGTCGATTACCGATACTCGAAGCGATGCTAACTCAAGCAATAGCAACAAAGAAAACAAGCTTTTAGTGCGAGTAGAGCTAGGCGGCGTGGCAGCGCCGCGGGATAACTGCACCACAGCCATTCGCGCCGCAATGGCCTGTCCGGTAAAGGCATAACGCCCACCCACTCGGCTGAGTAATTCGCTTTTTAACCAAGCGAGAATTAACTCGGCATCGAGCCGCTCATCCGCTAAGTCATCGAGTTGATTAAGCCAAGGTTGAAGTAACTTTTCTTTCACTAATTGAAACGGATATAAGCCAAATGCATCGTCTAATATCTGCTGCAACTTATGCTGATTGAAGTCGAACAATGCCGCATTCAGCGCAATAATTTGCTCGCCCCACAGATCGACAACTTGGGATTCAATCATTTCACTTGATAATTTGGCGGCACTCATCAACAAAGGTTTAACCTTGCTGATCGCAACACCTTTAGCTAACCATGCATTAATCTCATGGATTTCTTGGATATTTTCACTCGTATATAATCTGTGTCCCTTAGGCGTGCGCGCAGGGATCACTAAACCAAAACGGCGCTGCCATGCCCTTAAGGTCACGGCATTCACGCCGGTTAAGGCCGACACTTCACCAATGGGGAGTAACACGCCATCATTGGGCTCATCGCTGGTCATGGACTGGGTATCTTGTTTCATATATCAGTAATAACTCACTAAATTCAAAGCTAAAAACTACTCAGTACGGCAAAGCCAATACTAGTAGGCATAGCGCAGCTTCAACGCCTCTGGATGGGGATTCAAATACACTTGCTCTTCTATGTAAGGCGTTGGGAATTCCCGCAGATAATGGTTGATGAGCGTGATAGGCACTAACAGAGGCAATAAACCTTCGCGATATTTCATAATCGCTTCAGACAGTTCTGTCTTTTGCTCTTTGCTCAAATGCTTTTTAAAGTAGCCCTGAATATGCTGCAGCGTACTGGTATGATTTTTACGGGTCGCATTGATTTTCAGGGCCGTCATAAAGCCTTCAAAGTAGCGGGTCGCGCTTTGCTCAAGATCCTCAATATTGGCCACTATCGGCCCAAGCTCGCGATACCATGTAGGGCTATGCGCCATTAACAGGTATTTATAGCGGGAATGAAACTTCACTAACTTATGCTTAGTCAGCCCCTCATGCTTCATCAGGTGCCAATCGTGGTAAGCATAAACGCGGGTGAAAAAGTTCTCCCGCAGCACCATGTCATGCAAGCGGCCTTCTTCTTCCACGGGCAATAATGGATATCGCTCCATCAACTTGCGGGCGAACACACCAATCCCCGACTTAGAGCCATTGTTAGTGCCAATTTTGTATTCTGTTACCCGCTCCATGCCGCAGGTTGGCGACTTAGCGCAAAGCAAATATCCGCCAAGGAAATCAAGCTCTTCAACCTTGTTTTCGCTGTATTCATTGAGCTTATCGGTCACATCTAAGCTACCGTCACCACTCTGAACTAAGATGGTTTCACCATCACGAACTAGACGGATACTTTTACGGGGCGCACCTAGGCCAATCGCCATTTCCGGACAGATAGGCACATAATCAAAAAATTGCTTAATTTCTTGATTACAATAGGTAGAATTTTTATGTCCGCCATCAAAACGAACCTTCTCCCCTAATAAGCAAGCACTGATCCCAATCTGAATTCGCTGCGGGTTAAACTTGTACATAAGTCGACTCCTTGTATCACTATGTCTTTAATTACGGACCATAGTTGTACAAGGATCAAGTTTTTGTATAAATATTTTTTAAAAGCCTCAATAGAGCATTACTTCAGGTAAATCAATCACAGAATAACCCAACATAAGCGCCAAATTAGCCAGAGTTGGCCCCTAACTTGCTTATAAAATACAGCGTCATCATTAAATTAGTTGAAACGACCATTAGCACCATTTAATCGTGCCGTATTAAGGCCAAAGGTGGCCAAGGGACTCAATCGCAACTACTGGGCACAACTACTGGGCCATACCAAAAGGAATCGGACATGAGCACAATCAACCCAAACAGCTATACCAATCCCTATGCAAATTTGGCACTCACGCAACTCAAATCAAGCCAGAGTAATCAAGCTAATGATGCCACTTCGATTGCATTAACGGGTCCCGCTGTTAGCCAAGATACTGTCACCCTCTCCTCATCTGCGCCTGTCGCGACAGCCGATACCTATAGCCATCTCGCAGCTAACGCCAAACAAGGCTATACAGGGAATGTGCAAGCCATTGCTGGCAAACCTGAGTCAGATAAAAGCACCGACAAATTGGCTGAAGCCATGCAGGCGATCCTCGATAAGCGTACAGGTGTCGATAGGGAAAAACTGAAGCAGTTAGAGGCTGAAATGGAAAAAATTGCCAACGATGAAAGCCTGTCTGATGAAGAAAAAGCCAAGCAACTAGAGTTACTGCAAGCGCAAAAAATGGATCTGATAAAGGAGTCTTCAGAGAAAAATGAACAGAGGCAGCGCAGAGTCGATCCCGAGGTGTATTACAGCTAACCAAGCAATGGAATGCCTAGGCGTTAGGCGGAATGAGGTGTATTGAGTATTGAGAGAAGTGTAAGCGGGTGTGGAAGATAGACTGATGACGTGGCGAGTGATTCATTCGGTAAGAAATCAGCCTAAGCATTTGAACCTAGGCTGATCTTTAATATTTTTTGGCTAACTCTTTTGCTAAAAGCTGGCTAAGAGAAAGTGGCTAAAAACGAGCTGCTAAAATGCGTTACCAGCAACTGTTCTAAGACGCTTAAGCTTGTTTCTCTATCTTGTTAATACTGCCCTTATAACCCGTTTCATCAACGGCCTTGAGCAAATTATCGAGATTAAAATCCTCTGGCACAGTCACTATTGCTTGTTCGGTTTTCAACGAAGCTTTGGCCTTAATCACCCCATCGGTTTTACGCAGGGCTTTATTCACGACAGTGACACACAGCGGACAAGTCATGCCCTTAACATCCAAGGTAACCAGCACGTTTGCCGCCCAGCTCGACGCTGAACACAGGCTAAAGGCGAGAAATAACACTAACTTCATTCGAACACCTCTAATAACCAAGGTAATACAAAAGGATATAACTGAAATGCCAGCACGACAGGCACAGTTAACCAGTACAGCCACACCATCTGAGTACGACTCAACGTCGCAGTACAAAATAGTTTTTTAGCAAAATAGAGCCGCCAAAATCCCATCAGGATAAGTCCAGTAGACAGTATCAACATGGGCACTTGCAGCCAGCTCAGCTGCTCAATCCCCGACAGGCTCGCGGCCGACACCCCGAACACCAGATAAATAAGCGGGGCAATACAGCATAGGCTTGAAGCAACCGCAGCAATCACTGCGGCGGCCATCGTCGCTAAGAGTCCCTTAGCGTTGTTCGGTTGACTGGTAGTCATAGGCAAACACTTTTGGTTCATAATAATTCACAGGATCACCATCGACTTCCGCATAGGGATAACCAAAGTTATTCAGTGGTGTCTGCTCGGCTTCAGGGAATAAATCAAAGTCGCGACCATAGTTAAAGCCAACCCAGTTCATTTCCCAGTTACCAAAGAGGTAATCATTCACCGCCTGAACCGCAGGATCGCTGTGTTCTTTTTTCTCCGTTAAGCGCATTTTAGTCACATCGGCAGGATCGGCGGGCAACCAACCATAACCCGCTAAATAGAACATAGCGCGGCAATGTTGACCACCACTGACATCGGCAACCCCTTTTTCATCGGCGCTACCAAATGCCTTTTTAGAATAATGACCCATCTTGATCGCCTGTCCTAAGCGAATGCCAAACATTTCACGGGCAGGGATACCCACAGCGCGCATTAGCGCCACAAATACTGAATTAATGTCGGTACACTTGCCGCCTAACTTACCACTTTCTAATATGCTGGCCACATCGCCTGTACCACAGCCAATCACACTATTGTCGCGGAACATATTGGCGCTAACCCAAAGGTAAATCAGTCGCGCTTGTTTCAGTGGCTCAGTTTCGCTACCGACGATTTTATCCGCCGTTTGCTTCACAATACCGTTAATCGGCATATGTTTAGTCGGCAGTAAATAACGTTCTACATCCGCAGGATAGTGGATCTGTGATGGCGTGCGATAGTGAGTCAAAGCGCCGCTCTTAAGCGGTTCCCAATCTAAGGTTTCAATATCTAACTCAACTGTAATAGCCATGCTGGCTTTGGCATCTGGCCAAGTCGCAAACAGGGTTTTAGCGCCATAACTGTTGTTTGAGCTGATATAGGCATCTTTAAAACTGCCGGTGAAATTCAGCTTACTTACCCGTTGGAATTGTGTGTCTTCAGGCAAAGGGATCCACAAGTTAACCACGCCCTCAGAGCCTTCAGGAGCAACAAGATGGTAAGTGTTTGTTAAGATAAAACGGCGATGTCCATCGCTTGAGCTAGATTCAACGACACTCGATTTAGAGGAAGATGCCAGTACTGGCGCGATAAAACCCGCAGTCGACAAAATAGCCGCACTTTTTAAAAAATTGCGTCTTTGCATTATGACATTCCTTTTATTGGATCATATTAGAAAGAAGAGAACTCAACATCACAGAGCAAGATTATAGGTTCTATGGCCCTATGCAGCAATCAAGCCCAATTTAGGCTGCTCACCATACAGTACAAAGGCCGTAAATCGGAGAAAAAGACGCAGTAAAATATGCCGCAGCGCTTACCTACTCGTGAAAATGCGATAAATGTCGACTTTTCTTGGAAGAGCAATTTTAGAAGACTAAAACAAGTATCACTCGTATTACGTCTACAATCTCACCGCAAAAATATCAACATTAGTCGAATGTTAATATTTATGAGGGAGATAATTCCCAGTTATTTATAATGCAAACGTACAAATGTCTCATTTAAAAAATGAGTCATTCGCATGGCCGAACTGTATTTACAAATATGCTCTACAACATTTTATCTGCAAAAAATGAAACAGAATTCAAATTTAGTGACTAAAATTTATACGCTTAAATCTGCAATATGAATGTGTAAAAAATTGCAGCCTCTAAACTTGCCTGAATTCGGGTATAGAGATTTGGCACATCTAGCAATTTCACCTGAATAATCACAAAATAAATTTCAAACTCATAGTACAAAACGTGACTTAGACCACTATGTTGCAGAAATGTTCCGCAAAAGTTTGCGTAAGTTCACACCTGTTCTAGGCTTAAAAACGAATATACCTCACTTTAAAGGGCTTTTTTATGAAACATAAGTTTTCATTAGGTCTTTGCTCACTCTTGCTCAGCTCCACCGCTTACGCAGAAGTGAACATTTCAGGCTTTGCCTCAGTAGTCGCTGGTCAAGTTCTCGAAGGTTCTGGCGTTGCTGAGTTTGATTTAGGTCCCACCTTTCTCGCCGACTATCCACTCGTTGGTGCCTACGATGAAGATATTAGCTTTAAACCGGATACCTTATTTGGTATCCAATTTTCTGCGGATTTACTCGAAGGTTTATCAGCCACTGCACAGGTCGTTTCACGCGGTGCCGATGATTTTTCAGCAAGTTTTGAATGGGCTTATTTATCCTATGTGATTAATGACCACTGGACAGTACAAGGCGGTAAAAAACGCCTTCCGCTCTACTATTACAGTGATTTCTTTGATGTTGGATATGCCTATCCTTGGATACGTCCACCCGCAGATAACTACACATGGCAAATATTTAACTACACAGGTGTCAGCGCGCTATATAACTATTTAATTGGCGACTGGACCATGTCAGGGCAAGTCTATTACGGTAGCGAAGATAGTGAACCCAATAAACTGTTATCTGACTTTTTCTTCCTCGAAAATACCCGGGAAGTGTGGAAGGACATAGGCGGTATTGTTGTCCAATTCAATAAAGATTGGTTAGATATTCGCCTTACACATATGCAATACACTAATGAACGTTATATTGGTGGCATTCAGCAGGAATGGAATGGCAGCACCCAACGTTCAGGAAAGTTTTATGGCCTGTCAGTTAACGTAGATTATGAGAACTTCCTCTTTCTATCAGAGCTTAACCGCTTAGATCTCGATGGTAGTAATCTAGATACTTACTTGCTCACTTTCGGTTATCGTATCGATTCAGTGATGCCATACATTTCCTACTCAGACTTCAATGACGGTGAAGGCGGCGAAGTGCACCATACAAGCTCGGCAGGAATACGTTGGGATTTCCATCCCTCGGCAGCATTTAAAATTCAATATGATGACGTTAAGGATGACGGTGGCCCAGGCATGAAAGTCGCAGGGGATTCGAAATCCATCAGTCTTGGTATTGATTTAGTATTTTAGGAGAGAGAGAGATGAAAAAATTACTTTGCTCAATCCTACTCAGTTTAGTCTCAATGCCATTATTTGCTGGCGTAGTCGTCATAGTGAATCCCAGTAATGCGGATGCAATAGATCAAAAATCAATCGAGAATATTTATTTAGGAAAAACAAAGACCTTCCCCGGAGGAGCCCAAGCAGTACCAGTCAATCTTGACAGCGCTATGCCCTTAAGGGAGACATTTGACACTAAAGTACTGGGCAAGTCATCCAGCCAACTTAAGTCTTATTGGTCACAGAAAGTGTTTACGGGCAAAGGAACGCCACCCAAGGAAGTCAGTAGTGGGGCGGAGATGATAAAATTAGTTGCATCTAACCCTAATATTATTGGCTATATTGATAGTAGTGAGGCCAATGATTCGGTAAAAGTTATTGCCGAGTTTTAGATTGGAGTGCCGGGCTTTAGCTCGGCACAACTTGGGGGCAAGGGATGAATTTCTTTAATAACATTTCTATTTTTAAAAAAGTTATCGCGATATTTATTTTAGCAGTCATCATTTTCGCTTTAAACTTAAGCATTAGTGTTATCTCCATAAATAAAAATCGCACCACTCTTAACTATATGGAGCAGCAAGTTTACCAAAGGGTTGAACTCGCCAATCAAAACGTGTTTTTTATCCAACGACTCGATGAGCTTTATACTCAATCCGTTTCTTTTGCCGACGAAGACCTGTTAACCAATGCAGGTACTATGTACGAATCTTTACGCAAAAACCTCCAACAGTTAGACAAGGTCGATCCCTCACAAGCCAATCAACTCAACAATCTATCGGCTAAATTAACCCGTTATAACGATATGACAATTAAGCTAGCTAAAGGCATGCTGGCAGGTACGATTGATATGGCAAACATTGGCCAAATCAGCCAAGAAAAATCCCAAGCCTATGAAGCCGTACTCAATGAAATACAAAACTACAAACAAGACAAAGTACTCGAATTTAAACAATCGATAAAAGAAGCGGGTGACAGATCGGAGCAAAGTTTATGGCTCACCCTCTCCATAGGTATCGCTTTACTGATCGTGATGTTTATTGTCACTATCGCCATTGCACGCGCCATTAGCTCTTCTGCCCGTAATGTTGCCCAGTCATTGAGTGAGCTCGCCGATGGTAAGGGTGATCTTAGCCATAAACTTAACGTATCAGGTAGCGATGAACTCGGCCAAGTATCGAGTAACTTCAATCGATTCCTTGGGTTACTCGGTGATTCGATTCGTAGAGTAGTGAATGTTACCGATCCCTTACTTGCAAGCTCGCACTCACTCAAACAGCGAATGGAAGATGCAACGCATGCAACTCAGAGACAAAGCCATGATGCTAGTGCTGTGCAAGTTTCAATGGAAGACATGCGCCACTCTGTCATCGAGATTTCGCAAAATGCGCGCCAAGCCGCCAGTGCTGCCCAGATTGCCGAAAAAGAAGCCATGCAAGGTATGACAGTCGTCCAACGGACTATCGATATTTCACAGGAATTAAATACGGGGATTCAGGCCGCTTCTAACTCGATTAATGAACTTGCCAGAGACACTGAAAATGTCACCTCTATCTTAAATGTGATTACCTCGATTGCTGAGCAAACCAACCTGTTGGCACTGAACGCTGCCATCGAAGCTGCCCGCGCGGGTGAGCAAGGACGGGGCTTTGCCGTGGTAGCGGATGAAGTCCGTGCCCTCGCCTCTAAAACCGCAGATGCAACCACAGAAATTCGTCATGTACTGCAAAACCTTAAAACGGCGGCTATTTCTTCGGTTAGTACCATGAATGTGGCCATGTCTAAATCATCAGAAAATGAAACCAATGCCCAAAACACGGGCAGTGCATTGAAATCAATTCAGCAGCAGATTGTCAGTATCAATAGCATGAATACCCACATTGCCTCGGCAACAGAAGAGCAAGCCTCGGTCGCTTCCCAAGTGGTCGATAACGTCGTCAATATGAACGCCTCATTCGAACAGACATTGCAAATTCTGTCGCAGGTTCGCAATGTTTCTGAGGGATTAGTCGATTTTGCCGATGAACTGAAAAACGCCACCTCACAATTCAAACTTTGAGGACGACTTATGATGATTACTTGGGATCATGGCTTGTCATGATTGCTTGAAATGATGGCTTGAAATAATTGTTTGAAATGATTGTCTAAGGTCGTTTTCCCCGCAAAAAACCGGTATTGAGTAACTCAATACCGGTTTTTATGCATCAAAGCTTAACTTCCCCCCATTTTAACCCTGCTAACTAAACGCCAAGAAAGGTGATACACACAGTAATAAACCCGTGATGATAATGATATACAGCGACACGCCCTTGTACTTATGCAGTGAGGGGACTTGATACACTAAATAAGCGGGAATTAAACAACCCACTAAACCAAAGATTGGACTGCAAATTGACGTAAAACTTAGCACTGGCGCATTCAATACAATCGCGCCCCACGACAGTAGAATCGTGAAAATCATGATGCCGTAACCCACAAGCTTTTTGTTGATGCGATCTTCAGGCATAAACCGACGCAGCATATTCATGGTTAGCCCTTGGCAAGCTTCTCTGAAACCAAGATACACGCCAAAGTAAGCCGTCATGACGGCAAAAATGTTCAGTGTCAGACTCAGTAATTTCAGCGTTTGCCCCTGCATACCTTGGGCGACCATGGCCAAGGCCGAGATATTTTCTTCCGATGCGCGCACCGCTTGTTCGTGACCCATAGCGAGCGTGAATGATACGGCATAAAAGAACACCACGAAAAACAAGACACCAAAGGCAATATTCATCGATCGCATCGCTTTAAAGCGCGCCACGGCTAAAGATTTTTCCCGTGAACGGTATGAAATCACCATAGGGCTTAAGCTTTGAATAAACAGAATCGATGTCAGCGTAAAAGGCAGCATGACGACCGCATCTTTTAACCAATCACCCGTTGCTGGAATAGCGCCAATATTATTGATATCCCACTTATCCACCATCAATAACCCTAACACAGCCACAACACCCAGCTTAGTCAGCACCATAAAAGTGGAGATCTTAAACAGTAGATTTTCACCGCGGGAGGCTAAGGCAACTAAGCCGCAGATTAAGGCTAGACCATAAAAAGGATTTTCTGACAATAACGCTTTGGTGACCCCAAAACTTTGCAAAAATGAAGCACTGTCGTTTGTAATGGCCGTTGAATAAACGAACACCCAAATGACCAGCATGATGAAGTACAAGCCGCCCAACAGCATGCCCCAGTTTTTACCTAAGTAACCCGAAATCACACTCGGGTAATCCTTACACTCAGGCGATTCAGCTAAGGTATTGATAAACAACCGTTGAAACATATACATGGCAGGATAGCCAATAATGCCAGACAGTAAAAACACCCATAACCCCATTAAACCGACCTGCACAGGCAAAAACACGATCCCCGCGCCAATCGCCATTCCAATACTCATGATAATCCAGCCCCAATCCGTACTATCGAAGCGGGTATCTGCTTTCCACTGTGCAGCAGTAATTGTTGCATCCATTATTTCACCTTTACCTTGTTGCTATTATTTTATGCAAATATATTTGAACAAAACAAACTCAGCAATCAATATACTCAACTTTTGTTGAACAAAGAGTTAAAGCTCACAACTTGACTGAAAACGAGATAAATAGCGCACAAACCGCAGTGACAAATGAAATTTATTAAAAAATAATTGCAATAAAGCATAAAAATACAAATAATGTTGCACATACGCCGACCTAGGCATTCAATTTTATTTGCAAGTTGGAGAGACAATGAAAACTATTATTCATGCAGAACGTGCTCCCGCGGCCATTGGCCCTTATTCACATGGCACAGCCTATGGCAACCTCATCTTCACCTCTGGCCAACTGCCAGTTTGTAAAGAGAAAGGTGGCGTGGTTGACGGTGGGATCACCGCGCAATCGATTCAGTCGCTAGATAATCTCAAATACGTGCTTGAAGCGGGCGGTGGTAGCTTAGACACGGTTCTCAAAACCACTTGTTATCTTGCTGAGATCAGTGACTTTGCCGCCTTTAACGAAGTGTATAAAACCTATTTTAAAACCGACTGCCCTGCACGTAGCTGTTTTGCGGTGAAGGATCTTCCACTGGGCGTTAAAGTGGAAGTTGAAGCCATAGCACACGTTAACATTTAAGCATTAACATAAGGTTGTAAGCTGATGAAACCCCAATGGCAGCAGTATATTCGCATCATCAAACAAGTCGTTAAGCCCGCATTAGGCTGCACTGAGCCCATCGCCGCTGCTTACGCCGCCGCCGTCGCCCGCGCCTTACTGGGTGTTGAACCCGATTCAATTGCGGTACAAGTGTCTGACAATCTTTATAAAAACTCTATGGGCGTGTTTGTACCTGGCACAGGCAAAATCGGTCTGGCAATTGCCGCTGCAGCAGGCGCCATTGCTGGCAATCCTGATGCAGGCTTAGAAGTATTGGCCGTAATCACGCCGGAGCAAGTCGCCAAAGCACAGGCATTGATTGATGCGGGTAAAGTCACCGTCGAGCGCACTGAAACGGCAGAGTTTATCTATTGCTGTGTTATTGCAAAAAAAGGCGACCGCGAAGCCCTAGTGAAAATCTGCGGCGGGCATACACTGATCGCCGAGAAGCGCCTCAACGGCGAATCCGTCTTTAGCCTTGACAGCACGCAAGCTAAAGCCACGGGTTCCATCTGTGAAGGCGTGGATATTACTATCGAATCCATTTATCGCTTCGCCCAAGAAGTCCCCTTCGAAGAGATCAAATTCATCCTCGAAGCCTCTGAGCTAAACGGCAAATTATCCGATGAAGGCATGGCGAATCCCTATGGACTCGAAGTCGGTCGCACCATGAAAAGTGGCATAGCCGCTGGCATTATTGGGGAAGATTTACTCAATAAAATCGTGATGTTAACGGCTGCCGCCTCCGATGCGCGCATGGGCGGTGCGAACTTGCCCGCCATGAGTAATCTTGGCAGTGGCAACCAAGGCATAGCCGCGACTATTCCCGTGGTATTAACGGCGCAATGCTATAAGGTTTCAGAAGAACAGCTCGCCCGCGCCTTGATCATGAGCCATCTAGGGGCGATTTATATCAAGTCCCATTACCCACCGCTGTCGGCATTTTGTGGCAATACAGTCACCAGCGCAGCCGCTTCTATGGCCATGGTGTATTTGGCGGGAGGTTCGTTCGAACAATCCTGTTTCGCAATTCAAAACGTGATCAGCGACAGCTCGGGCATGGTGTGTGATGGCGCGAAAG
The DNA here is from genome assembly GCF_031932025.1 of Shewanella sp. SP2S2-4. Taxonomy (NCBI): domain Bacteria; kingdom Pseudomonadati; phylum Pseudomonadota; class Gammaproteobacteria; order Alteromonadales; family Shewanellaceae; genus Shewanella; species Shewanella sp. SP2S2-4. The sequence goes on from NZ_JAUOER010000002.1 coordinate 377,880, forward strand.
CCTCCTGCGCCATGAAGGTCAGCACGTCATCTAGTGCGGCCGTGCGCTCATTTTTGATGGCGCTCAGTAGTCACAATGTCTCCGGCCAAGGTATTATTGCAACCGATGTTGAAAAAACCATTAAAAACATTGGCAAAATGATCCTCAATGGCATGTCATCCACAGATGTCACTATTATCGATATTATGTCGGCATAATGATTTTAACCCGCTGAATAATGGCGGGTTAATAACCAAAGGTTGAAATTGTGAAACTGCAAGATTTAACGCAAAGTGATCTGGATATTCTGAAATCGGTCGAAAATATCGTCGATGGCATCGCTGCCATGTATGGCCAACACACAGAAGTGGTATTGCACAGCCTAGATGCGAAACATCCGTCTGTGGTCAAAATTGCCAATGGCCATGTTACAGGCCGTGAAGTCGGTGCGCCGATAACCAACCTTGCCTTGCTCAAGCTCAAAACCGGTCAGGATATTTCTAACTCTTACCTAACGAAATGCGCCAATGGTAAGACGCTAAGATCGATCACGACTGTGATCCGCAACAGTAAAAATCAGCCCATAGGTTTGCTGTGCATTAACAGCGACATGGATGCACCACTGCAATCTGTGCTGCGCACTATGATGCCAGAGCAACTCCTTGGCAGCGAACTGACCAGCTCGCCCGAGGTGTTTGCCCGCAATATCGATGAAGCGCTCCATAGCACGATTGACAGTATCAACCATGAAGTGCGCTCAAACGCTGGGATTTCCCCTTCACAGAAGAACCGCGAAATCGTTAACCAATTGCATGAGTTAGGGATTTTCGAACTCAAGGACAGCGCCCAAGTCGCGGCCACTCGATTGGGGATTTCGGTACATTCCATTTATCGCTATCTGCGGGAAATCAAAGCCAATCAAGCTTAATTGCGTGCATGATTGAATCAACGGGCTGAAATGAAATATTCCAGCCTCGTTTTAATATGACATATCAGCATCAGCTTCACCGCCACTCCCTAACAGATCCCACGTCAAAACTTTACCATCAGAAGTGAGCGCTATCATGTTTGATATGTTGCCACGCACTTCAATGACATCGGTTAGATCAATATCTTGTTTTTTAGCATGCCAACTCAGCCCGCCAAATTGCCAAACTGAAAGGCTCCCATCACGTCGCTTAGCGGTAAATCCCATAACACTTGGGATAAGCTCGATAACCTCAGAGACCCCTAGCTTAGGTCCCGCGCTATCCTCTACTACAGTGCCATCCGCTTTCAACGCAGCATAACTCTGATTTAACGTAACCACTTGAACTACATCGGTAATCTCTTGCATCATAGGTTCACCACTTAAATCCTCTGCTCCTTGCCAACCTATTGATGTGCCATCCTCTCGCAGCGCAACAAACCCCGTATCTATCGCATATAGTACGCGTACATGTTGTAACTTATTTTGCACGGCCGAAGCATTACCGCCATGGCGTTTATGACCCCAAACTACAACATCGCCATTCGCTTTTAACGCAGCATAAGCGCCATCATTAGCTACAATATCAATGACTTTTTCTTGGCTATTAGCAGGCGAGTTCGCTAAGGCTAACGGAAAAAGTACACGACTCTCTGGCAAAAAACCTTCACCCCACGCATAGACTCTTCCATCAGCCATTAATGCAGTAAAACCAAATACTGAATGAACAACTTTGGTAACTGCCGTAAACTCACTGAGTCTAGCCAGTTGTCTTTGGCTTTCTTGACCATCATTGACGCTCCCCCAAGACATTAGCTCCCCGTTTTGAGTCACGGCAGTAAAGGCACTTGGCGCCGCATAAACAGCTTTAATATTCTTAAGTTTTGCGGCAAGGTGTTGACTATTACCACCGTGATAGGCCGAACCCCAGGTCACCACAGTGCCATCCTGTAGTAACGCAGCAAATGCTGCATCATTGATACTCACACTCTGCACATTCTTCAACGCTGGCGCTGAATAAATTCCGTGATTTAATTCATCCAAAGACCCATCCACGATAGACCAACTGATGACGCTGCCATCTCGTTTTATGGCGGCAAACAGATCATCACGCATTACAAAATCTGCCACTTGCGTGAATTTATCTTTAAGTAATGCTGGTGCATCCCCCATATCCCAAATCACCAGTCGATGGTCTTGGGTTAATGCCGCAAAACCACACCCATTTGTCGAAGCAAAAATGCTTTTTACATTGACTAATTCAGCCGCCACGGCGCTATGGTCGCCGCCGCACTGACGATCGCCCCATGTCACCACGCTGCCATCCTGCCGAAGTGCCGCAAAAGCACCTTTATTACTGTAGATATGCCGGACATTCTTGAGGGAGTTGTCAGTTGTGAGATTGGCATTATCGGCTTGAGCATATTGGCCATACTGAGATGCATTGCCCTTGGGCCCATACTGTTGCAAGGTGTTTTCCATCTGCGTGCGTTGCTCAGGGGAGAGCCCGACATCTTGCTTATTGATACTATTGGTAATCACATGGGTTAACGCGAAGAAAGCGAGCGCGGCGCCCGCCCATGAAACGGTATTCTTATTCACAAAACATCCTTATCGTAACGACAAACTCATACTGAATTTATACAGGTGCCTTCAACCAAAGGCACACCTCTGCAAAGGCTAAGTATTGTACAAAAAAACAATGAAAATTAAATATCTGATGCCTTTGAGGCAAAAACTACAAAGCAGCGAAGGCTCGCTGCTTTGATAGGGGAAACGTTATACCAAGGGTATTAAATAAAGGATTAATCTCTTTTGCCCACTTTCTCTAAACCCCAAACCAGTGCAATCGCCGCCAGCATACACACAATCGCAAAGGCGAGTTGCGAAGGTTGGCCCGTCACTTGCTCAAAATTAAGCGGCGAAATATTTTGCTCCAGCAAAGGTACTTGTTCGCCGTGGGAGTTGGTCCGCCAAGTTAAAGTTTCTTTCCACGGCCAAATTTTACCTAAGGTACCTAACATTAATCCGGTTAGAAATACGATAGTGGCATCGTGGTGTTTACGCAGCAGTGCCGACAATAGATGGCTGAATGTCAGTAATCCCATCACAGCGCCAACCGCAAAACAGGCCAAAATATCCAGCTGAATATTTTTAGCCGCAGCTAAAACCACGGGATATAAGCCTAACAATAATAAGATAAAACTGCCTGAAATCCCCGGTAACACCATAGCACAAATCGCAATCGCGCCGCCGAAGAAGATATTCATATAACTGGCTTCTACCGCGACCGGATTCAGCACAGTTATCGCCCATGCAGCCAGCACACCTAAGGCAAATAAACCTAAACGTGCCATAGTGAAACCACTCACTTGCTTAAGCATATGCACGACAGAGATAAGAATAAGCCCAAAAAAGAACGACCAAATCGGGATCGGGTGCGTCACCAGTAACCAAGAGATTAACTTAGCAAAGGTAAAAATACTGGTTAGGATCCCCGCCAGCAGACTCACTAAAAAGCCACCATTGATATGGGCAAATGCCCCTTTGATGCCCTGCGACTTAATCACGCCCCAAAGGGAAGGATTGATACGTTTTACACTATCGAGCAAGGTATCAAGAATACCGGTAATAAACGCTATGGTGCCGCCCGAAACGCCTGGCACCACATCGGCAGCGCCCATGGCCATTCCCTTAAAATACGTCAGCAAATATTTCACTGTGAGTCCTTGTAGTTAAATCAATATGCCATTGCCGCTAAACGACAAATTGGCCGCAATTATACGGTGTTACACTAAAAACCGCGAAATGAAGTTTGCTTAATTATGCCGACTGGTATTTGTTGTTATCCTAATGTTACACTCATCCGACCAGAGCAGTCCAAACCCAACTTGGAACAGGCTCAAGATAACAATCCCCTTTGCATCATTATTAAGGATGACCATGAGCCAGACTGATTCTTCTAGCACTGCAGAACAAAAACCAAATAAAGTGCTCGCGCTCTACCACAAGACTCGCCGTTATCCCTTCGGCCAAAAACTGTTTTCAATCATGGTTTCACGCATGGCACCCTATTTCGGCACCATCAAACCACTGATCACTGAATTACGCCTTAATCATTGCGCCTGTTTAATTAAAAAACGCCATGCCGTTCATAATCATATAAAAACTGTGCATGTGATTGCGATTTGTAACGGCCTAGAAATGGCCATGGGCGTGATGGCCGAAGCCTCAATTCCAAAGCATTTACGTTGGATCCCTAAGGGCATGAGTTTGGATTATACCGCTAAAGCCGGCAGCGATATTTTGTGTATCGCCGAAGTGACGCCAGAACAATGGACTCCCGGCGATATGCTCGTCCCCGTTACCGCCTACGACACCCAAGGTGTGGTTGTGGTGAAAGGACATATCAAGTTGTGGATTTCAGAAAAACCACAGAAATAAGCGTTTTACACGAGCGCTGTGCTTAATGTCTGCATCTAAAAAGGGAGCTAAGCTCCCTTTTACTTTTTTAGCCTTCAGCCGTATTTCGTTAAAAAACTCGGTTAGCGCAATTGCACGGCGCCTTGCTCGCTCACTTTTAAGTAAGGATTTTTAAGTGCGGATTTTTAAATCCGAACTCTTCAATATGAGCTCTTAAATACGAGAGCTTAGTTCGACCTGTTAAATACGAGCTTTTAAAATAGCAGCCCTTTATCGCAGCACTACCCTATATAGCAGCCCAGTTAAACAAGATGTTAAGCAAAATGACTGGCGGTAAAACGCTCAATCAAACGGATAAAGTCGGCTTCGGCAAGCTTGGCACATGTTAAGGTTTGTTCATGGGATAACTGCACATCCCCCAATCCTTCGGCCATATTGGTAATGGCACACACAGCCAAGACGGGCAAACCACAATGCGCCGCCGAAATCACCTCTGGCACCACAGACATTCCCACTACATCGCCACCGATGATTTGCATCATGCGGATTTCGGCCGCGGTTTCAAAACACGGGCCAGAGTAAGACACAAAGACCCCTTGATTCACTGCAATCCCAGCCGCTTTTGCGACACTTAAGGCTTCTGCTCTGAGGTCTTTATCATAAGCATTGGCTAGGCTAAAAAAACGTGGACCGTAACTATCATCATTTGCGCCCGTCATGGGCGTACCCGGCATAGTGTTAATGTGATCGCTGAAAATCACTAATGATCCCACGCCGATCCGCTCTGGCCGTAATGACCCCGCAGCGTTAGTCACCAGTAACAATTCACACCCTAAACGTTTGAAAGTACGCACCGGCGTCGTCATCACCTTCATGCTTTGGTGCTCGTAAAAATGCCCACGGCCTTTCATGCACACTATATCGATGCCATGTAAGCTGCCGAGCACTAGCTCTCCCGAGTGACCGACGACGGTACTCACGGGAAAGCCGTCTAATTCTTCATAGGGGATCACTACTTTGTTATCTAAATTATCGGCAAACGCGCCAAGCCCTGAGCCCAAAATCATAGCAGCACGGGGAGAGAAATTGGGTTTACGGGCTCGAATCGTCGCAAGGGAATTAATAACAGGATCATGGCTCATACAAGGTACCTCATAGCAAAGGAGTGAAAGAGTAAACGCCCTCAGTATAAGCGGGCTTAGGGTTGCAAATAATCGCGATTAATCGCACTATTGTGCTGATAAAAAGGACAATAACTAAAAAGCAGTGAGCCTGAGATGAGCAAGATAAACGCACCAGAACTCGTCACCTTGAAGATGCTGCGGTATTTTCATCGAGTGGCTGAAGTGAAAAACTTTACCGCTGCTGCCGAGCAACTGCATCTATCGAAATCTCCGCTGAGTGCACAAATCAAAGAGTTAGAATCACTCCTTGGTGTTGAGCTGTTTACCCGCAGCACTCGGCAAGTCGAGCTCACGCCCTATGGTCAATTGTTAAGAGAGAAGTGCGAGCAAATATTCGAGCTGGTGAATACCTCATTGGAACAAGTGGCTCAGCTTGGACGACTCGATAGAAACCATATTCGGATTGGCATCATGAGCTCGCTGTTTTGGATGGGATTTGGTGACATACTGAAAAGCTTTCGCAAGCAATGCCCTGAAAATGAGCTGATCTTTCAAGAGTTATCACCTGAAACTCAAAAAGTCGCCTTAGCGCATCAAGAAATCGATTTTGGCCTAGTGCGCTACGCCGACACCTTAAATCTGCCGCACCTCATCGCCGAAACCATCACCAGCGAACCTATGGTGTTAGCGCTGGCAAATAAACATCCCTTAGCCAGACGTAAATGCATCGACTTGAGTGAACTCAAAGATGAGCCCTTCACCTTACTCAGCCGTGCCAACTCCGCCTCTAGCGATTTGATTATCGCCAGCTGTCAGGCCGCAGGATTTATGCCGCAATTAGTACAGGAAATGGTCGAGCCCAATAGCTTGATGGCTATCATCGCTGGCGATAACAGGGTATCCATAGTGCCGCAAAGTTATGCTTCACAACCTTGGCCTAGGGTAAAGTTTATTAAGTTAAAACAAACCATCTCCGCCGATATCTGCCTGATTTATCGGCCAGAAATGGCTTCGCTGCCAATTCTCGATAGCCTGAGGGACTTATTGAAGCAACAAATCAAAACCATTTAGATTGTCTCCCAAACGAGTGCTATGCTGAGTTCAATACTCAGGGTTCATATTTTAAGGATATCAAGATGGATGAATTTTTAGCGGCAGCCATTGAAGAAGCTAAGCAAGGACTGGCCGAGGGCGGCATCCCCATTGGTTCGGTATTAGTGATCGATGGCAAAATCGTCGGGCGCGGCCACAATAAACGGGTACAAAAAGGCAGTTCAGTACTGCATGCCGAAATGGATTGTCTCGAAAATGCCGGCCGATTTAGCGCCGCCGAGTACCAAAGAGCAACCTTGTATTCCACCCTATCGCCCTGTGATATGTGCAGCGGCGCGGTATTACTTTATGGCATACCTAAAGTCATCGTCGGTGAAAACACCACCTTCCAAGGACCAGAAGCCTATGTTAAATCCCGCGGTGTGGATGTCACTGTGGTCGATAATGCCGAGTGCAAACAATTGATGCAGGACTTTATCGCTAGTCATCCCACACTCTGGAACGAAGATATCGGCGAGTAGTGGATCTTCAATCTTCTCAATCACTTTCTATATTTCACTTGCTATCTTTTTTGTATTTCACTTTTTATGTTGGCTGTGTTTCATTGGGGGCTAGCGCCTGCTAGGCTAGCCCTCCCAAATCCCAGTGAAAAGTCGAACATGCCTACTAGCGAAAGGAACTCAGCTAACGTGCCAGCCAACTTACCTAAAGACCCTTGGTCAAGAACAGACTCCACGCAGCCAGTCGTCATGACGATTCCCGCACAGCGTAATGCCAACCTCGATGCCATTCGCGGCTTAGCCGTATTGGGGATATTTTTTATGAATATCAATTTTATGGGCATTACTTTTTTTGGCTATGCCCCCCACGAAACGCCGCCGCTGTCGGATCACATAATCAAAGTGTTCAGTAACTTTTTCATCGAGGCGCGCTTTATCAGTCTGTTTTCCATCTTGTTTGGCGTCGGGCTTTTTATTCAATATCAGCGATTTAGCGCCAAAGGCCTAGAAGCATATCCTTTACTGCGCTCACGTTTGAAATGGCTAATGGTGTTTGGCTTACTCCACGGCATCATTATCTGGCCTGGTGATATTTTATTAACCTATGGGATCAGCGGATTTTTAGCTTTGTGTTACAAAGATTTAAGTATTGAAGCCCTTAAGCGCAAAGCGAATATTTTTATTTTAAGCGCCTTAGTGATCATCACGCTGATTAGCCTTACGGGCAGCGATGAACCTTTCACTCGAGAATCGAGTCTATTTGCAGAGCAATACAGCGCATGGACCTCAGGCTATGCCGATCAACTGTTTCTGCATTTGATGCAAGTGGGTTATATGGCACTGGTGATCCCTTTTACCATAATGTGGTTTACGGCGGGCTTAATGTTGCTTGGCATGGCCTTGTATCAACAGGGGACTTTTGAGCGGGGGTTTAGCAAACCACAACTACTGAAATTAGTGCTAGCCAGCGTGACGGTATCGCTACTCGATACTGGTTTAGACTTTACGAACAATCCTATTCTAGTCACGTTTTCAGATGTGTTAATCATGCTAAGCGCTATTCCTATGGCGCTGATTTACATTCATATTATGGTTAAAATTTGCCAAAATAATCCTAATAGACTCACGCCACTGCAAAATGTTGGCAAACTCGCCTTTAGCCTCTATATTCTGCAATCCATCGTTGGCGTGTTAGTGTTTAGGCACTTCGCCCCCGAATTGCTATTGAGTTTAGACAGATGGGGATACATGGCTATGGCACTGGTTTATTCAGTAGTGCAATTACTGTTAGCCAGCCTGTACTTACGCTATTTCAAGCAAGGGCCATTGGAAAAACTTTGGCGCCACCTCGCGTTTAAAAAATATGCGGCATCACAAGAACACAAGCAAGCTGCAAAACACTGACACGAGATTGATACCAGATAATGACGAACAAAAAACCAGCCAAAACGGGCAACAGCGCTTCACCTCAAACAAATCGTGCTCAAAAGAGTCGACCACAAAACAATCGCGCTCAGAACAGTCGCACTTCAAACAATCGCGCCCAAACAAACAATCGCGCCCAAAATAGCCGTACTCAAAAATCCAATGCAGCCGCTTCAGGCTCAAGCCTTATGCCGCTGTTATTGGTGGTGATTTTTCTTGCAGGCTTAATCGGCGCGGCCCAGCAACATATGCTGCCCTACGGCATTGCGGGCATGTACCTCACACTGAGCCTGCTAACCTTTATCGCCTACGCTATCGATAAATCCGCTGCAAAACGCGGTAAATGGCGCACTAAAGAAAGCACTTTGCATCTGCTCGCCCTCATGGGCGGTTGGCCCGGCGCCCTGTTTGCCCAAAATGTATTAAGGCACAAGTCAGTTAAAGCCTCATTTAGAAACGTCTTCTGGCTCACCGTTGTCGCTAACTTAGCCGTGCTGGGTTATGGCATAAAAACCGGCGCCGTAGATATGTTTATCTAGCAAGCTATGGATTCTATGAAAATCTAAAGTTTGTCACTAAAACGCTTTAACTTATTTTAATACAAAAACAAAAGGTTAAATTATGAAAAAATTTTTAGTTGCAGTTTTGGGTGTTGCAATACTATCGGGTTGTGCCGCACCTCGCTATACAGCAAAACCAATAGAAACAAATACTAACAATGTAGAAATAGTCATTATTAAGGATAAAGAAACACGTGACGGCTTCCAAGAAACAATGGAGACATGGCTAAAAGCAAATAATTACACCTACACAGTGCAGCCTGATGGTTCTAAACATGATTTAAATAAACTCACATTAGAATATGAAGGTAATTGGACTTGGGACTTGGCATTATATTTAAAAAGCGCTGAAATTAACGCATTTCAGAATGGCCAAAGAGTTGGCAGTGTTAAGTTTCAAGTACCCTATACTGCGAACCCGAGTAAGTTTGGTAATGCTGCGAATCGTATTAGCTATATGATGTCAGCTCTATTTGGTCAAATCACAGCTGATGAAGCAACAAAAAAAGTAAATGGTTCAAGCGATTAATATCATTGAAACCTTAACTAAAAAACAGGGTAATCATAGAATTACCCTGTTTAGTTTTGCACTGTTTATTATCTTTAAAACCAGCTCAACGCGATACTGATAATCACGCCTGTGATCATCAACTGCATTAAACAAAATCCCATAATATCCCGCGCTTTTAAGCCCGCAATTGCCAGCACGGGCAGTGCCCAGAAAGGTTGAATAAGGTTAGTCCAGGCATCACCCCAAGCTACGGCCATAGCTACCCGAGCAACATCGGCGCCCAAGGCTTCGGCAGCGGGTAACATAATCGGCGCCTGCACGGCCCATTGCCCCCCTCCCGATGGCACAAAAATATTCACAATTCCTGCACTGATAAAGCTCCAAAATGGCAGGCTCTCGGCACTGGCTATGGCCACAAAACCTTCCGAAATACTTTGGGCTAAACCCGACTGCACCATCACCGCCATAATGCCCGCATAGAAAGGGAATTGGATCACAATCCCTGCGCCGCCCTTAATGGCCTCATTCAAGCTGGTTAATAAACTGCGTGGCGTTTGATGTAAGAGGATGGCGAGAAACAAGAATAAGAAGTTCACTAAGTTAAGGTTTAAGCTGCCGCCCTGTACCCAAAAGTAATAGCCTAAGTACACAAGCCCAGCGCCACCGACGCTCCAGCCGAGTAAGCGGCTATTTTCAAGCTTATCCGCAGGACGGCTTTCAAGCTGACACTCGCTCACATTGGCAGGGGTAAACTCCAGCGCCGAAGCTGCGGGGTCGCTGCCTTTGTCGTCAAGGGCACTTGGGTCGACATAAATGCTGTCCTTGTCTTCAGGCAGCATAAAGCGATTCACTAATGGCATGACCACAAAAAGAATCGCCACTAACAGTAAGTTAAAGCTCGCGAAAATGGTTTCACTGGTGGGGATAATGCCAATTTGTGCTTCAGAGAAATGCCCCGCCGTTGCTATGGTTAATGGGATAGAACCCGCAAGCCCACCATGCCAAACCACAAAGCCAGAATAGGCGCTGGCGACCAGCAGCCGATAATCCACTTTCACTTTACGCGCTAAGGCTTTGGCAAATAACGCGCCCACCACTAGCCCGAATCCCCAGTTAATCCAACTGGCGGCCAGTGAGACCAAGGTCACTAAAATAATGGCTTGCGGTGCCGATTTAGCGAATCCTGCAATCGCATCGAGCAGCTTTTTAATCGGCGGCGAGCTTGCCAGCATGAATCCCGCCACCAGCACTAACAGCATCTGCATCGAAAAGCTCAACAAGGTCCAAAAGCCATCGCCCCAGTAATTGATGACTTCCTGCGGAGTTTTGTGTTCTGCGACCACAGCTGTAATTAACACCACTAAGGTGAGTAAAAGGACGAAAATATAGGGATCGGGTAGATATCGGTCAACGAGCTTGACCAAAGGTTTTGCCGCTTTGTTTAACATAGACTTTCCTTGTTTATTATCTAAATTCTAGTTTTTATCTGTTTTTATTGAATTTTTTATTGAGTCTTAAGCCCACAGGTTAAGCGATCTCTAAAGCGGGATAAAGTCTTGAGGGGGTTTTTAACGCCTTGAACTGGTAGCACCAGATATCCAGCTCAACGCACACGCGAGTGCCGATAGCATCTCAAGCTAAAAAACTGATAATATGGCGAAAATTAACTAAGGTGCTCTTTATATGAAAATGTTACTTGCCGTTGCTGTGATTGCTGGGGTGATTTTTTACTTTTTTACCTCGATGAACGGCCAAAAAGCCGCCCAAGAGAATATCCGTTTAGGCAATGAATTTTTAACGCAAAACAAAACCAAAGAAGGTGTCATCACCACAGCTTCGGGTTTGCAATATCAAGTGTTAACTAAGGGCGATGGCACAGTTCATCCTAAAGCCAGCGATACAGTGACAGTGCATTACCATGGCACTTTGATCGACGGTACTGTGTTTGATAGTTCGGTTGATCGCGGCGAGCCTATCGCATTTCCGCTTAATCGGGTGATTAAAGGTTGGACCGAGGGCGTACAGCTTATGGTTGTTGGCGATAAAATGCGTTTTTTTATTCCCAGTGAACTCGCCTACGGTAACCGTAGCACGGGCAAGATTGGTGGTGGTTCTGTGTTAATTTTTGATGTGGAACTGCTTAAGATTGATTAAATCTGTCTGCAATGAGCCTAATCGCATAATAAAAAGCCCTGCATTATCGCAGGGCTTTTGTCTCTATAACTCAAATAATATTAGTATGTTGGATGATTAAGGACAGCTTGCAGCGCCAATATCAACCCACACCGCCGCAACGCCAGGTACATCACCTTTAGTCCAGTAACTCGCCTTCCATAAACGACCGTTATAGCTGGTAGTTTGACCGCCGTTGTACACCACACCCGCATCCCAACCGAGATCAACTTGGCTGAGTAGCTGCCATTGATCAGCGGTGCGAGATGGCGTATTGCCCTGCGTCCAGTACTTGGCTTTCCATACCAACTGACTGTGACTCACAGTATCGCCCGTGTTGTACACCACACTGGTTTGCCAAGCAGGATAGTTACCGGCATTAGGATCGGTTGCATCACAACCACCACCGATCACTTTTGGCGTCACGGTCAGATTAGTCGATGCGCTCGCATCCAAGGCACCATCGGAAACCAGCACGCTCAAACCATAGCTGGTCGCTTCGGTGACATTAGGCCCAGTGACCACTAAGGTGGCACTATTTTGTCCGGTTGCCGACACGCCAGCGGGCACAGTCCAAGCGTAAGTTAAGGCATCACCGTCGGCATCAGAGGCACTCGCCACTATGCTAACAGTTTTACCCGCTTCCACTGTTGCAGTGGCAGCTACACTCACCACGGGAGCTTGGTTCGGAGTATCCGCCTTATTGGTCACTGTCACTGAATCTGTGGCAGATAACCCTTCTGGATCAGTGACTTTAAGGCTAAAACCATAGACAACATCGGTTTGCGTTGCACTCAGTTGAATCGTCGCATTCGCCATATCGGCGTTTGCGATGGCAATCGTTGGGCCAGACACTTGAGTCCAAAGATACGTCAGCGCCTCATTTTCAGGATCGCGCGATCCGCCACCATTGAGCACCACATCGGCGGGACCTGTGACATTCACATCCGCACCTGCATTGGCAATCGGCGCTTTATTCACCGGTGGCGTAGTTCCTTCGCCATGACCTAAACCTTCGTGCATCGCATTTAGAATATCGCCGTTATCGGCATCAATTTCCCATGCAAATAAACCACCTAGCTGATTGGCAAGCACATATTGGCCCTTGGCTTTAACGGAACGCGCATCATCGAAAGTGATTAAATCTCCCGTAGATGCCTTGAACAATGATGGCGCCTCGGCCGTTTCGTCATAGCTGTAAGTCCAACCGCTCCCCATGTACTCGTTCACTATCTGGCGATAATCCACCACGCCATCTTCCCATGTGCCTTTCACTTTGCCCGTCGCTGTCCCTGTGAATGGGTTATTGCCCGTGTAGCCATTCACGCCTGTCCAGCCGCGGCCGTACATAGCGGCACCAACCACAATTTTTCCTGGGGTAACACCTTGAGTTAACAGAGCTTTAATACCCTTGTCTGTGGTGTAGCGGGTATCAGGATCCCAACTCGCCTCATAAAGATTGGTTTGATGACCGAGTTCAGTGTTCGTCCAACCGCCATTGAAGTCGTAACTCATCAAGAAGATGTAATCCATGTACTGCTGAGCGGCCTGATAATCGACCTTTGCCATTTTTTGAGCATCGATACCAATTGCGGAAGTCAGTTCATAGGTACGACCCGTCTCAGCACTTAACTCGTCGAGCATGGCGCGCAGTTCACGCATCAGGGTCACATAGGTTTCACCGTCATTGGCATTACCTAAGTTTGGATTCGCACCGCCACCACCTGGATATTCCCAATCAATGTCGACACCATCAAAGAACTTCCACGTTTGCAGGAATTCCTTCACCGATGCGACAAAGGTATCGCGCTTAGTTTTATCGCCAAAGTAGAAAAAGGGATCAGATAACGTCCAGCCACCGACCGAAGGCAAAATCTTTAGATCGGGGTGGGCTTGCTTGAGCGCCATCAATTGACCGAAGTTGCCTTTGTAGGGATCAGAGTAGTCACTCACCCCCGCCTGTGGCATTTGGACCGCCGCCCAAGGATCGTGGATAGCAACTTTAAAATCTTCACGGCCACTACAGGCACGTTGCAACGCTTGGAAACTGCCGTCGATTTCTTTCAAGCTATCGTTAATGCCATCACCACCGCAAATAGGGGTAAAGCCATATAAAATATGAGTTAAGTTCTGTGCTGGGATCTTATCGACTGGGAACTTACGGCCATACACCCCCCATTCTACAAAGTAACTGCCGACCACTTTGCCCGACTTGTTAACATATGGACGATTGTTTTCTTTAAGCGGAGCATTGAGTGGCACTAAATGGCTGCCATCGGTATCGGCCACGAGGATTTCTTTGGCATCGCTCGCCGTACAACCATCGCTGTTACACAGTTGCACTTGCATCTGATAACGGCCGCCTTTGTTCACCTTAAAGTTAGCGGTGCCCGAAGCGCCTGAGGCGCCTTCCCAAGCGACATTACCGTTGAGCAGCACTTGGGCTTTATTGCCCACATCACCACTCCAAAGGTTCCAGCTGACGGACACGTCGGCAGCATCTTTAATGGTCACCAACTGATTGTAAGCCGTAGCGGCTTGATTAACTTCGATAATAGCGAACTTGGTTTCGCCCCAACCTATAGTCGGTTTGCCGGGCGCTACGGCAAATGCACTGACACTCACGGTAGATGCCAGCGCCGATGCCACCAGCAAGGCTGATGTTGAAATTTGAGTCTTGAACATGAGATATCCCTATTGAATTTTTTATATGAATCAATAAGGCAAACAAAGCGTAGACAGGAAACAACACTCTCTTAAGACCATGCAACACGACAGACAATTGCACGAAGAAAAAACCTGTGGTATCCCCGCTATCATAGGTACAGACGAACCCTTAGACCGGAGGCTTTGCGTCCCAGTTTTTCAACTGGTTTGCCTTTTACACGCGATGACAACGTTGTCATTGCGATAATCAGCATAGACGTAAGCGCAATAAAAATGCAACAAAATATTATCAACTAAGGTATTGGTCTGATAAAAAAGCAATTAAATGCAGTTCAGCTATTCCTAATATTTACTTTGATAATTAATGATTTGCTGACTATTTTAGCCATAAAAAAACAGGACACGATAAGCCAAAGGCATCACCTGTCCTGTTATCAATTTCACTATTTATGCTGCTAATACTGCTTAAACCACTAGCACTGAGCCACTGTAATCTAATAGCTCAAAACCATTAGCTAACAGCATCTATGCTCCTTGTGCGCGAGGATAATCCCTTGCGAGCATCACAGATAAACCTCGGCACACTAAGGTTTCCATATCATCGACGCGGTTGATTTTCATCTCAGCTAAGGGCGCGCTCAATGCCATTTGCTTTAAGCTTTCGAGGCAGCCTTTGTAGTAAGGAGCACTGTTCATCATGTTACCCGCGAGCCAAATCCGATTGGGATTAAACAAATTAACGGTCCACGCCAGCCCCATACCAAGGTAACTGCCCGCACGGTATAAATCATCCTGAGTGGTGATGTTACGGCTGCGTACAGAATCGCCACTGGCGAGTTGTTCTAAACTAAATTCGCCTGATTCTGTCATCACGCGGCAATGGCCCAACTCCCCTGCCACCCCTGTCGCTCCAGTAAAAGCTTGCCCATTAAACGCAATCGACATCCCTATCCCAGTGCCGCACATGACCAACAACTCACAGGCATATTTGGCATCGCACGTGGCTTGCATACCCGCATCCATATCGTTGCAAATAAACTTAAGCTCGCCTTGAGTTTTCACTGTGTCAAAACTCAAACCATTGAGTCCGGGTAACGATTTACAGGCAACCAAACGATTATTTTGTACGAGTCCTGGTACGCCAATCGCTAATTGGTAATGCTGTAAATCGTAATCGCGTTCAAGTGCAGCGATTTGATTATTTAACTCTTCAATTTTAAAACCTTCGCCTGTGGGGATTTTATATTGTTCTGTATGTCCCGCGAGCTGAAGTTCGAACAGGGCTGTCGTACCGCCCACATCTATTGTTAGTATTTGCATCGCTTACTCCACTGATACATGTGCCCCACTCTGACCCCGAGCGGAGATGGCAAATGTTAGCATAGGGTCCAAATGTTAGCGATTGAATAAAACTTAAGTCGCTAATTTGTAAGGAACAAGTCTACAAAAAATATGACTGACATTTTGTTTTACTCAGGTTTTATGCTAAGAATCACACAAATAAATTAAGGGTAAAACACTTAGCTTGCTCATCACAGTCAGCACAAATTCACGATTGTATACAAAATCCTTTATTCGCTCCCCTTGCATCTCGCGCGTTAGGCTTGCGATAATCCGAGCTGGTTAGAACTCAAATCAACATAGACCTACTTATCCTTAGGCAAGCTTTGCCTACCGACTCGCACAGCGTGCCAGTCTCACTTGGAGCCCATATGTCACATTCAATTGCCAGCCGCCTCGGTGCCATTCGCAGCGAATTATCTTCCGCCAATCTCGATGCTTTTATCATTCCCCGCGCCGACGAGTATCTGGGCGAATATGTGCCAGAACACAACGAACGTTTGTACTGGGCAACCCACTTTACCGGTTCGGCAGGCATGGCTATCGTATTGAAAGATAAAGCCGCAATATTTACCGACGGCCGTTATACGGTGCAAGTTCGTCTGCAAGTAGATGCTGCACTTTTCAGCTACGAAAGCCTGACAGACACGCCACAAATTGAATGGTTATGTGACACGCTACCAGCGGGGTCACGCATTGGCTTCGATGCACGCTTGCATACTTTAGCTTGGTTTGAAAATGCCAAAGCGACCTTAAACAAAGCCCAAATCGAATTAGTGGCAGTTGAGCAAAACCCTATCGATTTATATTGGCAGGATCGCCCCGCACCATCGAGTGCGCCAATCACGTTATTCAGTAACAAGAGTGCCGGTAAAACCAGTCTGCAAAAACGTAATGAAATTGGCGCCTTAGTGAAAAAAGCCGGTGCTGATGTCGCGTTGATCGCCGCCTTAGATTCTTTCTGCTGGTTGTTAAATATTCGCGGTAACGATGTGCCGCGTCTGCCCGTTGTGCTCGGCAGTGCCCTACTCCACGCTAATGGCGATATGCAGCTGTTTACCGATTTAAGCAAACTCCCTGAGGGCATTGAGGAGCATGTCGGTGCAGGCGTTAGCTTTAAAAGTGAAGCGTCCCTCGCCGATACGCTGGCGAGTTTATCAGGCGTTAAACTGCTTGCCGATCCAAACTCAGCTAACGCTTGGACACAAAACCTCGCCCGTGAAGCGGGGGCTAAATTGATTGCTGGCATTGATCCGGTTTCTTTGCCTAAAGCGCAGAAAAATCCCTCAGAACTTGCCGGAATGCGCGCTTGTCACATTCGTGATGGCGTTGCTGTGAGCCGCTTCCTTGCATGGTTAGATGCCGAAGTCGCCGCCAAGCGTATGCACGATGAAGCCACACTTGCCGATAAGTTAGAAAGCTTCCGCCTGCAAGATGAGCGCTATCGCGAGCCAAGTTTCGACACCATTTCTGCAGCGGGCCCCAATGCCGCCATGTGCCATTACAATCACAACAATGGCACACCAGCGATGATGACGATGGATAGCATCTACTTAGTGGATTCTGGCGCGCAATATATCGATGGCACCACAGATGTGACCCGTACTATTGCGATTGGCAAAGTCACTGATGAGCATAAAAAAATGGTCACGCTAGTGCTAAAAGGCCATATCGCGCTGGACCAAGCTCGCTTCCCTAAAGGCACTTCAGGCCAGCAACTCGATGCATTCGCCCGCCAATATTTATGGCAACATGGTTTTGATTACGACCACGGCACAGGCCATGGTGTGGGTCACTTTTTAAGTGTGCACGAGGGTCCACAGCGCATAGGTAAAAATGTCAACGGTATCGCACTGATGCCCGGCATGGTGCTTTCCAACGAGCCGGGTTACTACCGCGCTGAGAGTTTTGGCATTCGCTTAGAAAACTTAGTCGTAGTGCAACACTGTGAAGCACTGAAAGGCGCTGAGCGTGAGATGTATGAGTTCGATGCATTGACTATGATCCCTATGGATGCCCGCCTTATCGATAAGAGCCTGCTAACGCAAGGGGAAATCGACTGGTTCAATGCTTACCATCAGCAAGTGTTCCATACACTTTCGCCGCTGATGTCCGGGGATGAACTCGCGTGGTTAACGCAAGTGACTAAAGCGATTTAGAGCGATTTAGCACTCCTGCGGGTAAGTAGCGATTTAAGTCGTCATTTAAATCATCTTCTACATCCGTTATATGCTACAAAATAAAACGCCCAAGGCTATGAGCCTTGGGCGTTTTTTTTAGCGCTGATGCTGTACTTTCAAACCTAGTCCTATTTCAATAGCACGATTTAGTACATGATTTCAAAACACGTTTTCAATTTCAAAACACGATTGTAAACATGAGTCGCTAAACCATAGTGGGCTGCGCCATAGGCTGATAAGCATCATCCAGCGATGCCTTAGATAACACTTCAAACTCTTGATGAATTGCCATAAAACAATCGACTAATTCAGGGTCGAAATGCTTACCTTTGCCTTCAATCATTAAATCGATGGCTTCTTGGTGACTAAAGGGTCGCTTATAACATCGCGGCGAAGTCAGCGCATCATAGACATCCACCAAGGCAACGATGCGCGCCGAAAGCGGAATTTCCTCACCTTTCAACCCTAGGGGGTAACCACTACCATCCCACTTTTCATGGTGACCCGAAGCAATATCTTGACCCATCTGAATAAAAGTACATTGGGGCGCATATTCCAACAAACTGCGTAACACTTGGCCACCAATCACAGGGTGAGCTTTGATCTGCTCAAACTCCTGCGGGGTTAATTTACCCGGTTTGAGCAGAATCGCATCGGCAATACCGACTTTACCTATGTCGTGCAAAATGGCCGATAGACTAATATCTTGAATAAAATCATCGTTCAATTCAGCCGGTGGATTGTCGGCCTGCAGTCGCTGCGCCGCGAGCATTTTTGAATACTGCCGCATACGTAATAGATGCGCGCCCGTTTCGTTGTCTCTGTATTCGGCAAGTTTGGCTAACCCTAATACAGTCGCTTGGCGTGAGGCTAAGGTTGAATCGAGTGAATCCGCCAACTTACCTAATAAGTAAGTGATTGTTAGGGTCAACATGGCATTGGTTACAATAAAATTGACCACGACAACGGCCCAAATACCCAAACTATAACCGTGAATATCAGGCCAGTTTAACCAGCCAAAGTGATAGGCAAGCCCAATCAGTACCAGACTCAGCCCATTCAAATATTGGGCATATAAACTCGCGCGACTTCCTAAGAAAATGCCAACTAACGGCGGAAAGATAAATAACCAGAAGAACCCCGCACCCGATGGACCAATCGCAATCAAAAAACCAACGCCGATAGCAAACCCTAAGAAACAGCCACAGCCAAAACGCGTGCTATCAGCAAGCTTAGGAAAATACAGCAAAAACAGTAAAAAAAGATAAGCCAGTGTATCGAATACCACCATAGACCACAGATCGGCGATGACACATAAATACACGCTGGTGATATATACAGGCACGCAGAGAAGCGCAAGAAAGCCAAATAGACGTCCAAAAATCAAACGTCGCCAATGGGGCAGTGCCGCTGCTGTCCCCAAGGACGCGGTAGCCAATTTAGCTACGCCACGTCTAAGTGATATCGCCATGGGAAAATCCTCTTATATTGCATTCCCGCTATGAGCTAATGAAGCTGATCTTATGAACCTAAGCTAATGAACTAAAGGGTGCGAATGAGATGACAAAGCTGAGGCAAAGCCAGATAAATCACACGCTCAGCAAGTCATAGTTTGTTGCCCATTAAAGAATAGACTAAGACGAATAAAGCGCCCGAATGAATGCCGCGATATGGCAACCGAATCAACGACATTAGTCCAATATCGCCGAGCTGATTTAGTAGATAACATGAGCGTCTAATATCCACTCACTATCTGAGGAAAAATAACCCTTATAAAATACTGAAATTTGCGTTTTAGCAGGATAAACGCTCGTTTAATTCTGTATTCGCACTACTTAAAATTTTTATATTTTGCAATAGCTTATAAATACAACGAACGATTGATTTTCATGGGTAAGCCATCAAAAAGCGCTCTCCTATACCCATACAAAAATGATAGTCTTATCACATAACAAGCTTACCCCAATGAGAGTAAGCGCAAGAAAATTAGCGCCTAACACCGCGCCCCTGAATCCCAATGAATCATATCGGCCCTGAATGGACACACTAAATGAGCCAGAGTAACGCGTCTGCCAACAGAACACTGAATGCACAGAGATCAGATCAAGAAATCCGCTTAACACCACAGGACGAACTCATTTCCACCACAGACACTCGCGGTGTTATCACATACGTTAATGCCCGTTTTGCCGAAGTCTCAGGCTACAGCGCCCAAGAGTTAGTCGGCAGTGCCCACAATATGGTTCGTCATCCCGATATGCCGAGCGCCGCCTTTAAAGAAATGTGGGGAAAACTTAAATCGGGTCAATCTTGGCGCGGCATAGTGAAGAACCGTTGTAAGAATGGTGGCTTCTATTGGGTCGATGCCTTTGTCTCGCCATTGTTTGAAAACGGCACCATTGTCGGTTATCAATCGGTACGTATTCAGCCTCAGGCCGCCTACGTCAGCAAAGCAAATGAGATATACCAAAGACTTAAACTGGATAAATCCATTTCTAAGCCCTTAAGCTTAATGCAAAAACGTATCCTCTCGGCGGTTGTCGCCTCAACAGGCTTACTGATCGCAGGCTACTTTTGGGGCTGGGGCGTGATTATCGCGGGGGCGGTTTTGATGAGTTTAAACTTGGCTATATTCTACGATGAGGCCTTTCGCATTCCCGCTAAACTGATTGAAATGCAAACCAAATACGACTCTATCAGTCGTTACATCTACTCGGGTGCCGATACGTCTTCTATCCTCGATTTCCAGCTCATCATGCTGCAAGCCAAAATGAATGGCGTACTGGGGCGCACACAAGATCAAGCCAATCAATTGCACGCGATTGCCGATCAATTAGTGGTCGCGACCGAGCAAACCTATGTCAGCCTAGATCAAGAGAAAAGTCAGTTAGAACAGCTCTCTGGCGCGATGGAAGAAATGAGTTCAACCATCACAGAAGTGGCGCAGAATACCCATCTCACGTCCACCAGCATCAATACCGCCTACGATCTCTGCCTTAAAAGCAGCGCCAATATGAAGGCCAACACTCAAAAAGTGGAACAACTGGCCAAGTCTGTTGCCGATGCCGCTAACAATGCCCATCAATTGAATAAAGAAGCCGAGCAAGTTGCTAATGCGATGGGCGAAATTGACTCCATCGCCGAGCAAACCAATCTTCTCGCCCTCAATGCGGCCATTGAAGCTGCCCGTGCGGGTGAACAAGGCCGTGGGTTTGCCGTGGTCGCCGATGAAGTGCGCGCGCTGTCGAGCCGAACCCAACTGTCGACCAACAGTATTTCAAAAAGTGTCGATAAGATGTTCACTATGCTCAACGCATGGGCCAAAGAAATGGAACAAAGCCGCCAACACGCGGAGCGCTGCGCTAGCGACATCCAACTGTCCGCCGACAATGTGAATACCATTTACCAAGAAGTGAGTGATATCCACACCTTTGCCCAGCAAAATGCGGTCGCAGCGGATCAACAGCGTCAAGTGGTCAACGAGATTGCCAGCAACATACACTCCATCACCCATTCAAGCGCAGAGAACTTGGCCGCAACCCATCTGATTGGTGATGCCGCCCATCTGCTTAAGCATAATGCCGAGAAAGCCCTCGGCTTGAGACGCACTTTCGGTTAGTCATAAGCAAGATATAAAATGCCGCAGCCAAAACTGCGGCATTTTTCTATCGCGTTCTTTTTGTTCGTTCTTTCCGCCAGCCGTCACTCAACCTCAAATCATACTCTGCTAAGAGCATACTCAATCCAGAGCTAACTCAGCCCAGAGCGTGCAGAATTGGCCCTATCCCGCCTGAGCCGTCGCTAAGGCTTTTATCTCTTGGCGATAAAATGATGCAGATAAAATGCCAAAACACTAAAAAGTTCAGGTTTTAACCGAAATTTTTGCTATACTCCGCGCCCGCCATTTTTCTTATAAAATCTGTGTGGAAGAATGAGCCAGTCGGCACGCCTCTCTCCTTAGTCGAGTAAACAATAGAGGCTCGCGGTGCTTGAATGTTTGAATAAGTGAACCATAGGAATCCAAAATGAGATTTGAATCTTTTAGTTTTTCCCCCGAGATTTTGCGCGCTATCTCAGATTGCGGTTATCAACAAATGACGCCTATTCAGCAGCAAGCGATACCTGCTATCCGCCGCGGCCAAGATGTCTTAGCCAGTGCCCAAACCGGTACGGGTAAAACCGCCGCTTTCGCGCTGCCGATCCTGCAAAAGATGGTTGAAAAGCCAAGCGAAACGTTAAAGTCGAATGCCCGCGTATTAATCCTTACGCCGACCCGTGAGCTTGCGGCTCAAGTGGCTGACAACGTTACGGCTTACTGCAAGTACTTAAACTTCAGCGTGTTAACCATTTATGGCGGCGTAAAGATAGAAACACAAGCGCAAAAGCTGAAACGCGGCGCCGATGTGATTGTTGCCACCCCAGGTCGCTTACTTGAGCACCTTACCGCCTGTAACTTAAGCCTGTCGAACGTCGACTTTTTAGTCCTAGACGAAGCCGACCGTATGTTAGACATGGGCTTTAGCGCCGATATCCAAAAGATCCTGCAAGCGGTCAATAAGAAACGCCAAAACCTGTTGTTCTCAGCCACTTTCTCAAGTGCGGTTAAAAAACTCGCCAACGATATGATGGTTAAACCGCAAGTGATCAGCGTTGATAAGCAGAACACTACAGCCGACACCGTCAGCCAAGTCGTTTATCCGGTTGAACAACGCCGTAAACGCGAACTGCTTTCTGAGCTTATCGGCAAGAAAAACTGGCAACAAGTGTTGGTATTTACTGCGACCCGTGAAGCCGCCGATACGCTAGTCAAAGAATTAAACTTAGATGGCATCCCATCTGAAGTGGTCCACGGTGAAAAAGGCCAAGGCAGTCGTCGCCGCGCCCTGCGTGAATTTGTGGCAGGTGATGTACGCGTACTGGTTGCCACCGAAGTTGCCGCCCGTGGTCTGGATATCCCAAGCCTTGAATACGTAGTCAACTATGACTTACCTTTCCTCGCCGAAGACTATGTCCACCGTATCGGTCGTACAGGTCGCGCGGGTAAAACTGGCGTAGCCATTTCATTTGTGAGCCGCGAAGAAGAACGTACCTTAGCCGATATCGAAAAACTGATCGGTCAACAAATTCGCCGCGTCACTGTGCCAGGTTATGAAGTGGGCAGTCGCGAATTGCTGTTAAAACAATTGCAAACCCGCCGTAGCTTTGCCAAGAAACAACAAAGAACCGACAACGTCGGCGCTCAAGTTGCTGCAGAGAAAAACATGCAAGGCCGCCGCGTAAAAATGAAGGTGGGTCAAGCACCTAGCAAAGCAAAAAAACTTAAGTAATCGCTAAAACGGGCGGTGTAAAACGCATAGCGTTTAACCCCATCCCACGTGTTTTAGTGAAATCGGCCACAACAATTGTTGTGGCCGATTTTTTTATGCCCAATTCGATAAAGCACAGCCCGCTTTAACCAACCGCAATCCTTTATTGATAACAAAAAGACCATAACGCGGGGAACAAACTCAGCAACGTCGCCCCCGCGAGCAATCGCTCACGTCCGTTAAGCTTTTTACCATCGACAAGTTGGCGGCGACTGTAAAGAAACAAGAGTAACCCTGGGCCGTAGAGTAGCAAGGACAGCAACAGATACTCGACGCCTGCGGCATAGAGTAACCAGAGTCCATAACCGCTCGCCACTAGCGCCACGATTCTCATCAGCCCATTGCCCTGTCCACTCAAAGAAAGCTTCAGCAGGAACAGTCCAATCAATAGATAAGGCACTAAAATCATCGACGTAGAAATGAGTAGCAGATTGGTATACCCCTTACCCAGCAGCCACACCAGTAACAAACAAAACTGCACTGTTAAGCTAGATAACCAGAGGGAAGCGATCGGTGTGCCATTGCGATTCTGCCGCAAAAAGATGGAAGGGAAAGCACCGTGGCGGGCTGCGCTGAAAGGCACCTCTGCCGAGAACAGAGTCCAACTCACGTAGGAGGCCAACACAGAAACAATAAGCCCAACGCTGATCAGTGCCTTGCCCCAAGAGCCGCTCATGTGTCCCATCAGTCCCGCCATAGAGGGATTAGGCAGCGCTGCAAGTTCAGGACGAGCTAAAATCCCCAGCGCTAACACAGAGATAAGCACATAAAGTAGTAGCGCCAGCACGACGCCAAGGACAGTCGCCGTACCCACATCCCGCTTATTTTTAGCACGCGCCGACAACACTGCCGCACCTTCGATACCGGTAAATACCCAAAGCGTGATCAGCATAGTGTTACGCACTTGTTCAGACACTGTCACAGCTAAAGTGCTGGCCGCTTGGTCCTGAGCAAAAGTCACTGGGTCGAAGTAATAGCAGGCAAACAGTACAAACAGCAATAACGGCAAACTCTTGGCTAATGTCGCCACCAGATTGAACATGGCGGCCTGCTGTACGCCGCGGGAGACCAACCAATGCACCGCCCACAAAATGCACGACTCACCGATAAAAGCGGCCAGCGTATTGCCCTCGCCAAACCAAACTTGCTGCGGCGTATCGACAAAACTGCCAAGGGCGGCAAACGCAATCACTAAATATCCCACCACGCCTATGGTGGCGCAAAGCCAGTAGCCCCAAGCAGAAAAAAAGCCCACCAGCTCACCAAAACCGGCTCTCGCGTAGGTATAAATGCCGCCATCAAGCTCAGGCTTCAAGCGCGACAGATAGAGGAAACTCGCAGCCAATGCCAAGATGCCCACACCTGTGATCCCCCAGCCAATCAGCACTGCTCGAACACCCGCCACTTCGGCCATGTTTTGCGGCAGGCTAAAAATCCCCGCACCTACCATAGAGCTGAACACTAGGGCTGTGAGTGACCAGAGACCTATCCTGTTCTCTTTCATACAAAATCCTTAGCGCAAACGAGTAGAAAGAGCCTGAATGTGTTCGGGACCAATGCCGCAGCAACCACCGATAAGCGAAGCCCCTACCGCGCGCCAACGCTCAGCCCAACCGAGATAATCGAGCGGCCCAAGATCAGCACGGATCTCATCCAGACCATCGTTAGCCGTCGCCTCTTTCGGCTGAGGAGGAAACGCATTGGCATAGGCACCGAGTCGAATATCGGCACGCCCCAGAGCACTTAATCTGTAGCTGGCCACCTGTAATGCCGCCTCAATCACCTCAGGCTGACAACAGTTGAACAGAATCGCATCCACACCGACTGCTACTAACGCGTCGATAGCATCTGCCACCCGCTCACCGGAGCGAAGTGTCGGTTCGCTACCTAACGTCTCGTCCTCTAAGGTAAAAGAAACCCAAAATGGTTTGCCATCTTCTGGCAGCAAGGCCTTGATGGCTAAAGGCTCAGCAATCAAACTCATGGTTTCGGCTAACCAGAGATCGACACTGGGCGACAGCGCTCGAATGAGTGGGAGCGCCAGTTCACTCACCCTCGCGGCCTCAAATAAATCGGCACGGTAAGAGCCGAACAAGGGTGGCAATGAGCCCGCGACGCGAACCGCATTTGCGTGTTCATCCGCGACATCCCGTGCCAGTTTGCCCGCCAATGCAGCCAGCGCTTCACCCTCGGCGGCAAAACGCTCATCGCCGATATGAAATGGCACGAGTGCATAACTGTTGGTGGTGATGACTTTGGCCCCGCTGGCTACGTAAGCTTGATGCACCTCAGTCACCGTTTGCGGCGCTTCTATCAATGCCAACGCCGACCACTCAGGCTGGCGAAAGGGTGCACCCCGTCTTGCCAACTCACGCCCCATGCCACCATCCAAAACCCACAGTTGCTGCTTATCCATCTTGCTGACCTCAATCTTTTTATGCGACTTCGTTTTACTAAAGCACTCATAGTTAATGAGAATCCTGCTACCTAGCACCTTGCTGCGTTCGATGACGACAATGCATAGCTTCAGTGAGTACCTTAATAACCGCAAAACCATCTAGACGTTTAGATGGCCACAACAAAATAACGGAATCTCGATTTAGCCGCAATCGATATCACTAAAAAACACGGATTAATCTCAAACTTGAATAAATGGATGCCGCTGCGCTACAAAAACATGCCCAGTTGACGGCAAGAGACGAGGTATTGATGGGATCGTTTATGGAAGACATTGATGGAGGGCATGATGAGGACATTGATAAATGATATTGCTGCAGAATGAGCTAGAGAACCTAGAAGATGATGGCTAAAAAAGTGGAGAACAAGATGAGTGCCCTCCATGTCTTTGGATAATATGAGATTGGTATTTACCCAAGTCGTTTAACTATTTCCAACCCTGCAGCCAAAGGCCTTCATCTTTTAAATCATGCCAGTTTATAGGTATAACTCGCTTTGACATCACAGCCTCAATTGAGCATGAGATCACTATGCCTTCCTCATCAAATTCAATCTCAGTGACTAAAAAATGTTTTTCTTTATTGGTCGGCTTAACGGCGGTCCACTTACTGTTGAGTAATTTCTTTGGGTTAATTTTATTCATCAAAACTCCGCATGACAGCTAATTTGCTGGGTTATGCAATAACTTCCGCTCATCCCCGTTCCTTTAGAGACTCGCTTAAGAGCGCCTTGGCCAATACGAACAATACAGCAAGACCGCGCAATGGCACTTACACAAAAAACACTTAAGCGAAGATCTCGTCAACGGAGATGACTTAAGCAACAAATTACATAAGCAGATCACGCAAGCAGATCTCAGTACTAGAGCAGACAAAAGATAACTGTCAGTGCTTAGAAATGCAGCCATTGAAAGATAACGTTAGGAACGCCCATGTCAACCATACTAAAAACACTTTGCCTCGTAGGCACACTATTGCTCACTAGCTTTACGACTCTGGCGCAGCCCATTGCCAGAGATGAGTTTTCCATCAGTCCGCTACTCAACGGTCAGCAAATTCCTAAGGTAAACTTGCAAGATATCAAGGGTAAAACCGTCGATTTAGCCGAGTTAACCCAGCAAAAACCGACCATCTTTTTCTTTTACCGCGGCGGCTGGTGCCCATTTTGTAACAATCAAATGGGGCAACTAAAAGCGATTGAGCCTGAATTACTAAAAATGGGCTTTCAATTAGTGGGTATTTCACCCGATACACCAGCTCAACTTAAGGCTTCGGCGGCAAAAAATGAGCTTAAGTATCTACTGCTTTCCGATGAAAAAATGCTGGCAGCGCAAGCCTTTGGCTTAGCTTTTTATACAAGCGAAAAGGTCACTGAGATCTATACTTCGCGTCTTCATGTCGATAATCCAATGTGGACGACTCCCGAGGGAGCCAAACGTTTAGTCTTACCTGTGCCCGCCATTTATATTAGCGATGATAAAGGTTTGATTCATTTCCAATATGTGAATCCTAACTACAAGGTCAGACCCGCACCTAAGCTGATCTTAACCGCCGCAAGTTTGGTGGGATCGCAAGAATAAATATCGGTTTATCGACCGCTTTGCTAAACTAGCTCCGCCGCAATCAATATCGTCCAAGTTCAAATAGATAACATCACTTCAGCCCGCGGCGGAGTCATAATGAATTCTCAAACCTATAACCAAGCTGTGCTCGAACTCGCCCTTGCGGGTCTTGCCGATTTAACCGCTTCAGCACAGACCAAGAAAGCCCAGCGCACTTCTGCGCAGGAAAGTCATTTTTTGTGTAATTGGATGGTCGAGTCCTTAAAGGAAAAACGCTTTTCTAAACTGGTAGCCGACGATCTGACGGCTTGGATACGTTTGGCTCGCAGCCAAGGTGCGGGCGCCGAACTCAAGCGTTTGCTAGAAAGGATCGTGCATCAATATCAAACAGTTGAGACATCAGAGCAAGCGTTAGGTACGGCATTAAATGCTATGATAGCAACTTTAAAGCAAGCCGAATGGTTGGTCTTTACTGACACTGAAATCAGCGCCAAGCTCAAACTCGATGGTGATGGCCAATCTAGCTTAGTAATTGATGCAAAAGAATTTAATCAACATATTAAAGACAATCAGTTGCTAAAACCAATCAACTTATATGTCCGCGCCGATGAACAGACGCTAACGCGTATCGCCCTATCCCATGGGTTATTACTCAGCCAAGGCAATAAGAAAACCAGCTTGGTTAAGCACCATAAAACCTATCAAATTTTCCCGCATAATCAGCAGCCCGCCCTGTGTCAGCTATTGGCTTAGGTGTCATAGCGTAAAGTGTAATGGCGTAAAGGTGAAAACTGTTTAACTATGGCTGATGTGACTGATTGTGACCCAATAAACAATTTATTCACACAGTTTAGGTAGAATGGCCATCGGATAGGCCTTGGCTAAAGCAGAGATAACAAGGATAAAAGCAATATGGTTAAGCGATGTTTGCAGTATAAACACTTAGTTCGATTTGCCTTGTTCGCCCTTTGCTTTACTCAACCACACGCCTATGCGGAGCAGCTCAAATACAATATCACTGGCTCCTATTCTTGGTATCCGTATTTTATCGGCGATCAAGCCGAGGCGCCGGGGATGATCACTGAGCTTATCCCGATGATTCTATCCTTAGCTAAAATCGACGGTGAAATCCTCACCTTGCCGCCAAAGCGCACTAATAACGCTCTGGAAACCGGTCAACTCGACTTTGATATCGTCAGCCCGAGTTGGTTTGAAAAGCAGGATTTGGGGCCGCTGTTTGTCAAATCCGCCCCCATAATGCAAATCACCGAATATGTGGTCACCCTGCCTGAAAATGTCAGTAAATATAAGGATATCGACCAGATTAAAGGCAAACAAATCGGGACAGTGCGCGGTTATTTATACCACGACGATAAGGACTTTATCCGTGCCGACTTTACCTCTGAGCAAGAGTTAGTCAAAGCCTTAGATAAACACAGAGTCGATGCGATTATTTCCGGTAATTATCCAGCCTTGTATTGGTCGACTCAGTTGCGGATCCCTGTCGCCCTTGCGGCGGTGCATTCCGATGGGGACTTAGTGTTTAGGTTACGTAAGGAACATGCCGATTTGCTGCCTGCCATTAATCAAGCAATAGCGACCCTAAAAGCCAATGGTAAAATTGACGAAATCATCAAAAAGTACACTCAAACGCTGGCAAGCTGAGCCAATACGGCCAACCTTAGCAACCTGCACGGCTTGTCACACGCTTATCGATAGTTTAGTCGTCCATGCACGCAGCTTTGGCGGGGTTTATCAAAGCGATGCCAGCGGAGGGCGAATTTACCAAGCTGGGCAAGAATCCTGCGCCATCTGTCACGCCGAGGGTCGCTCATCGGGTGTCGATAAG
The DNA here is from genome assembly GCF_031932025.1 of Shewanella sp. SP2S2-4. Taxonomy (NCBI): domain Bacteria; kingdom Pseudomonadati; phylum Pseudomonadota; class Gammaproteobacteria; order Alteromonadales; family Shewanellaceae; genus Shewanella; species Shewanella sp. SP2S2-4. Next base: position 407,015 of record NZ_JAUOER010000002.1, read on the forward strand.
GTGCACCAATAGGCTGGTAGATTTTATCTCCCCCAAAAACAAAACCGCTCGCAATAATGCGAGCGGTTTTATTTAATCAGGCTTATTTATCAAGCTGATTTACCAAGCCTTGAGTCAGTGCTGACTTCACTCAGCGCAAAAGCTTACTTGGCTGATTTAATCTCATATAGCTCAGTCATCAAGCTAACATCATGGAGTGAGCTAAATCGACCTTACAGCTTAGGCACGCTTTGACTCTCGACCACATGCGTTTGGCTGTAATCTTTAAGCTCTGCATGAGACGACTTCACACCACTTAACGCCTCGGCGGTTAACGTATTATTGCCGTTCAATAAATCATTCAAGGTGCCAGTATCACCGTTCACTAAGCCCAGCTCTCTGAGCATGGCATCAACCACCGGCGCATTAGCGCGATAGTTTAATGCGGCACTGGTGACTTGCTCGGCAATACCACCTTGATGGTGAGCGCCTTCGCCACCCGCGGCAAATTGATTGCCAGCGCCATAGCCTTGAAGAATTTTAATGCCTTCGATGTTTTCCAACGGTTTAACGGCTTGTGCCACGATTTCAGGCAGCGCTTTTAAAATCGCGAGGGATTTTTGCAGGGCAATTTGCTCATCACTCAAGACGTTTTCAGCTTCGTAAAGCGCTTGTTTACCCGCAGCTTCAACGGCATAGACTTTCTCATCCGCTTCGGCCTGCAGTTTTTTCGCATCGGCGCTAGCGCGCGCTTCAATCAGAATCGCACTCGATCTGTCTTCGGCGGCACGTTTCTCGGCTTCGGCTTGTACTGTTACGCCTACCGCATCACGCTCAGCTTCTTTACGGGCGTCAATCACTTCAATCTCTTTACGACGATTCGCTTCGGCCACTTGGCGCGCTGTGATTACCGCTTCTTCTTTCTCCACTTTCAGTTTTTCGGCTTCAGCAGCACGGGCACGGGCAGCAGATTCTTCTTCAGATTTCGCCGCAACCGCAATGCGTTTTTCCTGCTCAGAAACTTCGATATCCCTTTGCTGTTGAATGCGCGATTGCTCAATCGACTTATATTTTTCAATCTCGCGGGTTTCGATGTCTTTCGTCTTTTCGATTTGAGCCGTTTCGATAGCGCGTTCTTTAGCAATTTCGGCTTCGCGTTCTTCACGGGCCTTGTTTTCTTTCTGCTTAATGATTTCCGCTTTTTGATCGGCGCGTTTAAATTCCAAAGACTGTTGCTGGATCAGGCGTGCTTCTTCTTCCGACTTTTCAATCTCTAGGGATTCTTTTTCGGCTTCGAGGTTACGTTGCTCGATCTTAATCCGGTTATCCTGTTGGATATCGTTGGTTTCTTTACGTTTCTCTTCAATGATTTTCGCCAGACGTGCACGACCTTCGGCGTCGAATGCGTTGTTTTCATTGAAGAACTGTAGATCAGTTTGATCGAAACCCGTTAACGAAACCGACTCGAGTTCGAGACCGTTTTTCTCAAGATCGTTAGCCACGTTATTTTGCACACGTTGCACAAAATCGGCACGCTGCTCATGCATTTCTGTCATGGTCATTTCAGCGGCGACAGCGCGGAGTACGTCGACAAACTTAGACTCCATCAGCTTTTTAAGCTCTTCAACGCGGTTTGTGCGCGTACCTAAGGTTTGCGCCGCCATCGAAATACCATCGGAATTTGGGGCAACACGTAGGTAGAAGTCGGCCTTCACATCGACACGCATTCTGTCTTTAGTGATCAGCGCATCTTTCTGAGTTTTTTCCACTTCGATACGCAGGGTATTCATGTTGACCGAAATGGTTTCATGCAGCACTGGCAGTACGATAGCGCCGCCATCTTTAATGATTTTCTCACCGCCAAAGCCGGTACGCACAAAGGCCATTTCTTTGGTTGCACGTTTATATAACTTGGCAAAAATTAACCCGATCACGATAAAGCCAAGTAACACCATACCGGCAACGAGCAAAATAAAACTACCGGATGAACCGATATCAGTTAACACATCCATTTGATTTCCTTTCAATTGATTTATGGCTGGGGACGATTAATTATCAAAACGCGTAGCAGACCAGACACGGCCTTCACGCTTAAGTAGCACTACTTGAGTGCCAGAGGCAAACTCGATACCCGAGGTTTCAGGCTCGACTAAGACGTAATGTTTTTGTTGGTGTTTATCACGTACAACGGCTTCAGAGGGCATGCCTTTGATGGCGCAGCCTAAGGTAATAGTCGCGACATAGCCGCTCAAATCATCAAGCGAAATCGCGCTCGATTCATTTTTGGGCAGATGTTCGGCCAGCACTCGACCGAAATAACGGCAAGAAAAGGCACTCGCAACTATGGCTATGGGTAAAGTGAACAATTGCGGCAGTAAAAGGCCAGCGACATTGAAACTGATAAAATTGACGATATAACCCGCTATCGCAAAACTGGTCAGCGCGAGCACAAACCAAATCAATAACGGCAGTCGATTGAGGCACAGCCAACCGGCAATGCCAGTAAGTCCGCCGGGGCTCACATCTGCGTCATAATCCGCATCGATAGGCACCCATTGGTCTAGCGCACTCATCATGCTTAAGCCAATGACTAACGCGAAGGCTTCAAACACACCGAGGGCCAGAACACAGGCAAAAGCTATGGTGTAAGGTAAATTAGGCTGTTCAACTAAAAACGCCCACATAGTCATCTCCTTGAACAATACAGCATTCCATTTATTTCACTGTAATTATCGACTTATGCGCCACAGAATAGCAAGCCAAGCCTTATTTCCAAACTAAAAATTTACCCTAAAATGGATTTTCACTGTAACCCTGCTGCGCCAAAATAGCGTGGGCTGTCATCGCCGATAATGCCATATCAACACCAGGTAATAATGAGGTACTGGTTAAATCAAAATAAGCGGCGCTCTGTCCGCAGATATAAAACTTCACGCCGTGATCA